>JAHEXJ010000004.1 GCA_023252155.1 Actinomycetes bacterium | reverse complement strand
GCAAGGGAGGCCGAACTAAGTCGCGTCACCGCCGAGCAGAAAATTCGAAACGACCTCACCAATATGGCGACGACCAATAAGTCATTGCTTGAGGAAACATCAAAGATTGCTGGCGCTCTCTCAAGTTCCCAGACTCGCGGAAAATTCGGTGAAGCCCAACTCGAGCAACTACTTGAAAATGCCGGACTTATCGAAGGCGTGCATTTCACTCGACAGAAATCCATGACCGGAGATGGCGACAAAGTCGGAATCCCCGACATCACCATTTCCTTTCCAGGTTCAAGCGTTCTCTTCATTGACTCGAAGTTTCCGTTTGAAAGATTTCTCGAAGCCTTTGATACCGAAGATGTGGCACTGCGCGAGGCATCCCTCGAACAACACGCGAAAGATCTACTCAAGCACGTCGATGCGCTAGCAAAGCGCGGCTATGCGGACAGAGACGACTCGGCTAGCTTCGTCGTACTCTTCGCCCCTTTCGAGTCCATTCTTACTGAAGCCTTACGCGTGGACCCTCGTCTTCTCGAAAAAGCATTTAGAAAAGGCGTAACTATCGCCACGCCCACGACCATGATGTCCCTACTCGCCACGGTCGGTTATGTTTTTAGCAGGAATCGCCTTGCTGAAAGCGCAGCGGAGATCCAAGAGTTGGCGGGCACTTTCCTCAAAAACGTCGCATCACTTCACGTGAAAATCGTCGCCGTCGGAGATCGCCTCAAACAAACTGTCAAGGCATACAACGACATGATTCCAACGGCCGAAAGCACCGTACTGAGTCCTGCGAAGAAGATCATGAATCTTGGAGTGTCGGGTGATTCCAGTAAACTAAGGGCCATTCCCGAGGTCTCCGATAATGTTCGCGAACTCAAGAGCAAACTAGCCCTTGATGCGCCCGAGGATTTCATTGATGTCGAAGAGATAGACGAGGAGAACTGATGGCTTCGCCCACGACAGCGACATCTAATAGAGGACTTACCAAGCCAGGGGTCGTGGTTTTACAGACCTTCTTCATCGGGCTCGTCTCGACAATCGAAATTGTCGTCCGACATGGCGTAGGCGTTTATACCGGCGTGATGATCTGCCTGGCAGTCCTTGGGACTACTCGCTTCGGTCGAGCAGGCACCGAATATGTATCGGCCGCAACGGCTCCACTGGCATTTGCCATTGTCACTTTTCTTGTCACGGCTGTCACGGACAGTTTTCACGTTTCACGGGTCGGCGTGGATTTTGCTTCATCTTTGGCGAGCGTTGCGCCTTACTTAATAGTCGCTGCGGCCTACGGGTGGTTTAGTTACTTCCGCGCGAAGCGTTGACATCCCACCAAATAGTTGCAATCTCGCGCTGACGTGGCAGGGGATTTTGCATGAGATATTCACGGACCTCGCCTAATCGTTCTGGTGGAAGACAGAGTCTCACGCGCATAAATTCGCTGTCCCGATCAAGGTCGCTACGATCTCTCATTTTCCCAACCCAATAGTCAACGTGGGCAGCAATTCCAATTTCCTTAAGAACATCCAACAGGTCTTGCGCGTCAGGTGTAGTCGGTCGATCCAGTTTCCAAAAGTGCATCCACGCCGGCGATAGATTGGATAGGGGGTGATGTGTTGGCATCTCAATCACTACGCGCTTCCTCGCATGCGAATCCAATGCCTTAAGAAATGGCCCAATCTCTGCCACGTTATAGACAACGTGATGACATACAACAACATCGGCGATCGGCGCCTCCGAGGCGACTTGAGGCCAAAAACCCTCGAATGTCTGGCACCTTAAACCGCGATTCTTCGCATTCGCCGCAAACATTTCCAACATTTCACTCTGGTGATCTACGCCAATTACATGGGATGCATCTGTGAGTGCGAAAGTCGCAATACCCCCGCCGCATCCGACATCGAGAACCGAACCCCCGACAGGCAGTGCCTCCTGCGCGCGCGAGTGAGAAATAGTCGGTTCGATAACTTCAGGCAATGCAAATAGTTCTGGAGGGTGAATCCATGGTGTCGTCGTCGCCTTATCTAATATTTCCTGCGGAATCGCCCACTTTGCAAGTGAGTCGGCCCAATCAGTTTGATGAGACATTTACGAATGCACTAGCGTTGAAACTCGTGCCGGTGAGTGACGCCAAGTTTGATAACCGCCGTCGAGATTGGATGCGTTGAATCCCAGCTCATTGAGAAGCAGTGATGCAGAATGCCCGCGAATTCCAACCTGACAATTGACTACAAGGTCGTGCCAGATAACCTCTCCGATCCGCTCCCGCAATTCATCAATGGGGATATTGACGGAATGCGGAATGGCTCCCAATGCAAACTCGCCCGCGCTTCGCACATCCAAAATGGTGTAGCCGCGTTCGCGATAGTCATCAATTTCATGCCACTGAACGGTCTTCGAAAGACCCGACAAATAATTCTCAGCAACGTACCCCAACATGTTCACGGGATCCTTAGCCGATCCGAATGGGGGTGCATACGCCAATTCGAGATCTGCAAGCTCTGGTGCAGTCAACCCACCACGGATCGCAGTTGCAATAACATCGATTCGCTTGTCGACTCCCTCGGTGCCGATTCCTTGAGCCCCCAAAATCTCACCCGTGGCCTTGTCAAAAATCATCTTCAGAGCCATAGATTTCGCGCCTGGGTAATAGCCAGCATGTGAGGACGGGTGGGTGTGAATCACGTAATGCGGGCGCTTGCTTGCCAACAACCGCTTCTCATTCCACCCGGTCGTGGCGATCGTTAGATCGAAGACTTTTACGATAGCGGTGCCGATTGTTGAAACAGAACGGACCGTGCGGCCATTTATGTGATCAGCGACCACTCGCCCATGTCGGTTCGCAATGTTGGCAAGTGGTACCAAAGTCGCGCTGCCATCCATGGAATCTCGCTTCTCGGCAGCATCACCAACTGCGTAAATATCGGGATCACTTGTACGGTTGAATTCATCCACTTCAATACCGCCGCGTTCGCCAATCCTTAAACCAGCACCACGAGCAAGGGCTACATCGGGTTTCACTCCGATTGCAAGAATTACAAGATCGCTTGGCAATACCTCACCACTAGCCAATGTAACCGAATTCGCTGTAATGGATTCAACGGCATCGCCGAGAAAGAGATTCACTCCCTTTCGCACCATTTCCTCCGAGACCAACGTAGCCATCTCTGGATCCAAGGGAGCGAGAACTTGTGGCAGGGCTTCAACCAGGGATGTTGAAATCCCTTTATGCACGAGATTTTCTGCAACCTCGACACCGATGAACCCGCCGCCGATCACAACCGCTTCGCGTGGATTGCCGATGACCCTAGCGAAAATCTTCTCGACATCTTCGACTGTGCGTAGAGTTAATGCCCGTTCTATACCTGAAATCGGTGGAACAACGGGGGAAGCGCCCGGACTCAATATCAATTTATCGTAGGAAATCTCTGACATTGTCCCCGACGCAATATCGCGGACTTCGATCGTCTTTTGTCCTGGATTAACCTTCGTCGCTTCCGTTAGCACTCGGACATCTAGTCTGAATCGAGCGTACAAAGACTCAGGAGTTTGTAGAAAAAGGGACTCTTCTTCCTCAATGACGCCACCCACGTAATAGGGAAGTCCACAATTGGCATAGGAGACGTGGCCGCTCTTCTCAAGAACGATAATTTCAGCATCTGCATCTAGCCTTCGAAGTCGCGTCGCTGCTGACATTCCGCCGGCAACGCCACCGACAATAACAATCTTCATTATGAGGTCACCACCATCATGCCGTGCGCCATCCAATCGGCTAAGCCATTTTGCAAATTGAAAATGTGTTCAAATCCCGCTCGGGCCATCGCGGTCGTCGCAATGGCCGACCTGCGACCGCTGTGGCAATAGACCGCATATGTCTTGGTGTTATCCAATTTCGCGATCTCTGAGTTGAACGTTGCTGCTTCAACGTCGATATTAATCGCGTTGGCTATATGGCCCTGGGCATATTCACTAGGTGTGCGAACGTCGAGAACAACAACGCCCGACTCTTGGATCTTGTTCGAAAAATCGTTTGAGTTCATATTGGTGATCGCACCTTTATGTGAAGAGCATCCAGCCAGCACCAACGCAGTAGCGATAATTGCTACGGCAGCAAGTTTCCTTCTGTTCACGGTTATCAATATCCTTTTCCTTAGGCTAAGCTCAAAAAGAGCTTCTGCAACTTTTGCGTCACCGCGGCGGTATTTTCATCGGCGTCTTCAATGCATTCCTGGAGGTTTGCGGCAATCAAGGTAAATGCCGCGGTGTTGACCGCCTTTCCGACGGCAGCCATTTGAGTGACAATCTCCTCGCAGGTGCGCCCCTCCTCAAGCATGCGCACGACCGCGCCCAACTGCCCATGTGCTCGCTTTAGGCGTTTTGCCAACGCTTCAAGTTGAACAGGATCGGACAGCACGTGAATGACTTCTTTTTTCGCCATAATTTGCCTCTCGGTCGAACTATTCGGATACTTTAGCATACCCCTAGGGGTATAACAAAACCTTAGATTGTCAGTCATTCGGAAGTCACCCGGTAATTAGTGATCACCTTTGAAGATCATTTTCACCATTCGAATATTGATTGCGATGAACCTCCAGGATTGGAGTAGGAGATTCTTTCTCCCCCGCAAGGTCTCTGGGGTCGGGAGGAGCGCTCTTGCAATGACTTCATCCGCGTTCTCCATGTTCAGTCCTCTTCTCCTTCGAAATGCAGGGTGAATTATTCTGGTATTAAGAACCAACCGAATCGTGCTTTTGCTTTGTAAATAAACATGACATGAAGCAAATATTTAATCCAATGACCGGCTAAGCCGATTTCGCCGAAGGTATCTTTTGTGCTTCGGCCTGTGTCAGGGAATCGTTGGTAATCAGGAACTACCGGGTACATCGTCATCGCCGCAGCGGTACCAGTTCGCATTCCCGATCCTGCTGAAGCAACACAAGCCGCTCCCATATTGGCCATGGACGCGACATGAGCCTTTATCGAGTTGCCATGTTGAATTCGATCGCAAATTGTGAGAGCGACCGTTTTGCCCATCACGCCAGAAGGCATTCCTGTACGCGGAGGAGATGGAGAAATGACAATCCCGGCCTCAGTCTTTCGCGGTCGAGAAATTGGGTGAGGTGGGGCAAAAGCAATTCCAACTCCGAAAACGTTTCCAAATAGCGGGGATTGATAAGTACTCGGCCAATCTTCGGCTCTCCATTCTTCAAAAGACTTTGCAGAATAGTTGGCGTCAACTTTCATAAAACCATTGGGTGCAAACATGTCAGCAGTGATATCTTCTCCGGCCTTATTGAAGGCTTTTAAATCAACCCCGCGGAACGGAGGCAGAAGCATCGCAAAATCGAAACTCAAAGTGCGCTTGATTCCGTCGAGTTGCTCGTAATGAATGAGACCAGGTTCTACCTTCTCCACGTGTGCCTGCAGAATGGCGTGGACCCCCCGCTCTCGAAAAAGCGATTCAGTCCAAATCTTGCTACTAGTGGCAAAACCGCTCTGAGTGAAAGTCATCCCTCCGACGCCAAAATCGCCCAATTCATATTCATTTGTTAAGTAAATAACCGTCGCAAGGTCTCGCACACCAGCAAGGTGAAGCTCATGCTCAACATTAAAGGCGTACTCAAAGGCCGCACCTTCACATGTGCATGTACCGTGACCAACTCCGACAACCAGGGTCTGCGGAATGCCTTGCTTCAACTTAGAGATGGTCTCTTTGAACGCCTTTGCCGCTTCAATAGCATGGCCGGGAGTACATACCGAAACGGTATTTGCATCAGGACCCAGTCCCGGAGTTGCCGCGAAATTCAATTTGGGGCCTGTTGCATTTATCAAGTAGTCGTACTCGACTTTACGGGACGTACCTGACTTCTGTGGATCTGTGTAAGTGATTTCAACATAGCCACGTGGAATACTCGAATCACCTTCTGGATGGATTGCAGTTGCCAAGCCCTGATGAAATTCAATTCCCTTTCGGGCATAAATAGGTGCCAGGGGAAAGGTGACTTGATCTGTTGTCATCTTCCCAACGCCAACCCAAATGTTTGACGGAATCCAATTCCACTTGGAATTTGGAGTAACGACAACTACTTCATGCTCTTTTGCCAACCTACGCCGCAAATGCAATGCCGCCGTATGGCCGGAAATTCCTGCACCTAGAACAACGACTCGAGCCATGAGACAACTCCCCTTACGGCAATTTACTTCTCTGCTTCGATTTTAGTCCGAACTTCTTCCATATTGACCTCTTGTAGCGCCTTTATTAATTGCTCGAGACTCGAAGCGGGAAGAGCGCCAGCTTGATTGAAAAGCAATATTCCATCCCTAAACGCCATGAGCGTGGGAATTGAAGAGATTCCGAGTGAGCCTGAGAGCTGCTGCTCTTCTTCTGTATCAACTTTGGCGAAGACAATCTCAGGATATTCTTCTGAAGCCTTTTCAAAGATCGGACCAAACATTCGGCACGGCCCGCACCAGGCTGCCCAAAAATCGACCAGCACGATGCCGTCTTTGGAGATAACTTTTTCAAATTCGTCAGAGGTAAGTTTGAGTGTGGACATACCCCCTAGGGTATCATATACTTTCCCTGCTATTCAAAATCGGGCTAAATGCAGGGAGACAACGGTGCCCAATTGCCTGACCACTGTGCTTAATTGGCCGCTGCGGCGATTGGTCACTGCGATTTCAACCGCTGTTCTTAGCGCCTTAGTAATCGGAATTCCCACCGCAGTTATACCCACACCATTTTTCGGTCGTTCAGTATCAGTAACTTCCTGGTCGATACCAGTCTTGGTTATCACGTCAATTCTTACCGGTCTCTTGGTGGCGACCTACATCAGCATAGATCCCGTCATCCGGGAAGACCGATCACTAAAAATTGGGGGGCTAGGCGGATTCTTCAGTTTTATCGCCATTGGTTGCCCAGTTTGCAACAAGGTGGCGCTATTGGCTCTGGGGGCCACAGGTGCCGTCAAATTCTTTGCGCCAGTTCAACCGTACTTGGCAACTGCCGGAATTGCATTGCTCCTCTTTGCGACGCGCAAACGCATATTGGGTGAATCCAACTGTTCTATCAGTCCTAAGACCAACAAAACCAAAGGAAAGTGGGCTTAACATGAAATTCTCACAATTTATGGCCAGTAGTATGGGTCGAATCTTGCGAGTAATTGCTGGAGCCGTTCTCATCGGAATTGGAATTTCGATGAAATCTACGAGCGGCTATGTAATCGCGGTAATCGGAGCGCTACCACTACTAGCCGGAGTATTCGACGTCTGCGTATTCGCACCGCTGTTTCACATGCCATTTACAGGAAAGAAAATCCGCTCCTATAAAAAATAGTAAGGGCACTTTGTTGTAGGGATTTAGGGTTGCCACTCGCCATATATATAGCAGACTCATATTTGCGAGCGCATGATTAGTGATGCACCTGCGAAGGTGTGTATGTGGTGGTTAATCCTCGTCTCTCACTCTCCGAAGATATGAGGATGACTTAAACCATCTGATCCGGACGCGAGTGCCATAACCAATTGGTATGGCCCTCGCGTTCGCCTTTGAGAGCGCCGGCTATGAAAGTTTGAAATTAACCAGAGCGGTGGCGGGAATGAGTTCTAGACCATCTGGATTATTGAGATATCCGGGGGCTGAGCCCTTGACTCCTTTGTGTCCGTATTGCCAGACAACTTTCTTCGTCTTGGGGTCAACGACGATCACGCGATTGTTTGCGTCATCGTTAGCAATGATTTTCCCATTAGGAAGTCCGGTAGCCAACGAAGTGTGGTCAAGTGCGGCCGATCCCGTCGGCTTGTATTTCCAGAGCAACTTCCCCTTCGAATTGAAAGTAATTATCGCGCCAGGCTTACTGAAATCTACCGTCACATAAACGTTTGGCGATATCTCGTTTGTGTCTGATGGATAAGCGATTCCGGGCGCGTGCACCGACCAAGAAATCTTTCCGTCGATGGACATGGCACTCACCCAATCGCCGTTAATTTCTGTTACGAGAAAACGGCCATCTTGCATCGGGAAGGCGCCGTTTGGACTACCGAAGGTCTTGGGCGGATTGTGGTAACACGTTCCGGTCTTACCAAGTTGAGTTGTTTTTCGTGTTTTCGGATCCAAGAAAAGGATCCGGCAATTCTTAATGTCAGCAATGATCAACCTGCCATCGGGGAGCATCATGGCGTCATCGGGATTATTGAGATGTCCCTTTGCGCGTGAACCTTGACCTGCAACACCATATTCAAAAGTGATCTTCTTGGTTGCGATATCGATGATGCTCACCATCTGATGCTCTGACTCAGTGGCGATGATCGATTTGCCATCGGGCGATAGGAAGACGTCATCAGGAGTTCGGAAAGTTTGTCCCGGCTTGAGATCTCCTTTCTGCGGAAATATCCACCGCGGAGTTCCGGAAGGGTCAACAACCACGATGCGATTGTTGCCTTCATCGGCAATCATGATCGGGCCTGGGAGAGCAGTTGGGTCGGATTTAAAGGTGGTTGCGGCATTTGCGCTGGCCGCGAGGGCAAGAACTGAACCTGCGATTAAAATTGAAAGCGAGCTTCTGACGATTGATTTGGTCTTCACAAGAGGTGACAGTATCGATTTCCCCGAGAATCTGCCCGAGCGGCACCCCTCGGCACGAAGATTTGCGCGAGAATGACCCTAGGTAGGGCAAGACTTTTCAAGTCCTATACGCTGACCGTGTGAGAAATACCCAGAGCCTGCCCGTCGTCATCCAAGGCGGAATGGGTATCGCCGTATCTTCCTGGAAACTGGCCAAAGCGGTCTCGATGACCGGTCAATTGGGCGTTGTTTCAGGCACTGCCATCGATGCAGTCATCGCAAGACGACTCCAAGAAGGCGATATCGGCGGAGATGTCCGCCGAGCCCTTGCCGCTTTTCCTGTCCCAGAGATCGCCCAGCGCGTTGAAGCGAAATATTTCCGACCCGAAGGTCGACATGGCGACCCGTTCATTCCCATTCCAAAACTCAGTCTTCGTCCGTCGAAGGATGCTCTTGAACTCTGGGTCTGTTCAAACTTCGTCGAAGTTTGGCTGGCGAAGGAAGGTCACGACGGACTCATTGGGGTCAATTTTCTCGAGAAGATTCAGATGGCCACTCCGAGCGCTGCGTACGGGGCAATGCTTGCAGGCGTTGATTACGTTCTGATGGGGGCTGGAATTCCCGCGGAAATCCCTAACCTGCTTAATCTCTTGTCGGAAAACAAGCCGGCATCTCTCAACGTTCACGTTGATGGCGGAACTGAGCCGTACAAGGAAATTTTCTATCCAAAGACTTTCACCGGTATCGCTGTACCGCCGCCGCGTCGACCAAAATTCCTTGCAATCGTTTCGGCGCATGTCTTGGCCACATATCTAGCAAAAGATCTACTTACTAGGCCAGACGGATTCATCGTCGAAGGATTCACCGCTGGCGGTCATAACGCCCCGCCTCGCGGAACAATGATTTTGGACGACACCGGGCAACCCATCTTTGGGCCGAGAGACATTGCCGACGTCGCAAAGGTTGCGATGGTAGGTCTTCCATTTTGGTTGGCGGGCGGACAAGCAACTCCAGAGCAGGTTCGGATTGCACTAGAAGTCGGTGCGGCTGGAGTCCAAGTGGGAACAATCTTTTCCTTGGCGGAAGAATCTGGACTTGAACCATCTCTTCGCCAACAACTCATGGACAATCTCGCCTCCGGTGATTTGGTTGTCCGCACCGATCCATTGGCCTCGCCAACTGGATTCCCATTCAAGGTTGCGACTTTGCCCGACACTCTTTCAGACAAAGAGGTCTACGAGGCACGACCACGTCTTTGCGATCTTGGCTACCTCCGTGTCCCTTACGAGAGATCCCCGGGAGTTGTGGGTTACCGATGTCCGTCCGAGCCTTCTCATGTTTACATTCGCAAGGGCGGTGACGAGGCTCAACTCGTCGATAGAAAATGCTTATGCAACGCTCTTATGTCGAATATTGGACTGGGGCAAACACGTCCAGACGGTTACGTCGAGCCGCCACTAATCACCCTCGGCGCAGACCTGGGAGGCGCACGTGAATTGCTCAAAACCCATCCAGGAGGATGGAGTGCAGCAGAGGCAGTTGACTACCTCTTGAATGTGGGCGCGTAGGGGAGCAGTATGCAATCAGGTCCATCAGAGGAGGCGCGATGAAGATCAGTGCACTGATAGCAGGAAAAAGAGTCGAAACTATTTCACCGAGCGCGAGTGTTCACGATTTGGTGAACGCGCTCAACGTGCATCATGTTGGCGCGCTGGTGGTTTCTCCCGATGGACGCAAAATCGAAGGCATCGTTTCAGAACGTGACGTCGTCAGGGCTATGCCTGGAAAACTTGATCGACTAGTAGGCATGCACGTTCGGGACCTCATGACGGTCGACGTCGTAACATGCGATACCAACGCAACGGTTGCCGAGTTGATGACAATCATGACCGAACGTCGTGTTCGACATATTCCAGTAGTCGACGCCGACAAGCATCTAGTCTCGATTATTTCTATCGGCGATGTAGTGAAAGCCCACATCACCGAACTCGACGACGAACGCAAAGCTCTTAGCGATTACGTAAATTCGTAATTCATCCTTAGCTAAAGATTGACGTTGCTCATATTCGGATAGCGATCGCCGGCTGTCACCCCGATGGGCGCTGCATCGTCTATCCGATTTAGCTCCTCGTCGCTCAATTCAATATCGAGGGCGGCTATGTTCTCATCAAGGTACTTAACATTCTTTGTACCTGGAATCGGAACGATGTCGTCGCCTTGCGCCAATACCCATGCGAGGGCAAGTTGACTTGATGTAACGCCCTTTTCATCTGCGATCCTCTTGACTCGCTCTACCAGCTCGAGATTCTTTGCGAAATTTTCGCCTTGAAAGCGCGGATGTGCGCGTCGACTATCGTTCGCATCAAGGTCATCGATCGTTCGGAACTTGCCCGAGAGGAAGCCACGACCAAGGGGTGAGTAAGCAACAAATCCGATTCCAAGTTCGCGAACGGTAGTCAAAACGCCATTGTCTTCCACATCCCTTGTCCACAAAGACAACTCAGACTGCACTGCAGTAATCGGGTGCACGGCATTGGCTTTTCGGATGGTGTCAGGCGCCGCCTCTGAAATGCCAAGATGGCGGACTTTTCCGCTCTCAACGAGCGCTTTCATTGCTCCCCACGTATCCTCGATCGGAACCGTCACATCCACACGATGTTGGTAGTAAAGGTCGATGTATTCAATGTTGAGCCGACGAAGAGAGGCATCGCACGCTTTACGGACATAATCTGGGTGACCGTTAACCCCAATGAAACGTCCAGTCTCGTCCCGCTCATTTCCAAATTTCGTTGCAACAACGACTTTGTCGCGCCGTGATTTTATTGCCTTCCCAACGAGAATCTCGTTGGTGAATGGGCCGTACATGTCGGCCGTATCTAGGAAGTTAATCCCCCGATCTAAAGCATGGTGGATGACCTCGATAGCTTTATCTTCATCCCTCACGCCATAGAAATCACTCATGCCCATGCATCCAAGGCCCTCTGCTGAAACTTCAAGCCCTTGGCCTAATTTTCGCGTTTGCATCTGTACCTACCTCCGTAATTGCAGAACTTGTAACCTACCGCGCTTTTCTGCGAGCGCGCTCGAAACCAATCCATATGCCGATGGCTATTACCAAACCGAAGACCAAGAGGACTCGGGTTCCATACCGAGCCCAGAAAGTCGGCCCGTTGGCCGTGGCGGTTGGGGTTGGCAACGCCGTAGGCGTTGGGGTCGGACTAGTTATTGCTGAGGGGTTGTTGACCGTGAAGCGGTAAGAACTTTGTTCAGGATGTCCATCACCTGAGACGACTCTCCAACTTACAACGAATTCACCCGTGGTGGAGACAGGATTTAGATCAACGGTGAGAGTCGCACCGCTTAAGCGCGAATTCTTCGCATCGACTTCGTTCCCATTTGCATCAGTGACCATCAAAGTGTTTGTCTTTGCCCCACCAATGGTTAAGAGATTTCCATCAAATGTAACCGTAACGTGTGAAGGCAAGGCATTTAGGTGCGCACCGACTGGCGGACTAGAAGTAACGAGTTCAGCATGGGCCTGCGCAGACGGGGGCCATAAGAATGTGAGAAATACGGCAAACGCAAAGACTCGTCTCAATCTCATGCATGCAAGATACTCCCTTGCTGCGCGTGGAATTTCTAAGCACATAAGAACGTTAAACTTGTGTCGAATACAAACTGCCAATAGGAGCTACCCCAGATGCCAATCGCACTCTTCCGAGAAATGAAAATTCGCGATCTCTCAATTCCCAACCGAGCATGGGTTAGCCCCATGTGCCAGTACTCAGCGAAGAATGGGCTAATTGGGGAATGGCATCGGATTCATCTTGGAGCCTTCGCAACGGGTGGTGCCGGTCTAATTTTCGTCGAAGCCACTGGTGTTGTGCCCGAAGGACGCATCTCTGTCGGGTGTCCTGGCATTTGGAACGATGATCTTGCACAAGCATTCAAACCCATAGTTGATTTTGCGCATTCGATGGGATCGAAAATAGGCATTCAACTTGCGCATGCAGGTCGCAAAGGATCGACAATGCTGCCTTGGAATGACCATCTCATCGCCACCCCAGAAGAAGGTGGCTGGCAGACCGTTTCAGCCAGTTCCATCCCCTTCACCGGAATGCAAGTACCTCACATGCTCTCGACGACTGAGATCGTATCCCTCGTGGATCATTTCGGAGAGGCAGCATCGCGAGCGGTAAGCGTCGGCTTTGACGTCATTGAGATTCATGCAGCCCACGGATATCTACTGCACCAATTCCTTTCACCGTTAACAAATCAACGCACTGATGAATATGGCGCAAGCCTTCAAGGAAGGATGCGATTCCTTCTCGAAGTCGTCCAGAGAGTTCGAAAAGTTATTCCGGAGGGAACTCCCCTATTCGTAAGAATTTCAGCTACCGATTGGGTTGAAGGCGGGTGGGATATCGATCAATCAGTAATTCTCGCCGCAGAACTCAAGAAGTTGGGCGTCGACCTTATAGATGTGTCTTCGGGGGGACTCATGCCAAATGCTGTAATTCCCGTTGGTCCCGGCTACCAAGTTCCATTCGCGAACGAAATACGCGAGAAGGCGCAGATCGCGACTTCGGCAGTGGGCGTGATCACAGAGGCTCATCAAGCAGAGGAGATCATCTCCTCTGGAAAAGCTGACGCCGTGATGCTCGCACGAGAAATGCTTCGCAACCCACGATGGGCCTTGGCCGCATCTGAAGAACTTGGCCAGCGCGCCACATGGCCAAAACAATTTACAAGGGCAACGAAAATTCCCCATTGATTTAGAAGTATGAAATGAGCAGTTGGCGAGTAACCTTCTAGCATGCCAGAGGGTGTTCGTATTTCCGATCTGAAGATTATCCGGGACGGAAAAACGATCATCCCCGATCTCACGATGTACATAGATCGCGGAAAGATCGTGGGACTACTTGGGCCAAGTGGCAGCGGAAAGACAACGATCATGCGAAGCATCGTCGGTGTCCAGGCCATTGCGGCAGGAAGCATCACCGTTTTTGGTCGCGAAGCAGGCTCGAAGGTTTTGAGAACCCGCATTGGATATTTCACGCAGAGTGCAAGCATCTACACGGATTTAACGTGTCTTGAGAACCTCCGTTACTTTGCGCGAATATTAGGTCAATCTGAAATCTCGGTACACGAAGTTCTTGAATTGGTTGACCTGACCAAGAACAAAAAGCAACTTGCTTCATCATTGTCGGGTGGCGAGCGAGCCCGGTTGGCTCTCGCCACCGCCCTTCTAGGCAGACCCGAGCTCCTCATTCTGGATGAGCCAACTGTTGGTCTCGATCCCGTACTTCGACGAGACCTTTGGAATCTTTTCCATAAACTGGCAGATCAAGGCAAGACGCTTCTCATAAGCAGCCACGTCATGGACGAGGCAGATCGTTGTGATTCGCTCTTTCTGCTTCGTGATGGCCGAATACTTGCCGGTGGCACGCCACAAGAACTAAAAGATCAGGCGAACACTGACGAAATGGAAGCGGTCTTCATCTCTTTGGTGGAGCAGTTATGAGCATTCGACGTATCTGGGGTACGGCCCGCAGAATACTTTCGCAATTGCGCCACGATCCGCGAACGATTGCGTTGATGATCCTGGCTCCAGTTCTTTTAATGACCATCTTGAAGTACGTGTACCAAAATCAACCGATGGTCTTTCAACGAGTCGCAGCATCCCTGCTTGGGATATTCCCAATGTTGGTCATGTTCCTGATCACAAGTGTTGGAACATTACGCGAGCGAACGTCTGGCACACTAGAACGCTTGCTCATCCTTCCAATCACCAAACTCGAATTCATTTTGGGTTATGCCAAAGCATTCGGTATTGCCGCATTGATTCAAGCGACAATTGTTTCATCAGTTGCCCTTGGTCCTCTCGGCCTGAAAATCGCTGGTTCCCAAATCATGCTCATTTTCGTCGCAATATTTGACGCACTACTCGGAATGGCGATCGGAATTTTCGTAAGCTCCTTTGCGAAAACTGAGTTTCAGGCAGTTCAGTTTCTTCCGGCCGTTCTCTTCCCGCAATTGCTCCTCAGTGGACTACTTGTCCCTCGAGGAAGTATGCCCTCCATCCTTCGAATAATTTCTGATTACCTGCCACTAACTTATGCCGTCGATGCGACTCAAAAAGTCGTGGTCGGACAAGGTTCAGTGACTCGCGACTTCCTGATCCTGGCTCTCTTTTTGTTTGGCTTACTCGCTGCCGGGGCTTTCACGCTTAAGAGAAAGACTAAATAAGGACTAAACCGACAATTAGCGTGCTGCTCGTCGTTATGAGGTACCTGACTCTTTAAATGCTCGGGCAATGGTGCCTACGGTTCCGGACAGCTCGGCAGGAATGACCCAAACTTTGCTTGAAGTTCCGTTTGCAATGACCGACAACTGCTCCAGATATTTGTATGCCAAAACTTTGTCATCGGCATTGCCATCGTGAATCGCCTTAAAGACTTTTGCAATCGCAGTGGCTTCGCCCTCGGCACGAATGACAGCGGCCTGGGCTTCGCCCTCGGCACGCAAAATATCAGACGCTCTCGTACCTTCGGCTCTGAGAATCTGGCTCTGTTTCTCACCCTCCGCGGTGAGGATCGTTGCCCGCTTTTCACGATCGGCGCGCATCTGCTTCTCCATCGACTCCTGCACGCTCGGTGGTGGCTCGATCGCCTTAATCTCAACGCGGTTAACCCTTACTCCCCATTTGCCTGTCGCCTCATCCAGCACTTCGCGGAGTGCGGCGTTGATGTGGTCGCGCGAAGTCAACGCCTTCTCCAGATCCAAACCACCGACAGAGTTTCGAAGGGTGGTCACCACCAACTGCTCGATACCTTGAATGTAGTTCTCAATCTCGTAAGTGGCCGACTTCGCATTTGTAACCTGAAAGTAGATGACAGTGTCGATGTTGACCACCAAGTTGTCTTCTGTAATAACCGGTTGCGGTGGAAATGAGACGACCTTCTCGCGCAGATCAACCAGTGGCCTAACACGATCGATACCTGGAATTATTAAATTCAGCCCCGGAACCAGAGTGCGATGGTACTTACCGAGTCTTTCAACGATCCCGGCCCGAGCCTGGGGAATTATTTTGATTGCCGAGACAACTATGGCGATCGCAATCACCAAGAGGACTATTAAGGCAATATTGGCGGCAGACATGAAATTCTCCTTATATGTTTGTATTGGAAACTTTGGGAACTACGACTGCTACGGCACCATCTATGCGGGAGACGAGTACCTCAGATCCGGCTGGAATCGAACCAGCATCACAACGGGCCGTCCACGTCTCATTACGAAGTCGGACAGTGCCCATAGTTGAGGACACATCAGTAAGCGTGATCGCCTCGTGGTTGAGCAAGGCGTCCATCCCCGTGCTTCCCCCGCTAGATTTCCTAAAAAGATACTTGCGCACGATCGGGCGAATTATCGCCAAAGTCAGTACCGCAGTTATCGCGAAACCCACCCATTGCACTGACGAACCGACCCATATTGCCGCACCCAGTGCACCCACGAGGGCTGCGAGAGCAAAGGAAAAGAAAATCAAACTTAGAGTGAGTATTTCAAGAACGACGAATCCACCTGCGAGTGCGAGCCATATCCAATAGTGCATTTGGCGTCTCCTAAGACTTACGTCCAACGTACCACCGAAAGACCACGAAGGGCAGGGCGCAAAGCAAGTATGTTTGGTCAGACTAATTCGGAAAGGGCTGCCCAAAAAAATGCCAGCCAACCCACCACCAGATTGCGAAAACCGCGATCCGATTGACGCGACTAATCATCATGTGTCGAAGCAATTGCCCAAAGGGCGCAATCCGAAGAGGGCGCAAGCGTGAATACACCCAGGTTGCTACCGCAGCGAATGCGAGAAGGACATAGGACAATGCGAAATATGTCGTGCTCATTTCTTGACCGACACTCGAAAGAGTCCAACACCGATAATCGCCCATAGAAGAACGAAAATGATCTTTCCCCCATTGTGGGCTACAAGAGGATCAATTAACACTGTGATAGTCGGATACACCTTGTCATTGTGGGTGGCGTCGGCCGCGAAGTAATTTCCCAGTTCGGCTAAACACGTTACAACCCCGATTGTGAACCAAATCATGGAGGATCTTCTTAAAGCTGGGGTCGACTCAACTTCGGATATCGAGTCGCTTCTCCACATGTTCATCAACACAACGGAAATGAGGGCAAGGTAGAAAATCGCGGAAAGGACCGAATGAATACCGACGAACGTAAACACCAGAGTACAAACAAAGAGAATGCCCAAGGATGTCGCGAGATTCGTTGCGCGTAAATTCGGAAGTTCGAGTATTTCTTGGGAAGCGACCAGAAGCAAAGAAGTGATAACTGCGAAGACAAGAGTGTCGATCTGCGAGCCTCTCCAAAATTGAAAAATCGTGCCGATAAAGAAGGTGATAATCCAGAGAGTGGAATTGCGGGAATTCTTCCTCATCTACTTCATCCAGTATTTCTTCGCGACTTCGTTTAAGACGATGTAGATGGCAATCAAACCGAAAAGGATAATCAGCAAATTAATTGGAGGGACCGCAAGACCAATCACTCGACCGAAACCGGTGAAGGGAATTGCAATCGTGGTTACGGCCAAGACCAGACTTGACCAGAACAGACCCTTACCAGGCTTGCTCCGCCAAAATCGTCGGTGAGTTCTCAGAACCATCATGACCGCTAATTCGGTGAGAGTGGACTCGATGAACCAACCACTTCGAAAGAGAGTATCGGGGGCATGGAATCCTCGCCTGAGGACAATGAATGTGACAATGTCGAATACCGAACTTAATAGTCCGAAATAGATCATGAATTTTCGAATTGCCTTTATGTCCCATGCTCTCGGCTTGACGATGTCCTCAGAGTCAACCTGGTCACCTGAAATGGCGATGGCAGGAAAATCGGTCATAAAGTTCAAGAGCAGAATTTGCATTGGGAGCATTGGAAGAAATGGAAGAAATATGTCCGCTATCGCCATGGACACAACATTTCCGAATGCGGCGCTTACCCCAACCCTCACATATTTCATTGTGTTGACGAATGTAGTTCGACCAAGGGAAACTCCCTCGGCTATGACTCGGAGGTCTTTATCCAGAAGAACTATTGAGGCCGCGTTTTTTGCAACATCAACGGCAGTGTCAACGGAAATCCCCACATCGGCCGCATGAAGTGCAGCTGCGTCATTTATCCCATCGCCGAAGTAGCCAACCGTCGCACCAGATGCCCTCACGGCAAGAATAATTCTTTCCTTCTGAATTGGATCAACCTCGGCAAAAACGCGACACGTTTTCACCTTCTCGTTGAGAGCTTCCTTACCCAAAGCAGTTACGTCCGCGCCAACTAGAACGACCTCGGATGGCAGCCCAACTTGAGACGCAATGGACTTTGCAGCAAAACGATTGTCACCAGTGATCATGTAGAGATCGATTCCCAGTGATGCTAATTCTTTGACCGCCTCTTTAGCGTCAGCTTTGAGCGGATCATGAAATACTAAGAGGCCCTCGAGGACCATTTCTTTCTCGTCCTCAATGCTCACCTTCGACTGCGTGGCCTCGGACTTGGTCGCAATCCCTAAGACGCGATTTCCCTGACTGCTGATTTCTTGGAATCGATTCTCAAGTTCTATCATCATCGGAGCCAGTGGTCTGACTTGGTCTCCAACGCGAACATTCGTGCAAACACTGAGTATGCTCGCGAAAGCGCCCTTAGTAATCATCAGTGGACCGTGATCGTCAACGAGGACAGTTAAACGCCGTCTTTCAAAATCGTATGGAATTTCACCCAGAACCGCAGCTTCGGAAAACTTACCTCCTACCGAAGTAACGATTGCAGCATCCAAAGGATTGATGAAGCCTTTTTGAGATTTCGCGTTAAGAAAAGCCAACTCGAGCACGCGTTCGCTAACGTCCCCACGTGGGTCGAGTGCGCCGTCAAGTCGAATCGCCCCGGCCGTGATCGTTCCTGTTTTGTCAGTACACAACGCGGTCATGAGGCCGAAATCTTCAATAGCATCAAGGCGCTTCACCAATACCTTCTTCTCAGCCATCCGCTTCGCGCCAGCAGCAAGGGAGACTGAAATGATGACTGGGAGCAATTGAGGTGTGAGGCCAACTGCCAACGCAAGGGAGAAGAGCAGCGAATCGATGACCGGGCGGTGCAAAAACATGTTGACGATGAAAAGTGCGGAAACGAGGAAGATCATCGCTTTGAGGAGCAACATCCCAAATGCCGTCGTTCCGCGTTCGAAGCCGGTTGTGACATCGCGTGAATTGAGTGATTGGGCGATTTCGCCGAATTCAGTGTCGCGACCAGTCTTGACGACGATGCCTTGTCCTACTCCACTTACGATGTGGGTTCCAAAGAAAAGTTCCGAACCCCTTTCCGACAATGGCTTTGTCGCATCGATTTCTCCGACGGTCTTTTCTCTTGGAAAGGACTCACCCGTCATCGCCGATTCATCCACCATAAGGCCACCGGCCAGAACTACGTGCAGATCAGCAGGAACCAAATCTCCCGCGCGAAGGGCGACTAGATCGCCAACGACTACTTCTTCGATCGGAACTGTTATTTCCTTCCCATCTCGGATTACCTCGACATGAATGTGAATTTGGTTGAGAAGTGATTCCATCGTCTTACTCGCACGATGTTCCTGCCAAAAACCAAGCAAACCGCTTGGAATAATGATGGCGAGAATAATGATTCCATCGGTGACCTCACCCAAGAACATCGAAATGATGGTCGCGGCAAAGAGAATCAGAATGATGGGACTCTCGAACTGACGCAGCAGCAATTTCCATGCCGAGTTGCCCGAATGAGAATCGAGTGCGTTGGGCCCGTTCTTCTGTAACCTCGCTGCGGCTTCCTGAGTAGAAAGACCAACGGGAGCCACCATATATTGAGCGTACTCTCGCCCCTTAACTAAACTCCGAGAGTGGGCGCCGAAATATTTGGGCCTAGGTCAGAAGTTTTCACCTTAGGAGGAATGGCATATGACCGTTCGCAGAATTATGGCAACAAGCGGTGGATTCGTAGCGCGCGATCGTTGGGACTTATTCAAGCCAGCCCCGACATTTCTGCGGATGCTGGAATTATCAAAGAAGGACAGGCCTCGAGTCTGCTTCGTCCTCACAGCAAGCGGGGATAACGCAAGTTACATCGCTCGCTCATATGAAGCGATGAGCGACATCGGCTGCGACGTAACGCACCTCCAACTCTTCACTCAGCCCAACGCGCCCGTCAGGGAACACATTCTGAGTTCAGATGTCATATGGGTGGGTGGCGGATCTGTCGCCAATCTTCTAGCTCTTTGGAAGTTACACGAGGTCGACTCTGCGATGCGCGAGGCTTACGAAAACGGCGTGATTCTTGGTGGAGTCAGCGCCGGCTCCATCTGTTGGCACCAAGGAGGCTCCACAGATTCTTTTGGACCTGACTTGCGCGTAGTCACCAATGGCATGGGTCTTTTGCCATACGGGAATGCGGTGCACTACAACTCAGAAGTTCAGCGCAGGCCACTTACTCACGACCTCGTGCAGAATGAAACCTTTGAGACGGTTTATGCAACAGATGATGGAGTCGGCATTCTCTATGAGGATGGGCTTCCAGTTGAAGTCGTTTCCGACAAGCCTTCAGGTACAGATGGGCCTTCGGCTTATGTCGTAGAGAAAGTTGGCGGAACCGTAAAGGAGACTCGACTAGACGTCGGAATCCTCAAGTGAAATCCGTGGCAAGAATTTATCCATCCATGCTGGGAACCACCAGTTCGCTTTGCCCCACCACTGCATAAGCGCAGGAACTAGAGCCGATCGAATTACGGAGGCATCAAAGAGTACGGCTGCGGCAAGTCCCACACCGAACTCTTGAATGATGCGCTGCCCGCCGAAAACGAACGCGCCAAATACTGCGAACATAATTGTTGCAGCAGATGTGATTACGCCTCCGGTTGCGGCAAGACCTCGTCGAACAGCCGCGGAGTTATCGTGGGATTTGAGCCACTCCTCCTGGATTCGCGAAACTAAGAAAACTTCATAGTCCATCGAGAGCCCGAAGAGAATTGCGAAAAGCATGATGGGCAAGAACGCCTCAATCGGTCCGGCTTTAGCGCCGAGTATCGGCTCAGCCCACCCCCATTGGAATCCGGCAACGACAACTCCAAAGGCCGCGCCAATAGAGAAAATATTCATGACTGCTGCCTTGAGCGGGATTACCAAACTCCTGAACAGAATCATCAGCAGCAAGAAACTTAAGAGCACCACTACGCCGATGAATACTGGCAACTTGCTTGAAAGTACGCTTTCAAAATCTGCGAATATTGCAACGATTCCACCGACGTAGACATGAATTGACGAACCCGACATCACACTCGGGATTGTGGTCTTTCTAAGCCTCTTGATTAGATCCCCCGTAGCCGCGGATTGAGGAGAGCTTTTTGAGTAAACGGTAATGATTCCCAATGAGTGATCCGGAGTGATGTACGCCGGCGTCACCTGCGCAACATCCTTGTCCAAGGAAATTTTGGCTTCGAGTTGATTGATTACGCTGGCATCCGCGCCTTGTGGAATCGACGCAACCAACATAAGCGGGCCACTGTATCCAGCGCCAAAACCCTTTGCGAGCAAATCGTAAGCCGCTCGCGTTGTAGTGCCTTTTGGATCGTTACCGGAGTCGGCGCTTCCAAGACGCATGTTTAGCGCTGGAAGGCAGAGCAGGAGCAACACTGCAGTGGCCGAAACACTCCAAATGATCGGCCTGCGCTGAATGGCAGACGACCATTTGGCCCAGCCCCCGCTCTCAATATCGTGGGTTTGCTTGCTTCGCCCAGGAATTGAGAATCGGTCAATCTTCCTTCCGACCATTGCCAGAAGTGCTGGAAGCAGGGTCAGCGAGGCGCTCATGGTTATGAGAACTGCGAGCGAGGCCGCAATTGCAACGCCGTAGAGGAAACTAACTCGAACTGTAAAGAGACCAAGGAGTGCAATGCAAACAATGATTCCCGCGAAGAGAACTGCCCGCCCCGAAGTCTTAACGGCAGTCTTCACTGCTTCTTCAACCGATATTCCAGAATGAATTCCTTGTCGAAAACGCGTAACAATAAAGAGGGCGTAATCAATCCCAACACCGAGACCAACAAGAGATGCGAGAATCGGCGCGAATTGTGCAGTAGAGATTCCATGGCTGAGAAGTCCGACTGCTGATGATGCAATTCCAAGTCCCACGACTGCAACGAGCAGGGGGATCAAAGTTGCCACCAGGCTGCCGAAGGTGATGAAGAGGATGACTGCGGCCGCGAGCAACGCAATTCCTTCACTTGAACCCGGCTTAGTTTCTGTAGCCTTCTGAATCGTCGAACCCAGTAATTCGACTTGAACAGTGCCGCCAGAAAAACTCCGCGCTGTATTTACTATGGCGACAACGTCGGCCTTGCTCATCTGGCGCCCGAGAACATCGAGATGCAAGGTTGAAAAACCGATTTTGCCGTCTTTGCTGATTGCCCCATTACGTCCGCCAAATGGTGAATCAATTCCCGACACATGATTTAGTTTTGAGAGTTTGGCTTCGATCGGTGCAACTTCTTGTGGGGTTAGCACGCCAACCTTGGCTGCATAGACAACTTGTATTGAGTCGCCCTTTTGCGCAGGAGCGTATTTGGTCAACAGGTCAAGGGCTGTCTTACTTTCGGTCTTCGGCAAAGTAAATGAGTCGCTGTAAGCACTCCCCACCTTCTGCGCCACCCCGGTGATCCCAACCAAAAGTACGAGCCAGATAACGACAACTAATTTGCGATGCTTGAAGGTCCAATTGGCGAGGAAGGACATGCGCGCTCCTTGAATGAGAGGCTAAGCCGGAGATTTGGCTTACCGAACGGTTGGTAGGTACAGTACGGGTGTGATGAGTAAAGCGCAAATCAAAACCCCTGTCTCGACGCGGGATGCAATCTTGGCGAGTGCCGCTGAACTCTTCGTGGAAAAAGGATTTTCGGGAACGTCTATGTCAGATCTCGCCGAAAAATTGGGTCTGTCAAAGGCTGCCATCTATCACCACTTCGAAAGCAAAGAAAACATTCTTCGAGAACTCGTGAAATCCACCCAAGTGGACTTGGAGAAATTCGTCAGCCACTTTGAATCTCTCTCACCTAGCAAAGTGAATCGAATCGAAGTACTGCAAACTTTTGCAGAATTCGTCTTCAGCCACAGGAAAGTTGTGCGCTTAGTCCTATCAGAGATGCCGGCCGAAATGAGAATTCACAAACCAAATCGACATCAATTGATGCGGCGCTTACAGCGGCTTCTCGGTGGAGAGGTGCAGAGCGCGGAGGAGGAGATGAGAGCCAGGGTGGCAATCGGAATCATCTTCACTGGCTTGATTCCTCCCCCATACGAAGGAATTGTCAACAACAATGAATCAATGATCGATTTGTTGGTAAGTATTGCGTCAGATGCGCTGGCGATAACTGCAAAATCTTAGATAGCCACTGCCGCCTTTGCGGCCGCAGATGAAGCTGTTGCAATGATTTCGATATCCGCGTCCGAGTGTGCACCCGAAACAAACCACGCCTCATAGGCCGACGGCGGAAGCGAAACACCGTTGTCGAGCATCGCATGAAAGAAGGCAGCAAAAGCCTTCGTGTCTTGCGTCTGCGCATCTTTAAAGGTGTGAACTTCTTTGTCTGTAAAGAAAATTGAGAAAAGATTGCCCGCGTTCTGTAGTTTGTGGGGAACGCCTTCTTTCGTCAACGCGGCCGAGACAACCTCCCCCACTTCGCGGGCTCGCTTGTTCAACGTTGCATACAACGCGTCATCGCATAATTGAAGTGTGGCAAGACCTGCTGCTGTCGCAACGGGATTTCCGCTCAGGGTTCCTGCTTGGTAAACCGAGCCAATCGGCGCCAACAAATCCATCACTCGAGCAGGGCCTGCAACCGCGGCCACCGGATATCCACCACCGATGACTTTGCCATACGTGAAGAGATCTGGCGTCCAGTTCTCTTCTTTGTTCACCAAATGCCACCAACCGCCAGATGAAAGGCGAAATCCTGTCATTACTTCATCCAGAATAAAGAGAGCGCCATTTGCATGACAAAGTTCGGCAAGGAGGGCGTTGAATCCTGGAGCGGGAGGAACGACACCCATATTCGCGGGAACCGCTTCAGTCAGTACCGCCGCAATTTCGCTACCGCGCTTGGCAAAAAGTTCTCTTATGGCATCAAAGTCGTTGTATGCCACCACCACCGTGTCTTGAGCTTGGCCCGGTGTGACCCCCGGAGAATTTGGAAGACCAAGGGTTAATACTCCAGAGCCTGCCTGCACTAGAAGTGCGTCCGCATGACCGTGATAACACCCAGCGAATTTCACGATTACATTTCGACTTGTCGCAGCACGCGCCAATCGAACAGCCGTCATGACCGCTTCGGTACCGGATGAAACAAACCTGACCCGCTCTACGGCGCTGACTCGTTTGATAATCTCCTCGGCGAGCAACACTTCATTTGGGCTGGCTGCGCCGAATGATGAAGATTTCGATGCGGTCTCGATAACTCGACGAACGACTTCTGGGTGGGCATGACCAACAATCATCGGTCCCCAGGAGCCAACCATGTCCACATATTCATTTCCATCGACGTCAATGACACGCGATCCCTTACCTTCAACAAAATACCGTGGAATTCCGCCGACCGCCGAAAATGCGCGAACCGGAGAACTAACCCCGCCGGGGATAACTTTCAAAGCGCGGTCATGCCAGTACTGCGATTTCTCGGTGGAACTCATGCAAAATTCTTTCTGACAAGTTCAGCAGCTTCTATCGCCCAATATGTGCAAATAACAGATGCACCTGCACGCCTAACCGAGGAAAGGACTTCAAGAATTGCTCGTTCGCGATCGATTAAACCTTGAGCGGCTGCCGCTTCGAGCATGGCCATCTCGCCGGAAACGATGTAACTAGCCGTGGGAACATCAACGGCCTGTGTCGTCGCATACAAAATATCAAGGTAGGCGATGCCTGGCTTGACCATGATGATGTCGGCACCTTCGGCGACATCCAAGCGAACCTCGCGCATCGATTCCTTTATATTTCCAGGATCTTGTTGATACGTATTTCGATTACCTTCTAATTGTGATTCCACCGCCTCGCGGAATGGTCCGTAAAATGCCGAAGCAAATTTCGCGGCGTAAGCAAGAATCAGCACGTCCGTAAAACCCGCGCTATCAAGTGCAGAGCGGACAACTCCAACTTGCCCGTCCATCATTCCGCTCGTTCCAACCATATGGGCGCCGGATTGGGCGAGAATCTTGGACATCTCCCCATAAATTTTCAAAGTTGCGTCGTTGTCGATCGAACCCTGTGTATCGAGAACTCCGCAGTGACCGTGGCTCGTGAACTCATCGAGACAAAGGTCGGCTGCGATGACTAAGTCATCTCCGGCGATGTTGCGCGCTTCTCGAATTGCGGTTGAAAGAACGCCGCTCGGATTCAATGCCTGGGAACCCATAACATCTCGCTCTTCGGGAATTCCAAAAATCATCACGCCGCCGATACCCGCGCGCATCGCCCTATCGATTTCAGACTTGAAGGAGTCCTTCGTGTGCTGAAGGACCCCTGGCATGCCGGAAATTGGTTTCGGGTTGGTGAGTCCTTCGCGAATGAAAATCGGAAGAATCAATGAACTCGGAGAGATACTGGTGTCGCGGACCATCGCACGAAGTTTCGCCGTGCTTCGAAGGCGTCTTGGTCTTTCAATAATTCCCATGATCCCCGGCCTTTTTGTCTTCTAGAGGTGTCTTTCGAAAGAGTAGCGAATAAATGGCGGAAGCCACCACTTCGGAAGACGGACCAGGCGAGACCGCCACGGGCATCAGACCCTGATCAGTTAGCGCTTTTGCCGTCGTTGGGCCGATGCAAACAAGATCCACTTCTGGCTTTGGGACGTAGTGCGTCAGGGCTCGGACCGCACTTGGGGAGCGAAAGAGAATGGCGCTAACCTCTTTATTCTTGATCATGGGAACCGACAATGGTTCCTTCTCCACCGGTGAAGTCGTATAGACGGTAGCCGTACTGACTTTCCATCCGGAAGACTCCAAGGTTGTTGGCAGGGACTTCATCGCCAGATTTCCGCCAGGCACAATTGCGTGGCCAACCGAATTCTCCGCCAGCAAATCATCTGCCAAAGATTTCCCCGTGAATTCGCGCGAAATAAGGACCTCATCCGCCCCGAAATCTCGAAGAACATTTGCCGTTGCCTGGCCAACTGCGGCGAACTTCACGCGTGGGTGATTCTTAATCGCCAATCTCAATCGATCTGCTCCCACGATCTGCGACCAGAACCTAAAAGCATTTACGGAAGTCGCAATGAGCCAAACTGGATCATCCGAACCCTCAAGAAGGGAAAGGAGTTGCTCCCCTTCAGTCGTATCTTCTGACACGCGTATCTCGAGATAAGGGTCAATCAGAGACGGGATACCTAGCTTCGTTAACGCAGTCTGATCAGTTTCGTTGTTCTCCGCCCTAATAAGAAGGACTGGCTTAATCACGCGTCGATCCCAGTCGAGACCCGAGAGAGGTTTCCAAAATCTTGCTTGCCAATTTCAGCCCAAGTTCATGGGCCGACTCCAGGTTCTTCACCGATAAGCCCTCTTGTGTCAGGCTCGCCCGCTCGTGCTCGTCCGCGTCTGGTGCAGAAAGTTCGGCGGTCAAAGTAAGCGTGCCATCTTTGAATTCGGCGAGGGCTCCGATCGCAGTCGCACAAGTTGCGCCAATACCTACCAGCACCGCCCGCTCTGCGGTCGTGACCAATCGTGTGTGCGGGTCATTTAACAGGGCAAGAGTCTGAATCAATTCAAGATCATCCCGTCTGCACTCGACCGCCAGAGCTCCTTGCGCGGGAGCCGGCAACAACAAATCAGGGGTAAAGAACTCAGTTATCTTGTCCGCATGTCCGACGCGATTCAGCCCAGCAACAGCGAGAACTGCGGCATCGAATTCGCCTTCTGCAACTTTTCTTAGACGAGTATCAACATTGCCTCGCATAGGAAGGACCATCAAATCCGGACGAACGTGCGTAATGCGTGCGGATCGACGTGGCGATGAAGTCCCCACCCTGGCACCCACGGGCAGTTGCATGAGAGGCAAGTTCTCGCGTGAAATCAGAGCATCGCGGAAATCCTCGCGTACAGGCACTGCAGCGATTGTAATTTCCGCTTCGGGCATTGAAGGGAGATCTTTGAACGAATGAACAATCACGTCTACTTCGCCACGTAGAAGCGCGGTTCGCAGAGCAGTGACAAAGACGCCAGGACGTGCTGCCTTAGTCAGCGATGTCGTCACATCGTCGCCTTCAGTTCGAATAATTCTTTCGGAGATTGTGTAACCAGCCAACGTCGTTAAAGAAGAACTAATAAGCCTTGTCTGAGTTGTTGCAAGAAGACTGCCCCTGGTACCAATTATTAAAGGACGATTAGACATCTTCAGGCGTCTCGATATCAATTCCGAAGAGGACTTGAATCGCGGTTCGGTAATCCTTCTGCTCTCCATCACGCACGAGACTTCGAGCACGAACCGAAGGAGTATGCAACAGCGCGTTAGTCACGCGGTGAAGTGAGAATTCAACATCTGCTGCGACTTCATCTCCCGCTCGATCTCGCACACGTTTAACTTCAAGGTCTATCAAGATGCCGACGTGCGAGCGCATTGCAGCAATCGCCGGATCCATCGTTCGGGCCGACTGCTCATTTTCGAACTTGATAACTGCCTTCTGCACGATCTCGTTGGCAAGTTCTATTTCCTCGCCGTGCTCCTTCGGGGCGTTCTTTCGTACGACGTCCAAGTCGATCACATCTACCGAGTCAAGTTCTCTCACATCCGAGGCAAAGTCAGATGCGAGGGCAACGTCGATCATCGGAAGGAATTTGTCTCCTCTTGCCGATCGCACAAATTCTGCGTTGAGGATCGAAGTTGCATTTCCGCTACATCCAACAACCAAATCAGTAATCGCGAGCGCGTCGCGAAGCCCATCATGGCTGATAGCAACGGTGTTGTGGCTCTCGCTAAATTGTCGCGCTCGGCCAGTGGCCGAATAAATCGAAATGTCGTCGCAGCCCCGACGTTGCAACGCTGCGACTGCTACCCGCGCATAAGCGCCAGTTCCTAGAACAATCGCCCGCTTACCCATGATTCCGCCGTATCGCGATTCCACCACATTGAGGGCGACGTCGACGATTGAGCGCCCTGCTGCGCCAAGGCCAGTCGAATTTTGAACAACCTTCGACGTCGAAAGCGCTCTTTGAAATAACTGCTCGAGCACCGGCGTAGTCGTCTTCGCCGATTGCGCGTGCGTAAAGGCGCTCCGAACCTGACCGGTGATTTCGGCCTCGCCCACAATCATTGATTCGAGCCCTGCTGCTACTGAGAACAAGTGCTCGACGACGACAAAACCAGCTGACACTTGCAACGAGCGATTGGTCTGCTCAGGATCCAATCCTGTGATCTCACTAATAGTGCGCAGAACATAATCAACAGTTGAGTGGAAGATTTCGGTCTCAAAATAGACTTCAAATCGATTACACGTCGCCACAACGACTCCGCCAGCAATTCCAGATTCGGATGACGGGGCGGAAAAGAGTTGATCGCGGATCCGTCCGGCTTCACGCTCAAGCAACTCGAGTTCGGAAAGAGCAAGGTTTTGATGACTCGCACCTATGAGTACCAACGCCACTCGCGAATAGTAGTCCCAATTCAATGGCATGATGCTCTCGTGTCCTTGCCACCGGATCATCCCCTTGTTACTGAGCGTACAACGCACTCCCAGTTGATTCAGGCCTACTCAGGCATTCGCACTGCCCACCTTCCTATCTGGTTCATGCGACAAGCAGGTCGTTCACTGCCTGAGTACCGCGCTTTGCGCGAAGGTGTACCGATGCTCGAATCATGTTTGAGACCTGAGATGGCAGCAGAAATTACTCTCCAACCTGTCCGTCGACACAAAGTTGATGCCGCGATTTTCTTCAGCGACATTGTCATTCCTCTTCGACTGGCTGGAGTGGATGTCGACATCATTGGCGGAGTGGGACCAGTAATGGCGCATCCCGTGCGCACTCGCGAGGATTTCAAAGCACTCTCTGAGTTGGACTTTGACGCACTAACTCCCATCACCGAGGCGATAAAGATTGCAACCACCGAACTCGGCGACACTCCTCTTATTGGCTTTGGTGGAGCGCCCTTCACACTCGCTTCATATCTCATCGAAGGCGCTCCTTCGCAAGACCTTCCAATTACTCGAGGCCTAATGAATGAGGATCCAGAACTCTGGAATGACATTCTTTCCTGGGTCGCTCGAACTACTAGCACTTTCATCCGAGGGCAAGTCATGGCAGGTGCAAGTGCTCTTCAATTATTTGACTCGTGGGCAGGACGTCTGGCAAAGGATGAGTACACGAAATTCGCCGCACCTCATTCCAAAGCAGTGATGACATCTCTTTCTGATCTGCCTGTACCTCGTGTCCATTTCGGAACGAAAACCGGATCTATGCTTCCCCAGATGCATGCTGTCGGTGCAACGGTCATGGGAATTGATTCAGATACCCCGCTAGACGTTGCAAACACCGTCCTTGGTGGAACAGTGCCGCTTCAAGGCAATATCGATCCCGAGAAATTAAGCCGACCGTGGGATGAATTAGAAACTCATGTTCTCGATGTAATTCGACGTGGATCAACAGCGCCGGCCCACATTGTGAACCTCGGTCACGGAGTGCCACCTGATACGGATCCTGAAGTTCTCACAAGGTTGGTGGCCTTCGTTCACGCCCAATAAGACATACTTCGTTACGTGCCAGATCTGATTTCCACCGTCTCAGCACTACTGGGGGAAGCATCTCAAACGTGTGTGATGCCAGTGTTTGGGAAACTCGCAGCCGATCCGAAAGAAAAGTCACCTGGAGAGTGGATTACCGAAGCCGACAAGTCCTGTGAAGCGTTTCTGGAGCCCGCTCTGCATTCATTAATTCCGGGTTCATTAGTTATTGGTGAAGAAGCAGCCTCCGAAAATCCAAATATTCTTCATCACCTGGATCACGATACTGATGTATGGCTCGTCGACCCGCTGGATGGGACGGCAAATTTCGCAAAGGGTGAGACACCATTTGCTCTTATGGTTGCACTGATTCGCAACCGCGAAACGGTGGCATCTTGGATTCTGGAACCTCTAGCAAACCAACTCTCCGTCTCGGAAAAAGGATCGGGGTCTTGGATCAATAACCAACAAATCAACGTTAGCAAAGAATCACCCGAGTTGAAAAACATGGCGGGCGCCGTATTGCGTCGATTCCTTCCGCAGGAGCTCGCGACCCATATAAATGAAGTCGAGGGACGTTTCGCGAAACTTTCTGCAGGAAGCAAATGTGCCGGATTTGATTACCCTTCCGTGGCAAATGGAACAATGGACTTTGTCCTTTATTGGCGAACCCTTCCGTGGGATCACGCAGCAGGAGTTTTGTTTTTGGAAGAAGCAGGTGGATACGCGGCCCGACCGGATGGCACGAAATTCCGAGTATCCGATTATGCGGAACCGGGCCTGCTCGTAGCGCAAAATAAAGCAACGTGGTCAAAAGCTAGATCCGCTCTCTTCATTTAGCGGGGAGACTTCCCCAGCAAAGGTGAATATGCGCTTCAGAGTCCTAAGTGCGATAATCCCCCAATGACTGAGCCACTCACGAAAGCCACAGCACGCGAAATCAACGACACAATTCGATACACCTCATGGACTGTCCTGCATCGCACGCAACAACTTGAGTCGCCGAGAAAAGCGGTCGAAGAATTCTTGGGAGTTCTTAAGAAGGCTAAAGAGAAGGACGTGCAACTTCGTGGGCTTTACGACGTTTCTGGGATGCGTGCCGATGCAGACATCATGCTCTGGTTCCACGCACCAACTGCCGAACTCATTCAAGAGACCTTGCGCGATGTTCGCCGGACGGCGATGGGTCGCGCCACTGAAACAACGTGGGCAGCGATGGGATTGCACCGTCCCGCAGAATTCAATAAGGGCCACGTACCTGCATTCATGACTGGCGCAGCTCCAAAAGAGTGGCTCACCGTTTACCCCTTTGTGCGTTCTTACGACTGGTACATATTGCCCGAAGAAGAACGTCGCCAGATGCTAGTCGAGCATGGGATGGCTGCTCGTGGCTATACAGGTTTGCTTAGCAATACCGTCGCAGCATTTGCCCTAGGTGACTACGAATGGATTCTGGCTCTCGAATCTGATGATCTTCATGACCTAGTGGACATGATGCGTGATTTGCGAGCTACCAAAGCGCGACTTCATGTACGCGAAGAAATTCCTTTCTACACTGGTCGCATTATCGATCCGGCAGCAATTGAAGAACTTCTTGCATGAACTATGACGCTGTCCTTCTGACCTCGTTTGGCGGACCGGAGTCACCTGATGAGGTTATGCCTTTCCTTGAAAGAGTCACTGCCGGGAGAGGAATACCAAGAGAACGGCTCGAGGAGGTTTCCCACCACTATTTAACATTGGGTGGTGTTAGCCCGATCAATGAACAGAACCGCGTACTCCAAAAAGCACTACAGGATGAATTGAATCTAAGACATATCGATATTCCGGTTTATCTCGGCAATCGCAATTCAGAACCATTTTTTTCACAAGTTCTAAAAGACATCTATGCAGACGGACACAGTCGAGTTCTCTCGCTCGTGACAAGCGCATATTCCTCTTACTCTGGATGCCGCCAATACAGAGAGAATCTCGCCCAAGCATTGGTCGACGCTGATCTGACAGGGAAGATGGCGATCGGCAAGGTGCGTCATTACTTCGACCATCCTGGTTTTGTGCTCCCTTTCGCCAACGGACTGGCAGAGGCACTTAAAACCCTTACAAATGAGGGCTTGCAACCTGCTGATACGCACATCTTTTTCACGACTCACTCGATACCCATTTCGATGTCGCGCACATCTGGACCCGTAGAAATGCATGACCGTTTCGAAAGCGGCGTCTATGTCGCCCAACATCTCGCTGCGACAAAGGTCATTCTCGAACACACAAAGGGCCAGATCGATTTCGAACTTCCAGACTGGTCTTTGGTATACCAATCCCGAAGCGGGGCGCCACACATGCCATGGCTCGAGCCCGATATCGGAGATGCTTTACGCAACGCGGCAAGGACAAATACAAAGGCTGTCGTCGTGATTCCGATTGGCTTTGTGAGTGACCACATCGAAGTGGTGTGGGATCTGGACAACGAGGCAAAGGCAATCGCTGAAGAATTAAATATGCGTTTCATCCGAGTCGCGACTCCTGGGAAATCCCACGAGTTCGTATCGGGATTGGTCGATCTTCTGCAAGAACGATTGAGCGGAACAGAGAGAACTGCACTCTCTCCCCTCGGACCATGGGCAGATTACTGTCCGGTCGGTTGTTGCCCCAATCCGCGCCATGAACTTCCAACTATCGCCGAACTTTCGATCTAGGTAATCGTGGCAAAGCGCACAAGAACTCCAGGCTCCTTTTCTCCTGAGATTCTTCGCGTGCTCTCATCTCTCGCACTCGGAATGTTCCTAGCAGCCCTTGACCAGACAGTGATGTCGACGGCCGGTGCGACGATAGCCACTCACTTTGGTCAGCTCTCCGGTCAAGGTTGGCTTCTCACCTCCTACCTTCTGGCTTCTCTCATAACTACCCCGATTTATGGACGACTTTCAGACGGTTATGGCAGAAAACCGCTCTTCATTACGGCGCTAACAATTTTCATTCTTGGTTCAATGCTGGCGGCTGTTGCGCCAACTTTCGGCGTCCTAGTTATAGCCAGAACAGTTCAGGGACTTGGCGCGGGCGGACTCTTTTCTCTCGCATTCGCAGTTATTTCAGACCTTGTTCCACCTCGCGAAAGAGCCCGTTACATACTGGTTTTTGTGGTCGTTTTTGGGTCGTCGAGTCTTCTTGGACCTATCGTTGGTGGAGTAATAGCGACACAGAATTCAATACTCGGCATCGTTGGCTGGAGATGGATCTTCATCCTCAATGTCCCAATCGCGCTTTATGCAATCCTTCGGGCAGCTCGATTTCTTCACGTTAAGCAGAAATTGCATAAGGACCGTTTCGATTGGTGGGGCGTACTTCTTTTCAGCATTTCCGTCTTGACGCTTCTTCTCCTAATTCAGAATTTGAATTCTGTAGCCATGCGACCGTGGCGAATCTTTTTAGTCATATCGATTGTCGCCAGCTTCGCGGCTTTCATTTTTGTGGAACGCTCTCTTGGAGACGCTGCCCTGACACCAATCCACTTCTTCACGAATCGACTCTTCACTGTGACATTGGTTGCAAGCACAGTTTCAGGTGCGGCAATGTTGATCGCTCTAGTTGTCATTCCATTGTCAGTACAAGTGGTTCAGAGCAAGACGCCAGCCATCGCCGGACTCATCCTCCTCACTATGGGTTTTGGCAATCTCTTCGGCTCGGGTCTAGCCAGTAGGTCTGTGGCAAAAACAGGTCGCTACAGGTGGCTTTCAACTCTGGGACTCTCGGCATTCGCAGTTGGGTTCGCGATTTTGTTTGCCAGCTCAGGTCTCACTTCGATCGTTGTATCAGTCATCATCATCGGATTTGGCTCCGGACTCGTTACACAGTTCGGCTCTGTGGTTGCGCCGCACGCTCTTGGCGAGCGCCATCGAGGTTCTGGCTCTGCCATCAACACCTTTGCGCGGCAGTTCGGCGGGGTCCTAGGCAGTGGACTTTCCCTCGCGACAATCTTTCAACTCTGGACGATACGTGGCGGGGTGTCCGTAACTACGGTGACACATGCCGGATCCGCTTTGCGAAATTTGAGCCAACTTGCCCGCCACGACTTTATAAGTGCTGCAAAACCGGTTTACCTAACTACGGCCCTGATTCTCCTGGCGGTCGCCGCTCTCACCCGACTTATTCCGGACGAAAAGTTCGAGCATGCCGAGGCTTCGCCCCTCTAATTAACGGTGAAATGGATCATATTGACATCTATCGATACGAGGATTATTCTTCTCAAATCGAAACTTATCGATATGAAAAGAAAGGTCCACGACCATGTCCGATATCAAGATTGAAGCGTCAAGCACCTCCTGTACATGCAAAAACGATGGCGCAGAATCCGCGTGCTGCACCGATGCGAGCTCCACAGAATCCTGCTGCTAGTTAAACCCTCCGATGAGTCAATTAATTAGCCTTACTCCCAGAAAGAGTCGGCGTCGACAAATTACCGAACTCCTCTCACTCGTCGTGGGCTGGGCTCTCGTTCTTCGGCTCAACGCCACTCTTTGGGACTGGCTTTTATTCGACCTCATCGGGCTAGATCGACATAAGAAAATTCCGGACGTCGTTCACTTCTTCTTCTACGACTCGACCAAAATTATTTTGCTACTCGTAGGAATCACCTTCGCCGTCACCATTGCGCGAACTTTCGTTACCATCGACAAAACACGAGCTTTTCTCGGCGGTAAGCGAGCAGGGCTAGGAAATATCTTTGCCGCGAGTCTTGGAATAGTGACTCCCTTTTGTTCGTGCAGTGCCGTTCCCGTCTTCATCGGGTTTCTTTCCGCAGGCATTCCTATCGGCATTACCCTGAGCTTCCTGATTGCAAGTCCTCTCATAAATGAAATTGCCGTAGGTCTGCTCTTTAGTATGTTTGGCTGGAAAATAGCGGCTATCTACCTGATCTCAGGGCTCACGATCGCCATCACGGCAGGTCTTGTATTGGGCAAACTTAAGGTTGAGCGCTGGGTCGAGCCATTTGTATTTGATACCAAATTGAATAAGCAGGCCGGGTTCGCCACCCCGAGATATTCGATAAGCGAGCGAACAAGAATTGGTGTCGAGGAATCGATTTCCATTTTCCGAAAGATCTGGCCGTATCTTATGGTCGGTATCGCGGTAGGCGCCGTCATTCACGGTTGGGCACCTGCCTCCTTCTTCGTCAAGTACGCGGGAGTCAACAATCCATTTGGTGTTTTATTGGCGGTGCTCGTCGGAATACCTCTTTACTCCAATGCAGCGGGCGTCATTCCCATCGTTCAAGTTTTGCACGACAAGGGTTTGCCGATGGGAACACTCCTCGCATTCATGATGAGCGTTGTAGCGCTCAGTTTGCCCGAAATGATCCTGCTTCGCAGAGTCCTCAAACCGAGATTACTCGCCACTTTTGTGGGGGTGGTCGCCGCGGGCATAATATTTGTCGGCTACCTATTTAACGCGATCCTGCACTAGCCACATGAGTTGAAGACGGGATTGAAAATGGATATCAAGATTCTCGGACCTGGATGCAAAAACTGCGTCCTTCTTTACAAAATGACTACCCAAGTGATTCAAGAACTCGGGATCGAAGCAAACATTGAAAAGATCGAGGATTACGGTCAAATTGCTTCATATGGAGTCATGTCCACTCCAGCACTTGTCGTGAACGGAACCGTCGCATTTTCCGGCCGTGTCCCAACGCCACGAAATCTAAGAGAAATTATTGAAGCTGCGCAGAAGTAACTTTTGGATGAGCCAGTAGAAAATCAACGATATTTGCCGTGAAGTCTTTGGATAAGTTCGGAACATGCTCTGCACCGGCGATGGTCCAAAATTGGACATCGGCATTATCAGCGCACTCCGTGTACTGATACTGGGTCGTCTCAGAACCCTTCTGCTTGGAATCCATGTCGAGTTTCTCGGCGAGCACGTACTTGTTCTTCGAACAGTGATCCAGCGCCCCCCAGATTGCAGCGGTCTTCACCGCCCCAGGGACGAACTTTCCCATCATGTGATTTCCTGTGAAGGTCACATCCTTGGTGCCCCAGATCTCCAAGATATTGATGGGTGAGGTGGGTTTGCACATTGACGTTTTGGCGTACCCCCCGCCGGCCATGCTGACAACAGCGGCGATCCGATCAGCATGCAGACAAGCCATGGTGTTGGCCATGAATCCACCGTTTGAATGCCCGATGATGTAAATACGATCAGGATCCACTGAATAACTTTTTGATACTTGGTCGATGATGCTCATGAGGTATTTGTTGTCGTCTACCTTGGGTGTGTGAATGTCGCAACATTCGGGCGTCGCGTTCCAAAATCTCACACCCTTCTTGTCAGCCGTGCCATCTGGGTGCACGTACAAAATTCCCTTTGCTTCTGCGATCGGCGTGAGATTCAGATACTTCTCAAATTTGGAACCAGATTGGTTATAACCATGAAGCGCAATTATCAATGGAGCAGGAAAGGCAGTGTTATACGTGCTGGGTACAAATAGTTTGAAAGGTCTGGCTCCACCAAAAGAAACATCTGCTGCATTACTAGGTGTTGCCCCGACGAAAACACTCAAGAAAATGGCGCAGGCCACTAAGAAAACAGACTGGCGGCTCGGGTGTCTCATGGCTGACATGGTAGCCAGCGTCCATGTGAATGGGCACGATCTTCAGACAGACGTACTTGGCCTTCCAGTGTGACCAAAATCCCCTGAGAGTTTGGCATTCGAGGTTTACTTACCAGCGCAAAGTGGGAAGATTTACGGGTGGCGAAACCCGTAGTCTCCCTAGATCAAGTAACAATTCGGTTCGCTGGAGACAGCGGCGATGGCATGCAACTCACTGGCGATCGCTTCACAATGGATACAGCCAGCCTCGGAAATGACCTATCAACACTCCCTAATTACCCTGCAGAGATTCGTGCCCCGCAAGGCACGTTGCCTGGGGTCTCCTCATTCCAACTTCACTTCGCCGATCACATGATCAAGACGCCGGGGGATGCGCCAGATATTTTGGTGGCAATGAATCCCGCAGCACTCAAAGCAAATATCAAGGATCTTCCGCGTGGTGCGACAATCATCGTTGATCTCGACGAATTTTCTACACGCAATCTGTCCAAGGTCGGATACGAAACAAACCCACTAGAAGACGGAACGTTGGATAGTTACAAAGTCCACGCAGTCGGACTTACCTCACTTACGGTCGCGGCACTTTCTGAACTTTCACTGACACGTAAAGAGGCAGAGCGATCAAAGAACATGTTCGCCCTTGGACTTTTGTCGTGGATGTATCACCGCCCAACCGAGGCGACTGAAAACTTCTTAAAGGCAAAATTCGGAAAGAAGCCAGATATCTTGGCGGCGAATCTTCTCGCCTACAAAACGGGTTGGAACTACGGCGAAACTACTGAAGATTTCGCAGTCTCCTACGAAATTGCACCAGCAAAAATGCCAGCGGGCGTGTATCGAAACATCAGCGGAAACGTTGCTCTGGCTTATGGTCTTATCGCCGCATCGCAACAAAGTGGACTTAAGTTATTCCTCGGCTCCTACCCCATCACTCCTGCATCAGATATTTTGCATGAACTCTCCAAGCACAAGAAATTCGGGGTCATCACTTTCCAGGCAGAGGATGAAATTGCCGCGATTGGCGCGGCCCTTGGTGCCTCTTATGGTGGAGCACTTGGGATTACGACCACGTCGGGACCGGGACTAGCACTCAAGAGCGAGACCATCGGCTTAGGTGTAATGCTCGAACTCCCGTTGATCATCATCGACGTACAACGCGGCGGACCTTCAACCGGGCTTCCGACAAAGACGGAGCAGGCAGACCTCCTTCAGGCGATGTACGGACGCAATGGCGAATCCCCCGTTGTCGTTTTGGCGCCGGCAACTCCTAACGATTGCTTCGAAATCGCAATGGAGGCAGCGCGAATTGCCACCACTTATCGCGTGCCAGTCATGCTTTTGTCTGACGGATACATCGCCAACGGATCTGAGCCGTGGAAGATTCCTGACGTTTCAACCCTTCCGGATCTTTCGGTTGAATTCGCCAAACCACAAGAAGATTTCCTGCCTTATTTGCGCGACACCAAGACCCTTGCTCGTCCCTGGGCAATTCCGGGCACCAAAGGCTTAGAACATCGCATCGGCGGCGTAGAGAAAGCCGACAAGACCGGTGCAATTTCCTACGATCCGGTTAACCACGATCTTATGGTTCGCGCACGTGCTGCCAAAGTTGCCGGAGTTGAAGTTCCAGATCTTGTTGTCGATGATCCTCAAGGCAATGCCGAAGTTCTGCTCCTTGGTTGGGGCTCGACTTACGGTCCCATTGCCGCGGCCGTCGAATCACTTCGCGCGAATGGCGAGAACATCGCCCAAGCGCACTTACGCTATATCAACCCGTTCCCGAAGAATTTAGGGAAAGTTCTAGAAAAGTATTCAAAGGTCATTGTTCCTGAGATGAACCTTGGACAACTTTCAATGCTTCTTCGCTCGCAATATCTAAAAGACATCATCGGTTACAACATGGTGCGCGGTCTTCCATTTACCACTGCTGAAATTATGGAAGCTGCGATGGAGGTGCTCCATGACTGAAATTACTCTCACCAAGAAAGACTTCACATCTGACCAGGAAGTGAAATGGTGCCCAGGGTGCGGTGACTACTCAATCCTTTCCACCGTCCAGTCCTACCTTCCCGAGCTAGGCGTTCCCCGCGAGAACGTTGTATTCATTTCCGGAATCGGCTGCTCATCGCGCTTTCCTTACTATTTGAACACTTACGGGATGCACTCGATCCATGGACGTGCGCCAACAATTGCATCGGGCTTAGCGATTTCGCGCCCTGACCTTTCAGTTTTCGTCATCACTGGCGACGGAGATTCACTTTCTATCGGCGGAAACCATCTAATCCATGCGCTACGCCGCAACGTCAATCTCAAGATCTTGCTCTTCAACAATCGGATCTACGGCTTAACGAAGGGTCAGTACTCGCCAACTAGCGAGCAAGGAAAGGTCACCAAGTCGACTCCTTTGGGCTCACTAGATACGCCTTTCAATCCGATTTCCTTGGCAATCGGTGCTGAAGCATCCTTTGTTGCTCGATCAATCGACAGCGATCGCAAGCACCTTACTGAAGTACTTCGCGCAGCGAGTGCCCACAAAGGTTCTGCCTTGATTGAGATCTACCAGAACTGCCCGATCTTCAACGACGGCGCGTTCGACTCTTTGAAGGACAACGAAACCAAAGAAGGCGCGCTTTTGAAGATGGTCCACGGCGAACCGATCAAGTCCGCCACGCACGGTCTGGTGCACGCTGGTTCATCCTTGAAGCTCGTTGAATTGGGTTCAGTCGCAGAGAGTGATCTAGTAGTTCACGACGTGCACAACCCTGACCCAAGTTACGCATTCGCACTTTCACGATTCTCGAATTCGAAGTTGGACCATGTACCTGTGGGAATCTTCCGAGATGTGGAACGTGCCGAATACGGATCGCAAGTCAACGGGCAAATCTCAGACATCATCGCTGCCCAAGGTGCGGGAGATCTAAAAACTCTTCTAACCAGCGGCGACACATGGACGGTTGCTTAGAACTAGTTCATCGTTTCTAGTATTCGCTGAGCCCACTCACGAATTCTTTCGGAGACGTCAGGAACCGTTGCGATATCTGCAATTCGCGAGCGCTCCCCCGCTTTTGCTGCGAATAGATCAGAGATGGTAATTCCATGGACTGGTCGGTGAACGGTGGCAATCTCGTCTCCCCTTTCTATTTGCCCCTCCTGAACTATGCGTAGATACGCACCAGGACGACCTGCTTTGGTAAATACTTTGACCAGGTCCGGGCGGTTCCAAAACCCTGCAAAAACTCTGCAGGGAATTCTGGGTTCAGAGACTTCTAGAATCGTTGTCCCAACTCGCCATCGTTCGCCGATTACAGCATGGGTTACGTCGATACCTTGAGTTGTCAGATTCTCGCCGAATCTTCCCGGATCAATACTGACTCCGAGCTCGCCCTCCCACCACGCGACGTCCTCACAGGCATAGGCATACACCGCTTTGTCATATCCTCCGTGGCTTTTCCGATCTGCAACGACGTCTCCCATTAAGGAATTATTCGAAGCCAAAACCGGCCCTTCGATTGATCTCTTATCGATTCCAGTTCGACCAACATCGCCGGTCCATTCACCCTCGTGCACCACTGCGGTGACGTTGACAGATAAAACTTTGGGTTCGACAACAATCATGGACGAAAACTACAGGGGAGGTTGGTAACTCCGCCATTTTTCCTCAACGGCAAAGCCCAAAGATCGCACGGTTCCAAGGCTCGCTGAATTCTGGGCCGCGCCGCCAGTTGTAAATACGCGAACTCCAAGCGATTCCCAAGCCAGAATGCCAGCTGCAAGCAGTGCCTTTCCGATTCCTTGGCCCCGGTATGCACGTAAAAGAGACGCGAAATCTATTTCGGTTCTCTCTTCTTTGCCGGTAGTGCAGATTGCTCCGATCAGAACGACTTCAGATATCGCGCCGAAGATTCGATTGCCTGGCCGCCACAAAGCTCGAATGCCCTCGATTGTTGGAACTTCGTGAAAGGTCGCTGGTGTGTATGGATAATCTGGATTTGTAATCAACTCGAGATCTAAGAGTGCATTGGCAAAATCAATATCCAGCTCTTGAATACTGATCCCAGTTCCTACAACACTGTTCAAAGCCTCGGTATAGATGCTTAGGTCATCGTCCGCATTCAAACTTAGTCGAGCACCCCATGACTCTCCGACTAACGTAAATCCGCGTGTTTCCAATTCTGAGCAACGCGGATCGTCTTCGCGAAGAATCTCGATTCCTTGGATCATATGTTGGAGTGTATATGTGGTGAAGGTGATCTCCTATCTTGCGCCAGCAATTTAGACGATCAATCGTGGAATTATTACTTAGAGTGACGAATAGGTTTTCCTCCCAAGTCTTATTTAAGGGGTATTCACTGTTACCATTTGAATACTTGGTCAGAGTCGCACACGTGCTCAAAAGTTGAGTTACTAACTAAAGCCTCGAGAAATTATTTCTCGGAGCTTTAGTATTTCGGTTAGCCCATTGAAACGACTTGATTACTCAATCGCTTCCGAGAACTGGCTGGCATAAAGGTCGTAGTAGAAACCCTTCCTAGCCATCAAATCTGCGTGGCGACCTTGCTCGATCAACCTACCCTTATCCATAACAAGAATTGTGTCAGCATCTCGGATAGTTGAAAGTCGGTGAGCGATCACGAAGCTTGTTCGCCCGACACGAAGCTTGGCCATTGCTTGCTGAACCAATACTTCGGTACGCGTATCAACTGAGCTAGTTGCCTCATCAAGAATGAGAATCGCCGGATCTGCCATGAAGGCACGTGCAATTGTTATGAGTTGTCGCTCGCCGTTTGAAACGGTCGCATTGTCATCAGTCAACATCGAGTCATACCCCGCCGGCAACGAACGCAAGAAGTGGTCGATATTTGCCGCTTTTGCGGCAGCCACGACCATCTCGTGCGAGGGATCAAGACTGCCGAAGGCGATGTTTTCTCTCATGGAACCGGTAAATAACCAGGTATCTTGAAGAACCATACCGAACTGGCGGCGCAAGTCATCTCGGGTCATCGAGCGAATATCTTTACCATCGAGAGTGATTGATCCAGAGTCAATCTCATAGAAACGCATTATTAGATTGACCAGGGTTGTCTTGCCAGCACCGGTCGGACCCACAATGGCAACGGTTTCGCCCGGCTTTACGGACAGGGAAAAGTTCTCAATAAGTGGTTGGTCGGCGACATACCGGAATGAAACATTATTGAATCGAACCTCTCCTTCTGCGCGATCAATTGCAACCGCATCAGTGGCATCGGGTTCCTCTTCTGTTGCATCAAGAAGTTCGAACAATCGCTCGGCTGAAGCTATCCCGGACTGAACAATGTTCATCAAGCCTGCAATCTGGGCAAGTGGCATTCCGAATTGACGTGAATATTGAATGAACGCCTGAACATCCCCTAGCGACATGCTTCCCGTTGCCACTCGATATCCGCCAAGCACGGCGATGGCAACATAAATGAGGTTTGAAATAAGCGCGGTAGTCGGTTGGATGATCCCCGACATGAATTGCGCTTTAAAGCTGGACTCGTACATCTTTTCGTTCAACGTGGAGAAATCAGCAATGGCTTGCTCACGCCGCCCAAATACCTTCACAAGCGCATGACCTGTATGCATTTCCTCGACGTGGCCGTTAAGTTTTCCGGTCCAATCCCATTGAGCAATAAACTGTTTCTGCGAGCGCTTGGCAATACGGATCGATACAAACATGCTCAGAGGAATCGCGATTATTGAGACCAGGGCGAGCTCGGGACTTATCCAAACCATCATCGCCAATACGGAGAGAATGGTCAGCAAGGAGTTGATGATGTTCGAAAGTCCCTGTTGCAGAGAGTTGGAAATGTTGTCGATGTCGTTTGTGACGCGGCTGAGCAGATCTCCGCGCGATTGAGTGTCGAAATAACTTAGAGGCAATCTTCCAAGTTTTTCCTCGGCAAGTCGGCGTAATCGATAGACAGTACGTTGCGTGACGCCAGCCATGAGGTAGCCCTGTATCCACATAAAAAGCGAGGAGATGGCGTAAAGCGCGATTGCCAAAATGAGGACGTGGTAAACCGCGTGAAAATCAATGCCTTTTCCAGGAATGACCGAGCTCTTTTGCAGCATGTCAGCCAGACGGTTCTCCCCTTTTGCGCGTAGTCCTGCAATTGCCTGTGCTTTGCTGATTCCTGGGGGCATTCGCCTGCCCAAGAAGCCGTAAAAGACGTAATTTGTTGCGCGACCAAGGATCTTGGGGCCGAAAGACCCGATGACAACGCTTGTAGTGATCAGCCCGAATACAAGGGTCATGACTTTTCGTTCAGGACCGAGTTCTTTCAAAAGTCTCTTGAGTGAACCGCGGAAGTCTTTCGACTTCGTCGGTGGAGGTCCGAACATGCCGTGCATGGGGCCGCCACCCGGGCCAGCTGGTCTCCGTGTCGGTGCTTTTTCGGTGCTCATGCCGCCTCCTCAGGACTCAACTGAGAAAGGACAATTTCACGATACGTCGCACACACATCCATGAGAGCGTGGTGTGTGCCGATGCCGACGATTCTTCCTTCTTCCAAAACAATGATTTGGTCGGCATTTAGGATCGTGCTAACTCGTTGAGCCACGATTAGCAAGGTGGCATCCTTGGCCGATCTTTCCAACGCGTTGCGAAGTTTTGCATCTGTTGTGTAATCCAATGCCGAGAACGAATCGTCGAGAATGTAAATTCGGGGACGTTTCACGATGGCTCGAGCGATCGAGAGACGTTGACGTTGCCCTCCTGAGAAGTTGGTCCCGCCTTGAGCCACTAGGGATTGGAGTTGATCTGGCATCTCGACAACAAAATCTTTTGCTTGGGCGATTTCCAGCGCCTCCCAAAGTTGTTCGTCAGTTGCGTTTGAATCGCCGTAGCGAAGGTTGTCGGCGACCGTTCCGCCAAAGAGCAGTGAACGCTGAGGAACGAGTCCGATCTCCGACCAGATTCCCTCAAGAGATTGCTCCCGAACATCTACACCGTCTAGCTGTATCGATCCTTCGGTGACATCGATAAATCGCGGTATCAGATTGAGAAGTGTGCTCTTTCCGCTTCCAGTACTTCCGACGATTGCGGTGATTTTCCCCGGCTCTGCAGTAAAGGAAATCCCGGAAAGCACAGAAACTTCGGCTCCTGGATAGCGGAATTCAACGTTTCTGAACTCAATCAGGCCCTTACGTTGAGCAGGGGTCTTGGGTTCGGTTGTGTCCACGACAGATGATGCAGTCTGCAAAACCTCTTGGATGCGCTCTGCACTTGCTGCCGCGCGAGGAATCATCAACGACATCATCACAGCCATCATCACGCTGAAAAGAATTTGCATAATGTAGGCGAGAAAGGCGGTCAGATTTCCGATCGGCATGTTCCCGCTGTCGACAAGCTTTGCCCCAAACCAAATGACGGCAACGCTCGATAGATTCAGGACCAAAATGAGGGACGGAAACATCATTGCGAATGTCCGCGTAACGCTCAAGGTGGTGTTCATCAGATCGGTGCTTGTTTCTGCAAAACGTGCTTCTTCGAAATTTGTCTTAACGAATGCTCGAATGACTCGGACGCCGCTTATCTGCTCCCGCAATACGAGGTTAAGCCGGTCGATCTTGACTTGCATGATACGAAAAAGCGGCACGATCCTCTTGAGCAAGGTTCCGATGAGTATGGCCATAACGGGCACCGCAACGAGAATAAGTAGCGAAAGCTTTGCGTTAGTGCGCACGGCCATGATCACCGCGCCAACGCCTGTGATCGGTGCGGCAACCATCATGGTCAGACCCATGAAGAGGACCATCTGCACCTGCTGGACATCGTTTGTATTTCGAGTAATGAGCGACGGGGCACCAAATTGGTTGAGCTCTCGCGCAGAGAATGTCTCAACTGCGCTGAATACTCCCCCACGTAAATCTCGGCCGAAAGCCATAGCAACCTTTGCGCTCAAGTAGGCGAGAACAATGGATGCAAGCATGATTAGGGCAGAAGCCCCAAGCATGATGGCACCGATCTTCCAAATGTAGGAGACATCGCCCTTTGCAACGCCGTTATTAATCAGATCGGCGTTGAGGTTCGGCAAATAGAGGTTCGCGATTGCCTGAATAAGAAGGAGTAATAAGACAACTCCGACGCTCTTTCGATAAGGACGCAAATATGTCTTCAGCAAACTGATCAGCACAAATCGACCTCAATTTTCCCTCGAATAGACCCTATATCTTCTAGTGCCTTACGGGGAGGTTTCCTTATATGAAAAGTAACTGCGCTCCGTCGGTCATTTCAATGAAGTCCGAGGCGCTGATGATCCCTTCGACATCATCGCGCAACTCATTCATTGTCAGTTTGTTCATATCAGCTGACATCCTGCAAGCCCATAGATGTCCCCCCGCAGCAACGATTTGATCTAGGAAATCAGGCACTTCGGGGACGTCAAGATCGGCGATTGATTTCTTCAACATACGCGTGGCGACGGCAGTCATACCTGGAGCGGGCATCATTGCTTGCGGGATATGCATGTCGCTACCTGGCAAGTGCATCGCCGTATTTCCGGCCGGACTAAATTGAAGATCATTCATGCGGGATTTTGTAATCATGTCAAAACCCCAAAAAGTGAAGAAGATCAACGTCTCGACGCCTTCTCCCAATGCGGCATTGGCCAGAATTAATCCTGGGTAGGCCATATCCAAATTGCCCTTCGAGCAGATGATGGCCAATTTGCGATCAGTATTTTCTGATCCGAAGTTGGGAACTATTTCTGGTGTCATTTCATTCTCCCTCACACGCAACCTTTTGGTTTTGGTAATCCAGCGATATACGCCATCTTCTTTGCAGGTTTCTTTGGAAACAGAGCGAACTGATCCTTCACAGGAACTCCGCCCACCGTTTGAACTCGACGAGACGTTGCGGTCTCACCTTCGGTCTTGAAGTCTTCGCGAAGGAATTTTATGATTTTCCAATGCGCATCGGTGAGTTCGATGTCGATCTGCTTTGCCAATACTTTGGCAATCTCTTCGTTCCACTCGTCGTACTTGGTCAAGAAGCCTTCTTCATTGACATTCACTTGCTTTCCGGCGACCTCAATGACTGGCATTTGCGACAACCCCTTCCTTTTCTTCGACTTTCTTTTTGCCTTTCATGGACATAAGAGCTGGGATCGGTATCCAGCGGCCTTTCAACAGTAAATTCCAATAGATCCACCGGAAGGCCAGCTTGCCCATGTGGTTGAAGCGGCTCTCCTTAAGAAGTGGGAATGGCCCGACAATGGGGAGAGGGAACATCCCTGTAAGCGGCTCGACCGTGTAATTGAAGTCGATGAGAAGACCTTTTCCGTTGCCGGACTCAATAAAACAGTTGGCATGGCCGTCGAAATTGTGGGTCATTGGGCGGCCGTGGACGTATTCCACGAAATTCTCGGCGAATAAGTCGATGGCGAAGTGCGCGACTGACCCGGCCTTTGACGCCGGAATGTCTGAAGCGTCCCCTAAGGCAAATATGTTGGGGTACTTCTTGGAGAGGAAATTTCCCTTATCTACAGGAACGTAGTTCAAGTCATCGCCCAGACCAGAACGGGCAATGAAGTCTGCTCCCATATTCACTGGAACTGTCACCAGCAGATCAAAGGGAATCTCACGTTCATCCATCGAAACCAGAGTTCTTGTTTCCGGATCGATGTGCTCCACAACAAAATCGGGTTCCAACTTGATGTGACGCTCGTCCAGCATCCACCCCAAGTGCTTGGAGCAGACCGGTTTCGTGAATGCACCCTCGAGCGGAGTGACATAGACGAATTCAACTTTCTCTCGCATCTTTCGTTCTGTGAAGTAAGCATCGGCAAGGAAGGTGAACTCCAACGGCGCCACAGGGCATTTAATTGGCATTTCCGTAATGTGCACGACAATACGTCCGCCCTTGAAATTCTTTAGTGCGTCTCGTAACGCAAGTGAACCCGGAAGCGTATAGAAATCGAAAATACTCTTGCGCCACACCGCCGGATCATCCATGCCCGGAGTCTGGTCGGGTCGAGGTGTTGTCCCGCTTGCTATAACAAGTTGGTCATATGCAATCACGCGACCATCCATCAATAGGACTTGATTTAATTCAGGGTTGACTCGATCAATATCGGCCCGGATGTATTCAACGCCGCTTGGCAAGAAATGATCGCGCTTTTTGACCAGCTCTTCCGGATGGTATACGCCAAAAGGCAATAAAAGCAGCCCTGGTTGATAAATATGATCATTGTCCTTATCAACTACGGTAATGGACCATTCTTTCGCATCAAGTTTCTTATGCAGTTTATTGACGACCATGGTGCCGGCCGTACCGCCGCCGAGTACAAGTAGCTTTTTCATATATCCCCCTATGGGTATAAGGCTACGTCTAGTAGAGCACCAATAGATATGGTCAAGCCTTGTGATTCCCGCCCCATGAGTTCCCGGTAACAAAAATGCGCCTGAAATTCACCAGAAGTGTGACGTATGTTATTGACGCCTTTGAGTGGAGTTAATTACATCGCTTTACCTTCCGTTGCATGCCAACCAAAACTTACTCGAGCACGAAATGACCCGGATCTATCTCGATCAAGTGCGACAAGAATTTGGAAACACAGTCGCACTTGAAAATATCAGCATCGATATTCCACACGGCGAATTCCTTGTACTGCTTGGACCGAGTGGATGTGGAAAGAGCACACTGCTTCGCATCATCGCAGGTTTACTTTCTCCGACTTCTGGACGCGTAATTGTCGACAGCGAAGACGTAACCGCTCTACCGCCTGGCAAACGTGATATCGCGATGGTCTTTCAGAGTTACGCGCTCTATCCACATTTGTCGGTCGCCAAGAACCTCGGATTCGGTCTTCAAGTTCGTCGTTTCTCAAAAGAAGATATTTCTACGTGGACTACGGCCGTGGCCGAACAACTGGGTCTCGACAAGTTGCTCCATCGTCGTCCCAAGGAATTATCTGGCGGACAGCGTCAACGAGTTGCCCTTGGACGTGCAATGGTTAGAAACCCAAAGGCATTTTTGATGGACGAGCCGTTGTCCAATCTGGACGCCCAATTGCGTACGGCAACACGTTTGGAACTATCCGAACTCCATCGCAACTTAAAAACGACCTTTATCTATGTCACTCATGATCAAGTCGAAGCTATGACCATGGCCACACGAATCGCCGTAATGAACAACGGCCGACTCGAACAATTGGGAACACCAACTGAGGTTTATGACGAACCCGCTACCACTTTCGTTGCAAGTTTTATCGGCGCTCCGCCAATGAACTTATTGCCCGCGACCGCCCTTTCCATTGCCGACACTGTTCGCGTACTTGCAAACGGAGTCGATGTAACTATTGCCGAAGGCGCGCTTGAAGAAACACCAGTGCTGCTAGGCGTTAGGCCGGAGCATCTCAAGAGGACTGAGGACGGAAACCACCGTGCCCTCTTCTCTGGAACCGTAATTGCGGTTGAGAACCTGGGAAGCGAAGAGATTGCTTTCTGCGATATCGGAGGCCAACAGGTGGCAGTCCGTGGACCTCGCCCTCTTGGCATGGTCGTCGGCGAAACCCTGACGCTTACCGCTCCTCGGGAACGGATCTATCTTTTCGATCCCGTTTCAACACGCCGACTTGTATGGGCTCGCGACGCAGATTTCGTCGAATACACCCCCATTACTCAATAAGCAATCACAAGCCCAAAATCGAATCAGAATTGGAGTACTCATCACATGTTTAAGAAAAGTGGGACAGGACGGTTCATCCTCTCCGTCCTAGCTGTGTTTTTAGTAGTCGGGTTAGCAAGCAACTCAATGATTAGTGCCAATGCTTCAGTGAAGTCAAAAACATCTCCAGCATTTCCTTCAGTTCCAAATAGCACGAAGGTTTCGATAAAACTAGCCTCATACCTTCCTATATTCGGTGCACAGGCCACTGGAATGCTCAATAAACTGATTTCTGATTTCCAGAAACTACATCCGAATATCACGATCTCAATTGAACCTGAGACGGTTACTGCCGCCGGCGCCATCTCCAGCCAAGTGCAACAGGACGCAATAACAAATCAAACTCCAGATATCGTCCAGATTCCTTTTGGTGAAATGCTCAACCTCGTACACAACTTCAATGGGGTCAATCTAACTAAGGTAGTCGGAGGAACCAGTCTCGCGGCACAGTGGGGCGGCGCCAATCCATACGCTCCGGCGATTACCAAGCTCGGGGAAATTGATGGAAACGTCTATGCACTTCCATGGACACTCTCAACACCGCTCTTGTTTTACAACGCGGATCTATTCAAAGCTGCCGGCCTCGACCCATCCACGCCGCCTACAACTTGGCCTCAACTCGCTCGTTACTCCCTCGCACTCAAGAAACTACCGGGTGTGACGGGAATCGTTGACGGCTGCGTAGGCGCCGCGGCTGCTGGAAGCGATTGGTGCCTTCAATCAATGATCTTCTCCGCTTCGGGCACTGTCATGAACGCCAAACGAACTGCAACCACCTTCGATAACCCACAACTCATCACAGCAATGAAGTCACTACAAAGTCTTGGTTCAAGTGGGGCGATTGAGAACCTAACCAATGCGCAGGCCATCCAGGCATGGGGAGCGGGCAAACTCGGAATGATGCTCAATTCAAGTGCTTTACAAGCCGGCCTCATCAGGGCAAATGGCGGCCACTTCCAGATGATGGTTGCAAATGAACCCGGATTCGGCCACACGATCTCTGTACCAACGAACTCAGGCTCAGGTTTAGTAATGCTCTCCACGAACAAGATCAAGCAACAGGCGGCTTGGGCGTTAATGCAGTATTTAACTAGTGCCGAATCAATGACCGCGATTACTGAGAACATCGGTTACGCACCTCTTCGCCCATCCATCGTCAATTTGCCGCAGTACCTAAAGGGATGGGCAGCCGCGCAACCATATTTAGCACCGGCAATGGACCAACTAAGCCGCATCCGTCAATGGCAGGCATACCCGGGTCCCAACTACGCGAACTTGCAGCAGATTCTTCTAAATGCAGCAACTTCAATCGCTTTCCAAGGCGCAGATCCGCAAACCACGATGGTGGCAGCACAAGGTCTAGCAGCCGGGCTCATTAAGTAATGAAGACACGCCCTTTACGACAATCCCAACTATCGAATACGGAGAAAAGGTACATGACCAAAAAAGGTCGTTTAAGTCGCGCAGTTGCTGCAGTCTTGGCAGCATTGCTCGTCGCAGGGTTGGCAAACACTGCCACGGCAGCGGCTGCACAAAAGAAGACAGCTGATGCTGCCTTTCCGGCCGTGCCTGCCAATACAAAAGTATCAATCAAACTTGCTTCATACCTGCCAGTCCTTGGTGCACAGGCCGTAGCCACACTTAATGGATTTATCGCCGGTTTTCAGAAAGCGCATCCAAACATCACTGTAACTCTGGAACCAGAAGCAAGCACAGCTGAAGGCGCAATTTCTGGCCAAGTACAACAGGACGCGATCGCCGGTCAGGTGCCAGATGTAGTTCAAATTCCGTTCGGCGAAATGTTGAACCTGGTACATAGCTTTAATGGCATCAACATGACTAAGGTCGTAGGCGCTACAAGCCTTGCGGCTGAATGGGGTGGAGCCAATCCTTATGCTCCAGCGATTACAAAACTCGGAGTCATTGATGGCAATGTCTACGCAATCCCCTGGACTCTTTCTACTCCTTTGCTCTTTTACAACGCCGACCTGTTCAAAGCTGCCGGTCTAGATCCAGCAAATCCACCAACCACGTGGCCCCAGGTAAACCGCTATGCGCAAGCAATAAAGAAGGTACACAACTCAACTGGAATCGTTGATGGTTGCATCGGCGCAGCAAGCAGCGGAATCGACTGGTGCCTTCAATCCATGATCTTCTCGGCTTCTGGCACTGTAATGAACCCGAAGCGAACCGCACCAACCTTCAACAATCCTCAGCTCATCACTGCCATGAAGGCACTACAGAGTCTTGGTAATAGCGGTGCTATTGATAACCTCACGACCGGACAGGCCATTCAAGCTTGGGGCGCCGGCAAACTCGGAATGTTCCTAAGTACAAGCGCAATGCAGGGAAGTCTCATCAGAGCAAATGGTGGCCACTTCCAGATGATGGTTGCCAATGAACCCGGATTCGGTCACACAATATCAGTACCGACCAACTCAGGTTCAGGTTTGGTAATCCTCTCCAAGGACAAAATCAAGCAACAAGCTGCGTGGATGCTCATCCAATATCTGACGAGCGCGGAGTCAATGACTTCTGTAACAGAAAACATCGGTTATGCGCCACTGCGACCATCAATCGTCAACTTGCCGCAATACCTAAAGACCTGGGCTGCAGCTCAACCGTTCTTAGCCCCAGCCATGGATCAGCTCAGCCGAATTCAACAGTGGCAGGCATACCCAGGTCCTAACTACGCAGCACTTTCGGGAATCCTTGTAAATGCTGCAACATCAATCACTTTCCAAGGCGCGGATCCTCAATCCACGATGGATGCAGCACAGAGCCAAGCAGTAGGGCTCATGAAATGACTCCCATAGCTGAACTAGACATGCAACAGCGCAGGCTGCCGATCAAGGGAACGTACAACGTCCGAGATATCGGCGGATACAACACAAAGGATGGGCGATCAGTTGCCTGGAGACGCGTCCTACGAGGCGATGCCGTTCACAACGTCGATGACAGCGGTCGTGAGATTTTCCAAAGTATCAATCTGAGTACTTCTCTTGATCTTCGCGAAGAAGATGAACGAATTGATGCCCCGGACAATCTAAACAACCATGTGCGGTTGGTATCCATTCCTGTCTTCACGTACAACGTACCTGCAGAAGGGAGAGCGACAGATCGTAAGTCGCTCTCTTCACTCGACGCTGTGTATCAGTTCGTAGTGGCAGAACGGGGAGTTGCGATTGTCGCGGCTCTGCGAGAACTTGCCCAGCCAGACGCACTTCCTGCGATCGTGCACTGCACCGCTGGTAAAGATCGCACTGGAATCGTTATCGCGCTTCTATTGGCAAGCCTTGGCGTGCCAGATGACACCATTGCAGCTGATTTCGCGGCAACATCTCTATTCCTTACAGAGGAATTCTTCCAAGGAATCACCGAGCGTGCCGTTAACAATGGCCAAGACCGTCAGCAATACGCGGCCATGCTCACATGTGAACCGTCGTTAATTCTCAACGTTTTAAAGCAAATCCGTTCATCCCACGGGGATGTAACGAACTATCTGGTTCATCACGGAATGCCTGCCGAGGAACTTGATCGACTTCGGCTACTTCTACTCGATCCAAAGAAACCAACCACAGCGAACGGTGAAGGAGAAGCACATGTCTGATACAAAAGTCATCATTCAACTCTCTGATTTGCACATCGCAAGTTCAGGCAATCTGCATGACACAATTGATTCCCTTGATAACGTCTCTCAGATTCTTGAGGTTATCGAGGGTCTTGCAACTCCTGATTTAGTTCTTCTGACCGGAGATTTAGCGGACGAAGGACACCCAGACTCATACAAGCGTCTGCGACCTGTAATTGATGGTTTCTCCAAGAAGACCGGAATTCCAGTCATGTACTTGCCCGGCAATCACGATAAGCGCCCTGCTTTCCGCTTCAATCTTCTTGACCTCGACGAGGACGAGCAGAATACCGACCAAATTCTTTGGTGCGGGGGCCTGCGCGTCATCGGACTCGATTCAACGGCTCTTGACGGCCCACACGGCGAGTTCGATGACGCGCAGCTCGATTGGTTGGATGCTGAACTCAACAAGCCGGCTCCACTCGGAACAATCATCGCGTTCCACCACCCACCCATCCCCGGGCCAATCGATGCGATCAACTTGATCATTCTGCGAAATCCAGAACGCTTCTCGAAGATCATTGAAGGTCGCGGAGTCAAAATGATTCTCGCGGGTCACACTCACCATGCATCTGCCGGCATTCTTGGAACTGTGCCGGTTTGGGTTGCAACAGCCACTGCTTACCAAATCGATGTGCGTGCTAGCGATAGCGGTTTCCTCCGCGGTATTCCAGGTAGTGGCTTCTCGCGAATCGATGTTACGAATGAAGGCGCATTTGCCACTCACATCCAAATGCTGCCTGGCGATCAACACCTGTACAACATCGATCTCGAGCAAATGAAGCGCTATTTCACAGAAAAAGCATCTGCAGGCGCAATGGAAGAAGCCTTCGCTCACTCCTCGGCCGGGGAATAGGCGAGACGCATATGTTCGTACAACTCACCGAGCAGCGACCAGTTGCACCGTCGCTGCTCGGTGTCGCAACTCTTAGCAAACAGCGACGATTCCTTTCATTTAGCGAGCCATATCTCTACTTGATTCCCGCACTTATCGGCCTTGGGCTCTGGATATATCGCCCCTTATTCGAGACCTTTAATTACTCGTTCTATAACTGGAATTTGCTTCCTACGACCCCAAAAGTTTTTGTTGGATGGAGTAATTACACAAAGCTCTTCCACATGCCGGCGCTTTGGCAGGCAGTCGGAACAAGTGAGTTCTTCTTAGTCGGCCTCTTGGTGTTCGGCCTCATTCTGCCGTTACTAATCGGGACAGTGGCTCAGCACATTTCGCCCAAATCAAGCAAGATCTACCAAGGCTTGATATTCCTTCCTGTGCTCGTATCGCCCATTGTCACCGCCACAGTGTGGGAATTCATTCTCTCCCCCGTTGGCGGATTCATCGACACGGTCTTGAAATGGTTTGGTGTCGCGCAAATCAACTGGCTACAGCAAATGGACACCGCGAAATTTGCGATCGTCACGATTAGCGGCTGGAAGGTTCTCGGTGTCTCCGTCCTAGTAATAACTGCCGGACTCGCGGCAATTGGCGTTGAATACTTTGAAGCCGCATCCATTGACGGCGCAAGCCGCTTTCAGATCTTCCGTCGTATAACTTTGCCATTGCTATCCCCGACTTTGATGTTCATGTTCATCACGGTAGTTCTGCTTTCCAGTCAGATTGTCTTTCCTCTACTCAACGCCATGACGCAAGGTGGGCCGATGGGAAGCACTACTGACATTTACTACTTCCTGTACCAATACGGTTTCCAAAGCTTCAACGTGGGACTGGCGTCGGCAGCGGCGGTCTGCTTCTTCTTCCTCTTCGGAGCGATCGCTCTGGTGTGCATTCGACTTCTCGACCGTTTCAGTTTCTACGATAACTAGGAGAAAAATGGGACTCATAACCCTTGATGGGCCAGCAACGACAATCGACTTCGAACTGCCCCCATCACCTGCAATCGCTCCTACTCATCGCAGTGTAATGAGAAAGACCAAATCCGCTCCCCCGATGGGATTTGGCCATTCAGTTTCAAAGCGGGTCAAGTGGACCGGTCACTTCACCCTTGGGTTAGTCGCACTCTTTTGCGTCTTCCCCATTGCGTGGATGTTCTTTACTTCCTTTCGACCGCCGAATGATTTCTTCACCTCTGGATTGATCCCAAAGGGTTTCAGTATTACCAATTATTCGGATGCAATTCGGGGATTACCTATTTGGATGCTCTTGGAGCACACCGTCATAATCGCAGTCAGCGTCTCTGTGGGCTCGCTTCTGATCGCATTATTCGCCGCCTATTCCTTCGCACGGTTCAATTTCAAGGGCCAGAACCTATTGTTTTTGCTCTTTATCGGAAGTTGGCTCGTGCCTTTCCAAGTAACAATGTTGCCCAACTACGTAATGCTCTTCCACTTAGGGCTTCTCAACTCTTTGGTTGGCATCATTGTTCCGCAATTGAGTTCGGCGTTTGCAGTAATGCTTCTTAGACAGCACCTGAAGGCCTTTCCAACAGAACTTTTTGAAGCCGCCCGACTCGACGACCTCTCTGCATGGAAGACTCTCTGGAAGGTCGTGGTACCGAACCTGGGTCCAGCACTGGCAGCCCTTGAGATTCTGCTATTCGTCTCAGTCTGGAACGAATACTTCTGGCCACTGCTTGTCTACCGCACGCCGAATTCGGTTATCCAACTCGGCATTCAAGGTTTCCTCAACTCGGTATCCGTCAACTACGGCGCATTGATGGCGGCTTCAGCCCTGGCCACACTTCCAATTCTCGGTCTCTATGCACTTCTTCAACGACGTCTAATAAATGCATTCGTACGTTCTGGCCTCAAATAGGCATCACCAACAACTAACCTGGAGGAAACAATGCGTATCGTTCAACTCTCTGACACCCACCTATCTCACATAGGCGGAGTGACAAGTGAAAACTTCACCAAGCTCGTCGAATACGTTAATGAAGTCCTCAAGCCAGATCTAGTGATTAACACCGGCGACCTAGTAATCCTTTCGCCTGACAGCGACGCAGATCGCGAGACTGCTCGTCTTGCTCATGAAGGATTCTCTGCGCCAGTGCGAATCCTCCCTGGAAATCACGATGTCGGAATGCCAGGCGAGCACGCTTGGATGGGCCTCGTCACCACCAGCGAGCGAGTCTCGAACTATAAGAAGACATTCGGAACAGACCGCTTTCTCGAACTTCCGAATTCAACATGGGCAATCATCGGATTGAACAGCGAAGTTTTCTCCTCTGACCTTCCAGAAGAGTCCGAACAATGGGAGTGGCTAGAAGAGGTAGCAGCCCAAGTTCAGGGACGCTGCGTCGCGTTCTTCCTACACCGCCCATTCTGGTCACCAATGCCAGGATTCACCGAACACGCCTTGGCTATCGAGGAGGCAGACCGCGATCGACTTCTCAAAATCTTCTCAAACTCCCGCGTGAAACTGGTCGGCTCTGGCCACCTACACCGATTCATGCAAGGCCAAGAGGGAGAGACCCTTACGGTCTCAGCGCCATCTACTGCCTTCATTGTCCTTGGCGGAACACTAGGGATTAATCAACTAGGACTTGTTGAATACCGCATAGACGGCGAAGAAATTCGTGCATATTTCCGCACGATTCCCTCCCTTGTCGAAGGTGAGCCACACGAGTTGGCCGCATTCAGCGAAACGATGGCAGAGATTCAAGCAAAGGCGTCATAGGACAAATTCTGGAGAGCTCAGCCAACTCCCTAATTAATCCTTGGCATCCAGTCGTGGCGAGACTTCGCGAAATTAGCAATCTCGTCACGATGGGAGAGAGTAATCCCGATATCGTCAAGGCCTTCGAGAAAACGCCATCGCGTGTAATCATCGATTTGGAACGGTACTGACAAAGTTCCGCAACGTATCATCCGAGCCTCCAGATCGACGCTCACCGTGAGCGCCGGCTCAGCCTCAACCGCCGACCACAATCGATCGACTAGATCTTGCTCCACTTGTGCGGTTAATAAGCCGGCCTTGCCCGAGTTGCCTCGGAAGATGTCCCCGAATCTGGACGAAATCACAACCTTGAATCCATAGTCCATCAACGCCCAGACGGCATGCTCACGAGAAGATCCAATTCCAAAATTTGCACCAGCGATCAAGATGGAGGCGGTGGAATATTGCGGATTGTTCAAAATAAATTCTGGATCTTTTCGCCATTCTTCAAATAGAGCATCTTCAAAGCCCGTCCGCGTGATCCTCTTTAAGTGTGCCGAGGAAATGATTTGGTCCGTGTCAATGTTGCTAATTCTCATCGGCACCGCCAAACCTGCATGAGTGGTGAATTTCTCCATCTTCTTCAACCTCTCACTTCAGATGGCAAATCCGTCGGAGCGGCCAAGTGACCCATGACGGCAGTAGCTGCCGCGACCAGTGGAGACACTAAATGTGTTCGTCCACCTTTGCCTTGCCGCCCTTCAAAATTTCTGTTCGAAGTTGAAGCACTTCGCTCTCCCGGTTTCAATTTGTCGGGATTCATTCCAAGACACATCGAACAACCTGCACCTCGCCACTCACCGCCGGCGTCGACGAAGATGGAGTCGAGCCCTTCAGCCTCGGCCTCGAGACGAACTCGAACCGACCCTGGGACCACCAATAACCGAGTATTTTTCGCTACTTTTCGGCCCCTAATTACTTCAGCAGCCGCACGAAAATCCTCAATGCGGCTGTTCGTACAAGAGCCAATGAATACGGTGTCAATTTCAATTTCGCGCATCGGCGTCCCGGGTGTGAGATCCATATATTCGAGCGCTTTCGTCGCATCAATTTGTTCAGCAACACTCGCGAAGTCCTCGGGCATTGGAACTTTAGAACTCAAGGCGACTCCCTGACTTGGGTTGGTCCCCCACGTTACAAATGGCGTGACAAGACTGGCGTCGATGACAATCTCCTTGTCGAAGACCGCATCAGAATCCGTTGCCAGACTCTTCCAATGCTCAACGACACGATCCCAATCCTCACGTTTTGGGGAAAACTTCTTACCCTTTAGGTATTCAAAAGTTCTTTGATCTGGCGCGATCAGTCCCACTTTGGCGCCCCACTCAATCGACATATTGCAAAGCGTCATCCGAGATTCCATTGACATCTTCTCGATTGCGACTCCCCGATACTCCACAGCGAAACCTTGCCCGCCGCCGGTACCGGTTTGGGCAATCAATGCCAAAGCAAGATCCTTCGATGTAACACCGGGAGATAGAACGCCCGTCACATTCACAGCCATAGTTTTTAGCCTTGCCTGCGAGAGTGTCTGTGTTGCCAACACATGTTCAACTTCACTCGTGCCAATACCAAAAGCAATTGCCCCGAAGGCACCATGAGTTGAGGTATGGGAATCACCGCACACAATCGTCATTCCCGGTTGAGTCAACCCTAACTCTGGTCCAATTACGTGAACGATCCCCTGCTCTCGACTTCCGAGTGGGTAGAGGTGGATATCAAATTCTTCGCAGTTCTTACGAAGTGTTTCAATCTGGATTCGTGATACCGGGTCGGCGATCGGTTGATCAATGTTGAGCGTTGGTACGTTGTGGTCCTCGGTCGCAAGAGTTAGGTCGGGTCTGCTGACTTTTCTTCCAGCCAAACGCAGTCCATCAAAGGCCTGCGGTGACGAAACTTCATGGACTAGATGAAGATCAATAAAGAGAAGGTCAGGCTCGTTATCTGCACTTCGGACAACGTGCTCTGCCCAGACCTTTTCGACGAGTGTTTTCCCCATTTTTAGTGGACACTTTCGGTAATTGGGAACGAACCCGCTCTAAGGAGAGCACCGGGTAATTTCTTATCGAGCTTGCCTTCAAGCCATTGCGTTGTCTCCACGATTCGATCGAATGAAACGCCTGTCTGCACATCCATGCGGTCAAAGAGGTAGAGCAGATCTTCAGTGGCAACATTTCCTGTGGCTTTTGGCGCGAACGGGCAACCACCCATGCCTCCAACGCTTGCGTCCAGTGCGTTGACTCCGACTTCAAAAGCAGCCAGCGCATTGGCAACGGCCGTGTGGCGAGTGTCGTGAAGATGGAGGCGGAGCGGCAATGTGGAAGGTGCCAGGCTTCGTACGATGTTGAGTCTTTCAATAATGTCGCTCGGGACAGCGACGCCAATAGTGTCGGCAAGGGCTAACTCATCGGGACCAGCATCAACGACTTGAGCGATGACGTCTCTAATTCTTTCGATGGAAACTTCACCTTCAAACGGACAACCGAAGGCGGCGCCGATTGTAATTGTTGAATCGATACCGGCGCTTCGGGCAGCAGTTACGAGGTTTGCCGCTACTTCAATTGATTGTTGAGTCGTCATTCCCTGGTTCTTGCCGCAGAATGTATCGGTTGCGACAACCACGATATTTACTTCGTGCACCTTGGCGAGTAGAGCACGTTCCAAACCCCGTTGATTCATCACAAGACCCGAATAACGAACGCCCTCGGGTCTGGGAAGTGCGCTCATAACTTCGGCGGCATCGGCCATTTGTGGAACTCGAGAAGGATTGACGAAACTGGTCACCTCAATTCGGCGCACACCCGCAAGAATGATTTGCTTGACCAGATCAACTTTTTCTTCAGTGGAAAAGAGTATTGCTTCATTTTGCAGTCCGTCGCGGGGAGAGACATCACAAATTTCAATGCCGGACATGTGCTCCTCCTTAGAAGAATTGATAATCGTCGACAAGGACTCATTGCGAACCGCCTCAGCACCCTCTCTGAACCGAGGCGGTCCACAACAGTTGTCTTAGAGAAGAGGTACCGGCTTCACTGGAGCATGAAGGCCCGTCTCTTCGAATGCACGTTCAAGGATCGTTGCCAAAGGTGGTCCCATGTTGAAGGTCGGTAGCGGATAAACCCGCTCGCCGGCCATCTTTTCGCGTAACTTCTTCGTTGCAGCCTCATCCAAGACTCCGTTTTCATCGCAAACAACGCCGTAGCGCAATGCTCCCTCGGACGTTACAAGACCTCGACGAATTTCAAGTGCGACCAACTCTGGATCGCGAAGAAGTCCATCGCCCCATCCGCCTCCACCCCATGTGATGTAGTGCAGAACATCTCCAGGGTAAACAGGGACATCAATGAGCTTGCTGGGGAGAATTTCCTTCGTGCCGTCGACACGTTGAATCCATTTGCGTCCTCTGGCACCTGGCTCTCCACCGTTCACACCCCATGGATACGTCAACCAACGATCATCGTGGATGGCGATCGTTCCAGGCTCAAGGAAGAAGTATTCAGTTTCCACCCCGTTGCCACCTCGATGAAGACCGGCACCGCCTGTATCTGAAACGGTTTCCAATCGCTCGATACGCATCGGGTAGTACGACTCCAGATATTCGCAAGGGATATTCACAAAGGACGGCCAGAGCGAATGGCCATCAGGCCCATCACCAACTGGACGTCCAGGAATTCCGCCGAAGGAGACTGAGTAGAGCTGGAACCACTCTCCCTTGCGCGGACCTGTTGTGTAATTTCCTGAGTACATAAAGTGTGGTGAGGATGAGAATCCGGCGGCGTTTAGAAGATCCGGATTGTTCTGCCCTAGAAGTCCACCGAAGAGATCGAAGATACGACCAACGCCGTGGTTACGCGCGTTGAGCGCGGCTGGGTACTTCGGTTGCCAGAAAGAATCCTTCGGAATTTCAACGTCGACCAACGGATAGAAGCCGTCGTTCCAGAGGATTTGCGGATCTGCCACGGTGATCATGTAGATGCCGAAAAACATTCGAACGAGATTCTCATTGATGTAGTAGTTGATCGGTCCTTCGGCTTGCGGTGAGCTTCCAGTGAAGTCCAGAAGCACTTTTTCGCCTGTGCGAGTAAGGCTCAACTTGAGCTCGTACGGTCCGTGTCCGCGTCCATCGTCATCGATGTAATCAGTGAACGAAATCGTCTCGCCATCCTTGAATACCATCGCGAGCAGAACCTTCATCGCCTGATAGTTACGATCGAGAAGAGCAGTGAGTGCAGAGTCGAATGCATCCACGCCGAATCGCGCGCACATTTCTTGAACTCGACGACCTGCGGTTCGACAGGCGGCAACGAGTCCATTCAAGTCGGCTCTATTCCAATCTGGCTTTCGGACCTGATTGAGAATGATCTTCAAAGCATCATGATCGAGCTCGCCCTTCTTATACAGCCTGAATGGGGGAATTACGATTCCCTCTTCAAAGATCGTCTTGGCATCGGTTGGCATAGACGCTGGCGTCTTTCCTCCGACATCGGACATATGCCCGAACATCGCGGCCCACGAAATAATCCGGCCCTCGAAGTAGATCGGCATTACGACGAGCCAGTCATTTGCGTGGCTAATCGAGCCGCCGCATGAATAAGGATCTGAAGTAAGCAGAACGTCGCCTTCTTCAATTGTTCCCTCAAAGTTCTCAAGGAAGTCGGGAACCGAAAGGCCAAATTGGCCGACAACCATCTTTCCTTCGCGATTTGCAATCAGAGGAAACTCGTCATGCTGTTCGCGAATACCTGGAGAAAGCGCCGTTCTGAAAAGCACTTCGTCCATTTCATAACGTGCATTGCGAAGAGCATTCTCGACGAGGTCAAGGGTGACAACGTCAACCTCTACCGAACGCAGTGGCGTTGTTGCTGTTTCAATTAATTTAGCCATGGGTCAGCCTTCCAGTGTTTCGTTGGTGCCAAGGGGTTCAATAAGGATGCTTCCGCTGCGATGTACTGTCGCAGAGTGGCCTGGTAGGACCAGAGTGGTCGAGTCCATTTCAGTGATGATTGCCGGACCATGAATCACATTTCGCGCCTTGAGTTTTCCGCGATCGTAGATATTGGCATTCACTAGGCCACCTTGAGCCCAGATTTCGGTCGTATTTACGAAGGCCTCGGAGGGATCAGAGCTACCTTCTGGAAGCACTGGGGCAACGACCTCTGGTCGTGGACCACTTGCAGTTGCTCGAATTGTTACTAATTCGTGCTCGGTATCTAGCAAGAAGGAGAAGAGGCGCTCGTGCTCGGCGTCGAAGGCTGCGCGCAACGCGTTGAGTCCTCCACCTTTGCCATCGAATGCATCAATGTCGATTGTTACAGGAATTTCAAATCCCTGGCCGTGATAACGCAAATCACCAGAATAGGTAATTTGCTGTTCAGACTCTGGAATATCACCCATCGTCAATGGGACGCGAGCACTTGTTGCCAATTCGGTAAGCATTTCTTTGAGCTTGTCATCCGTCGTATCACTAAATCGACGGATTAAAGTTCTAACCGATTCGTTTCGCAAGTTGGTTGTCGCATCACCGTAAGCACAGAGCACGCCAGGTGATGGCGGGATAATTACCGGCCATGCTCCAGTGAGTACTCCGAGTGCATTCGCGTGAAGAGGTCCGGCACCACCGAAGGCAACGAGAGCAAATTCGCGCGGATCAAAACCTTGCTGAACTGATACGAGGCGAAGAGCACCGAGCATGTTCTCATTGACGATGTCGATGATGCCCGCAGCAGCGGCTTCGACGGTGTCAAGACTTGTCGCATCAACGATGCGTTGGACGGCGCTACGCGCGGCTTCCTTGTCGAGAGAAATCTCTCCACCCGCAAGAACAGTTGGGAGATAACCAAGAACAACGTTGGCATCGGTTACCGTGGGTTCGATTCCACCTGCACCGTAAGCCGCAGGTCCAGGTACGGCGCCGGCACTTTGTGGGCCAACGCGAAGGGCCTTAGTTAGTGGTGGAACGTGAGCGATAGATCCGCCGCCAGCTCCAACGGTACGAACATCGATTGAGGTTGCTCGAACCTTGAGGTCGCCAACCGTTGTCTCGCGACCGACTCGTGGTGTCAGGTCTTGCACGAGCGCAACGTCGGTGGATGTTCCGCCGATGTCAATCGTCAAGAAATCGCGGTAGCCAGTTTGCTCGGCCACCCATACTGCGCCGGCAACTCCACCTGCAGGTCCCGAAAGCAGTAAAGAAACCGGATTTTGGCCAGCAGTTTGACCAGAAACCAAACCACCATCGCTTCTAAGAATGAAGAGTTTGCCTTGAACGCCTGCTCCCTTAAGTTGGGACTCAAGAGTCGCCACATATTTTGCAACTTGTGGCTGCACATATGCGTTAGCGACTGTCGTGATTGTTCGCTCGTACTCCCTTAATTCAGGAAGAACCGACGATGAGACTGAGATTTGAATTCCTGGAAGTTCCTCGGCCGCAATCTCAGCAATTCGCTTTTCGTGTGCAGAATTAGTAAATGAATTAATTAGACTGATACTGAGCGCTTCGATGCCGCGCTTTGAAAGTTTCTTGAGTTGTGTTCTGACATCGGCTTCATCCAATGCGGTAACAATTTCGCCGGTGCTACCAATGCGTTCAATGACTTCGACCGTATCTTCCAATGATGCTAGTGGCTCTGGCTTTGGCCAGATGATCCAGCCTGCAAGTCCACCAGGTACGAAGGAACGGGCGATCTGCAGTACCTGCCTGTAACCGCGAGTAGTGACAAGGCCGACTTTGGCGCCTTTGCCTTCCAAAATGGCATTTGTTGCAACCGTCGTTCCGTGAAGGACCTCTCCGATTTGATCGAGACCAATACCTGCTTGCTGACATGCGCGTTCCATGCCGCGCAATACGCCTATGGATTGGTCTTCGGGGGTTGAAGATGTCTTAGCCCGAAAAGTCTCTCCAGTCTCTTCGTTCATAAGCAATATATCGGTGAAGGTTCCACCAACATCGACGCCGATGCGATAAGTCATGTGATCTCCTTAGATGACGCCGGCTGCGCTCAACGAAGACATTTCGTCATCATTGAGTCCCAACAAGGCTTGGTATATTTCTTGGTTGTGTTGACCCAAAGTCGGCCCAACATGTCGGACCTCCCCTGGGCTTTCTGATAAGCGTGGGAATACATTTTGCATTGCAAAATCGCCAAGATCGGGATGCTGGAGTTTCACTATGGCTTCTCGCGCTGCGAAATGCGGATCTGACATCATGTCCTTGGCACGGAAGATTCGCCCGCACGGAACCCCTCCCGAATGCAAAGTTTCAAGCAAATCATCTGCATTCAAAGTGTTTGTCCACGTGGCAATGAGTCCGTCCAACTCGTCCATATTGCTGCCTCGAGCACTATGTGTGGAGTAGCGAGCATCATCGGCTAAATCAGGGCGGCCCATTGCTGTTGCCAAGCGGCGGAAAACACCATCTTGGTTTGCAGCGATCAAAATCATTTCGCCATCATGTGTGGGATAAACATTGCTCGGCGCCACATTTGGCAACGTAGCACCAGTGCGTTCACGTTGGTATCCCGCAATTTGCCACTCTGGGATAAGCGATTCTGTAAGTGCCAGCACTGCTTCGTAAATGGCCGAATCGACAACCTGACCTTTTCCAGTACGGGCGCGATAATGAAGTGCAACGAGTGTGCCAAGGGTTGCAAAAGTTGCAGCAAGCGAGTCTCCCAATGAGACTCCGGTTCGCGCGGGTGGACGATCGTGATCACCAGTAATGTAGCGAATGCCGCCCATCGCTTCACCGATGGATCCGAATCCGGCTCGCTCAGAATACGGGCCGGTCTGACCAAAGCCAGTTACACGGGTAATGATCAAGCCCGGATTAATTTTCCATAATTGTTCAGGACCAAGTCCCCATTTTTCAAGTGTGCCGGGACGAAAGTTCTCAATAAGTATGTCGGCCTTTGAAATGAGTTTTCGAATCAAGTCTTGGCCCTTTTGCGTCCGCAAATCCGCGGTTACCGACTTCTTATTCCGCGCAACGACTGGCCACCAAAGAGAAGTGCCATAAGGCTTTTCTCTTCCCCATTGGCGCATCGGATCACCAACCCCTGGGTCCTCAACTTTTATAACTTCAGCTCCGAAGTCACCAAGTAATTGACCACAGAAAGGCCCAGCCAGAAGCGATCCGAGTTCGACAACTCGAAGATCGTCTAGTGGAAGCGAGTTTTTCAATTGAGTCACCTATAAAGTCCTATTGTCGATCTCGAGATAGTGATCAATATTGACCAATTTGTTTAGATCATCGAGAGTTAACATGCGGTCCATCCACTGCCTCGTATCTCCCGTGGCCTTTAGGTCGGCGAAGAGTTGATCGATGGAATTGGCGGCAACGCGCAATGCAGCGGTAGGAAATGCGACAACTCCAAAGCCCAGCTTGTGGAATTCTTGCGCCGACATAGCAGGCGTCAATCCCGCTTCACTCATGTTGACCATCAATGGTCCGGGTAGAGACTTGCCGATAGTTTGTAATTGCTCCACAGATTGCGGTGCGTCAATGAAGAGAATGTCAGCGCCGGCATTACCAAACATTCGAGCGCGCTTGATAGCCTCATCTAAACCAAGAGGACCAATTGCATCGGTTCTGGCAATAATGACCGTGTCAGGATTTGTACGCGCTGCTACAGCCGCCGCGACTTTGAGTACCGCATCGTCAGCACTAATTACTTCTTTATTTGCCATGTGACCGCATCTTTTCGGCCATGTTTGATCTTCAATTTGGATGGCAGCCGCCCCTGCGGCCTCAAGAAGACGCACATTGGCGTGGACAGATGCCGGTCCGCCATATCCGGTGTCAGCATCGACAATGACAGGGAGTGACACGACACGAGTGATTGCCGCGAGCGCATTCACAGTGTCACGAGCTCCGAGCAATCCAATATCTGGGAGACCGTGTCTCCATGCAGCAACGGCATAGCCACTGATATAGATTGCTTTGAAGCCCGCGGCCTGAGCACTTACGGCCTCCAAAGGTGTACCGACACCTGGCAGGACCAGCGGTGCAACGTCCATTCCAGCCAACAATTTTCTCAGTGTCTTTGCGTTACTCATATCAGTTAGTCCCCTTTGTTGTATTCGTCCTTGCAGAGTTTTGTAATTTCACCTTCATCAGAAGACAATCAACTGACGAATTGCGTTACCGTCGGCCAATTCATCCATGGCGTGATTGATATCGGTGAGTTCAATCTCAGCCGATACAAGTTTCTCCACGAGAAATTTTCCTTCGCGCCACATTTTTATAAAGATCGGCACGTCCCGGGCTGGAATTGAGGAGCCCATGTAACTTCCAATAATGGAGCGTCCTTCGGCGACTAAACTAAGTGGAGAAATCTTGGCTAATTCGTCGGCGGCGGGAAGTCCCACCGTGATTGTCCGCCCACCTGGAGCGGTCAATGCGATGGCTGATCCAAAGGCTTTTGCGCTTCCCACGGCCTCCACAACGACATCTGCTTTAACGCCGGCTTTTTTTGCCTCTCCGGGTAAATAGGTTTCGTGTACTCCAAATTCTGCCGCTAGCGAAAGTTTCTCTTCTCTGGAGTCCACTCCAATTACACGGACACCCTTAAACGCCAATCCGGCGAGTACCGCGGCCATGCCTACGCCACCCAACCCAATTACGGCAAGCGTCTCACCTTCTCGGAGTTGGCCGGAATTGATAACGGCACCACCGCCGGTAAGGACGGCACACCCCATCATCGCCGCGACTTTTGCAGGGACATCCAAATCAACTGGCACCACCGAATGACGGTCCACAACTGCATACGTTGCAAATCCCGATACCCCGAGATGATGACGAATTACGGTATTGCCAAGATGGAGTCGCGAACCCCCGCGAAGTAGTGTTCCCGAAGTATTGGAAGCGCTTCCGTTTGTACACGGAGCTTTTCCGCCAGATTTGCACGCACGGCAATTCTCGCATCGCGGAAGAAAAGTAGTGACCACTCGCTGATCGACTTCAATATCCTCTACTCCATCGCCTATCGCCTCCACAATGCCTGCGGCTTCATGCCCTATTAGCATCGGTAATGGTCGTGGTCGACTTCCATTGACTACGGACAAATCAGAGTGACACACACCTGCGATCTCCATGCGAATGAGGAGTTCGCCAGGGCCCGGAGGGTCGAGATCCAAAGTCCTTATTGAGATCGGGTTACTCGTTGAATAAGGCCTGGGGTCATTCATTCGCTCAAGAACTGCGCCTTGGATCTTCATGATTTCCTCATCGTGCATGCACCGCCGCAGCAAGATCGTGGGCGTTAAGGAATTCGCCGGAGAAGGTGCGAATGATGGCACCTTTACGTACAACATGAACTCGATCGCACATGTTGACCAAATCTTCATATTCGACGCTGCTAATCAATAAGACCGCGCCTTTACGAGCCAACAATTCGAGCTGTGCAAAGACTTCTCTCTTTGCCCCGACGTCCACACCGTGAGTTGGTTCGTGAAGAATGAATACTTTTGGGTCTGCAATAGCCCACTTCGCAAGAAGCACCTTCTGCTGATTACCGCCGCTTAAAGTTGCCAGAGGTGCCTTCTGATTTTCTGGCGTTACGGTGAATCGCTTCAGTT
>JAHEXJ010000110.1 GCA_023252155.1 Actinomycetes bacterium | reverse complement strand
GGCATGCAGAAGTAATACATCTTCCCGTTGTATTCAGTCTTTGCAGGAGCGTCGGACTTTCTTACCTGCATTTTGCATACAACATCTTGTGCGTATTCATTTTCCATTTCGTTTGGACCTTTCGTTTTGTAGAGCCAATAGACCGTTGCGAGCACTGCGAGGGCCACGACATTTAGGACTGTCGTGGTGTTCCAACCGATGTGTTTAGCCACCATAACGTTAGCTTTGTGATCGGGGACTTGCGAGAAGAGTAAGAAGATTCCTTCGGTGATGAGGCCACTTAGGCTCATCACGAACCAGAATATGAACGACATCCGGATGGCTAGTTGGTTTCCATAATATTTGCGATAAATCATCACAAGTGGGAAGGCAAGCAGGTCTGCGAATATGAATGCGACGACTCCGCCGAACGTGATACCGCCATGCCAAAGAGCAGCGGCGAGCGGAACATTTCCAATCGAGCAGACAAAACTTATGAAGGCGATGAATGGTCCGATGACCGCGTTTTCGAGGGCCGAGAAGAAGCCGTGACCGGTAAGAAATAGTCCACGCCAAAAATGGACGGGAACAAGTGTCGAAGCAAGGCCTGCAACGGCGAATCCGATGAGCAGCTCTTTTCGCAACATGATGAAGTCGCCCATGGTGTAACCGGCTGCATTCTTCCAACCACGACGAGATTTGAATTTCTCTTTCCACGAACTCTGCATTACTTCTTCATCGTCGGTCTCTTCCAACGATCCGCGAGCAGTTTCGATCATGGTCGCGGGAAGCAAGCGGGGGAGAAGGATGGTGAGAAGAACGATCATCACCGCGCCACCAACGAATTCAGCTGCGGCAAACTGCCAGCCGATCAGAATGAAGAGCACGAGTCCCAATTCAATAACCAAGTTGGTTGAGGCGAACATGAAGACCATCGAGGAAGTGAAGTCGGCGCCCCTGCTGAAAAGGCTCTTTCCTAACGCGCTGGCCGCGTACGAGCACGACGAGCTCACCATTCCGAAAAAGGATGCGCGTGCCACGGTCTTGGGCTGGTGATCGCCAAGGACGCTTTTCATTTTGGCCTTGGAGACGAATGCCTGGACCGCGCCAGAGAGAGTGAAGCCGAGAACTAGCGCCCAGAATGTTTCAAAGAGCATCCACCAGCCTTCAAGGAGCCCATCTCCGAATTTGCTCACCGTAGAAATCTAGCCCTCTGCCGCCATCGGTCATTCGATTCTTGAGCCAAGGGCCGTTGATAAATCTCACAACATCTCGCGTTAGGCTACCCACCTATGTTTGATTCACTGACCCAGCGCTTCTCCGCTTCCCTAAGTGCCCTCCGTTCTCGCGGCAAGATTTCCCCCTCTGATATCGACAACACTTGTCAGGAAATTCGGACGGCTCTGCTTGAGGCGGACGTGGCGCTCTCGGTGGTCAACGAATTTATCGAGGAAGTCCGCACCAAGTCCTTGGACGCACTCCCGACCCTGCAATCGGGCAGCAATCAAGCCCAAGTTATTTTCGACATCATCAATGCCGCTTTGATTGAAATTCTCGGCGCCCAGGCAAGGCGCGTTCGTTTCTCCAAGCAACCCCCGACAGTCATCATGTTGGCGGGTCTGCAAGGAGCTGGTAAGACGACCCTTGCGGGCAAGTTGGCCAAGCACTTCGCCGACCAGGGCAACACCCCGTTGTTGGTCGCATCAGACCTTGCCCGCCCCAATGCGGTAACTCAATTGCAGGTCGTGGGGCAGAGCATCGGGGTGCCGGTCTTTGCTCCTGAACCAGGAAACGGCGTCGGCAACGCAGTGAAGGTGGCCCGCGACGGAGTCTCCTTCGCCAAGGCGAAATTGCACAACATGGTCATCGTGGACACTGCCGGACGACTCGGCGTGGATGAATCCTTGATGAGGGAAGCTATCGCCATCCGCGATGCGATCAATCCCAATGAGATTTTGTTTGTAGTTGACGCGATGATTGGACAAGACGCGGTTCGCACGGCTCAATCTTTCCTTGAGGGTGTGGGTTTTGACGGCGTCGTTCTAACCAAAATGGATGGCGATGCCAGAGGTGGTGCCGCCCTGTCGATCGCGAAGATGACCAAGCGCCCGATCATGTTCGTATCAACCGGTGAAAAACTCACCGATTTCGACATTTTCTATCCCG
>JAHEXJ010000063.1 GCA_023252155.1 Actinomycetes bacterium | reverse complement strand
GGTCGCCGGATCAAGGCCGCAAGAAAGCAACGCGACCTGACTCAGCAAGAACTGGCAGATAGATCCAATGTTTCGCGATCGGCCATTAAGTACCTAGAGGCAGGCAATGGCTCAAGCCTTGCCACCTTTTTCAACGTCGCTCGAGCCCTGGGTTTAGAGGGTGAGCTCGAAAAAATCTTCACGCCAGTTTCGACAATCTCACCGCTTGCTTTGCTTGAAGCACAAAGAAAATCGAGCCGATGATGGCCAGTTACATCCCAGTTGAAGTCATCGAGGTTCGATGTTGGGGTCGCACAGTGGGCGCGCTCGCCTACGATCCTAAAAGCGATCTCAACGTATTTGAGTACTCGCCGCAATGGGTGGCTACTGGTATTGAACTCTCGCCGTTGCACATGCCCAATCGCGGCGGCACATACACATTTCCTCAACTTTCAAAACAGACCTTCTATGGCTTGCCAGCGATGGTTGCCGATGCACTCCCAGATGATTTCGGCAATGCAGTCATAGATGCCTGGCTAGCGGAACAGGGAGTCAACAAAACTGAAATAACTAGTCTGGATCGACTTGCCTATGCAGGTGAGCGGGCGCTCGGAGCCTTGAGTTTTCAGCCAGCACAATCTGGATTAGAAGGTCCAACCACAGCAATTCAACTCGCGGACATAGTGACACAAGCTAGAACACTCCTTGCGGGGACAATTCCGACATCTACGTCGACACACGATGCACTTTCGCAATTGATTCAAGTTGGATCCTCGGCAGGTGGAGCTCGTGCCAAAGCCGTCATCGGATACAACCCAGCCACGGGTCAAATTCGATCGGGCTATACGACCAACGAGCCTGGTTTCGAACCGTGGTTACTCAAATTAGATGGTGTAAGCAGTGCTGCGGACGGATCCATAAATTCACTTGATGCTCCGGCGCAATTTACGCGAATCGAATACGCCTACTACTTGATGGCCAAAGACGCCGGCATCACGATGTCAGAATGCCAATTGCTACCCGAAGGTCCACGGGCCCACTTCCTCACTCGGCGGTTTGACCGAGAAACTTCCGGGGAAAGAATTCATCTTCAGTCTCTCTGCGCAATCGACCAATTGGATTTCCGGTTCCGCCAGACTCACTCCTACGCTCAATACTTCAACGTGATTCGCAACCTTGGAATGGGTGAAGCCGAGCTGGTTGAAGCCTTTCGGAGGATGGTCTTCAATGTCTTCGCGCTCAATCGAGATGACCACACAAAAAACTTTGCCTTCCTTCTTTCAAAAGACGAGGCATGGCGCCTTGCGCCCGCATACGACATAACCCATGCCTACAATCCACAAGGTAGATGGACTCAGCATCACCAAATGAGTATCAACGGGAAATTCGATCAGATAACAATGGAGGATTTTCTGGCCGTAGGAGATAGTCAGGCAATTCCAGCTTACAAATCGATAATCAATGAAGTGAAATCAGCTGTTTCGAATTGGGAGAAGTTCGCAGAGGTGGCGGACGTGAATTCAGAAGCCGGTCAAAGAATTACGTCCGACATAAAGGAACATTCTCCCAGTTAATCGCTCTTGAAAAGCTCGTCGCAAATATGTTCGGCAATTGCCAAACTTGAAGTAGCTCCAGGCGACGGTGCATTTCGAACTGCCAATACTTTCCCGAGATGATGAATTCTAAAATCCTCAACCAAGGAACCGTCGCGATCTACGGCCTGCGCGCGAACTCCAGCGCCACCGCGCACGACATCACTGTCCTGCAATTCGGGGATATAAATACGAGCGCGATTTAGAAATTGGTGCTTGCTTAAAGACCCGATCATTTCTGAGATGCCCATCTTCCAATGCTTACGGGCCAACTTCTGAAAACCCGGCCATCGCAAAGTCTCAAGGAGATCTGACGGAGAGAAATCGCGTCGGAGATATCCCTCTCGTGCCAGAGCAAGCACTGCATTTGGGCCAACGTCGACTCCTCCGTCAACGCGCCGTGTGAAATGCACGCCGAGAAACGGGTAGTTCGGATCGGGTACTGGGTATATCAAACCCTTAACTAGATCGTGCTTTGCGGGAACAAGTCGGTAATACTCGCCGCGGAAGGGAACAATCGCGGGCTCCTTGTCATCGCCAACCATCTCCGCAATTTCATCTGACTGTAACCCTGCGCAGATCACAACACGGTCAAATAACTTCTCTTCCTCACTTACCTTTACGGCAACACCGTTGCTTCGCAAGGTGATCGCCTTCACTTCTTGGCCGAGCACCAAGCGCCCACCCGCAGCGACTATGTCGTCCGCATAGGCGCGTGCAACGGCCGGAAAGTCAGTAATCGCCGTTCGAGGTGAATACAGGCCAGCAATTCCCACCGCATGTGGTTCTATCTCTCGAATGGCTTCCGGCTCGACTCGTCGCAGGCCCTCAACTTCATTTCGTTTCGCCCGCTCTTCAATCCGATTTAGTTCAATTACATCAGATTCATTGATTGCGAGCACGAGTTTTCCGCACTCGTCGAACTTGATGCCCTTCTCCTGGCAATATTCGCGGAGCAATACCGATCCACGACGGCAGAGAACTGCCTTTAGTGAATTCGGTTTGTAATACAGGCCAGCGTGAACTACCCCGCTGTTGTGCGATGTTTGATGAGCTCCAACAATATTTTCCTTGTCCAGCACCGTGATCTCTGCTCCGGAACGAACTTGCCCGATGCGACGCGCAACCGCAAGTCCAATTATTCCAGCGCCAATTACTGCGATGCGCTCAGAAGTCATAAGTGAAGGTTATCGCCTTAGTAAGTTGGTAGGTACGTAGCGATTTCGCGTCCTACTTGAGTCAGTAACTTCATACTCAATTCTGAATCGGTTGCGCAACGGACATCTAATTTGTCTAGAGCGAATACCTGGGTTATTCCAGCTGCAAGATATTCCTTGATACTAAGTCGACAGGTCCCGACAACTGCAAACACGGGAATGTTCAATGCCCGAGCACGATTCGCCAGCGCAATAGGCAATTTACCGGTCAAAGACTGTTCATCGAGAGCGCCTTCTCCTGTAACTACCAAGCGGCAATGCGATAGAGCTTGATCTAGGTCAAGAAGATCGAGTATGTAATCTGCCCCGGGAATACGTCGGGCGCCTACTAGAAGAGCAGCAAAACCCAACCCACCTCCGGCGCCCGAACCCTCCGCATCGATCGCGTACTTGGCTCGCTCTGCCCATGGCTTTGAACTGGATTTGAGTACTTTTGCGAGTTGATTTAAACCCATTTCTAATGCTTCCACCTGAAGATGATCCGCACCTTTTTGGGGTGAAAAAAGTTTGGCGGCGCCGGTTGGACCGAGTAAAGAACTATCAACATCCGAGGCAAGTATGAATTGTGTCTGAGCCAAACGTGGATCAAGTTCAGAAAAGTCCGCATGTGAAATTACGAATAGACCTCCACCGCCAAGTGGTATTAATTCTCCGGTTTCGGTAAAGAATTTCGCACCCAGCCCCATCAAGAAACCGACACCGCCGTCTGTGCTCGCAGTTCCACCGACTCCAAGCACAATTGTTTGGGCACCCATGTCAAGGGCACTTCGAATGGCTAACCCAACTCCTAGAGTGTTCGAATTCATGGGATCCGGTTCACCGATCACATGTCGGAGTCCGCAGAATTCTGCCGCTTCAATAAAGTACACGTCACCCTTGCGTGCAATTGTTGCTGGCTTGGTTGTCGCTGAGGGAATAGATGCATCTAGTTTTACGACCTCAAAGCCGGCAGCTTGAATCGCCTCGATACTTCCGTCTCCGCCATCTGCCAAGGGGATGATTTTTACTTTGGTCTTACACTCAATTCCCGCACCAATAGCATCAGCGACCTGTTTTGCAGAAAGTGTGCCTTTGAACTTATCGGGTGCAATCAAAACTGAGGAAGTCACAAACATCCTTTCATTCAGGGCATCTTCGCATAGGCCGGCAACGTTAAGAATTCTGGGTAGTCATTGGAGAGCACCATATTCTCAAACATCTCACGTGCGTCGTTCCATCGCCCATTCACGATCGAGTCAGCACTCAAAATTGCCGTGATCTTCGCCATCTCTTCGGCAATTACTCGGGTGACGAGTTCTGAAGAGACAACTTCGCCATCGGCCAGTTTGATTCCAGTGTGCAACCACTGCCATACCTGACTGCGGGAGATCTCAGCGGTTGCCGCATCTTCCATCAAATTATTGATACCCACTGCCCCATGGCCGCGAAGCCAAGATTCGAGATATTGAATGCCAACGCTGACGTTGTTCCGTAATCCAATCTCTGTCACTTGACCGTTTGCAGATGCAACGTCGAGCAACTGGGCCGCGCTTATTGGCGTGCGCGAGATCGGCAAGTCCAGTTGATTTGGACGATCCTTCAAGACCGCATCAAAAGCATCGCGACAGACACCGACCATGCCGGGATGGGCGACCCAGGAACCATCAAATCCATCTCCGGCTTCGCGGGTTTTGTCCTCAAGCACCTTAGCGAAGGCCATTTCATTTGCTTGCGGATCTTTACTTGGAATGAATGCAGCCATTCCGCCAATCGCGTGCGCGCCTCGCTTGTGGCAAGTCTTTACAAGTAGCTGTGCATATGCCCGCATGAAAGGCGCCGTCATTGTCACCGAGTTGCGGTCGGGAAGAAGGAATTGCCTTCCCCTGGTACGGAAACTTTTAATGATGCTGAACATGTAATCCCAACGACCTGCATTGAGACCTGCCGAGTGCTCCCGAAGTTCGTAGAGGATCTCCTCCATTTCGAATGCGGCCGGATACGTTTCGATGAGGGCGGTGGCACGAATTGTTCCGCGCGGGATACCAAGGAATTCTTGCGCGCGAATAAAAACGTCATTCCAAAGCCGAGCTTCAAGATGACTCTCCATCTTCGGCAAATAGAAGTACGGACCTTGGCCGCGCGCTATTTGCGCACCTGCGCTAAGCGTCATGTAGAGGGCAAAGTCGACCAACGACCCAGAAGTCTCACGTCGATCAACGAGGATATGTTTTTCTGGCAAATGCCAACCGCGAGGCCGCAACACAATAGTTGCAAGTTCAGTGTCGGGCTTGAGTTCGTAGCGTTTGCCTTCGGGGCTCGTGTAGTCGATCTTTCGATCGATCGCATCGCGAAGATTCAACTGGCCTTGAATCATGTTCTCCCACAGGGGAGTATTCGCGTCCTCATGATCTGCCAACCAAACCTTTGCACCCGAATTTAGGGCGTTAATGGTCATCTTCACGTCGGTTGGGCCCGTAATCTCAACGCGTCGATCTATTAGTCCTGGAGCAGCTGGTGCTACTCGCCACGTCCCATCCTCACGAATTGCTCGCGTCTCCGGTAAGAAGTCAAGGACCGCACCGCCCGCACGTTGAGCCGCTCGCTCTGCGCGAAGTGCGAGCAGTTCGCGGCGACGTCCATCAAATTCGCGGTGCAATGCAGCAATTAACGCGGTCGCCTTAGGCGTGAGCACTTCGTCGTACCGATCGTGCATGGTGCCAACAATTCGAACGTCACCGAAGTAACTCATCTTTTCGCCTTTCTTGTCATTGTGAATTTCGATTTAGTGAAACTGCTCGGATTCAGTTGATCCGGCCAGTGCAAGGGTGTCGCTCTCTGGGTTTATGGCAGTTGAAACCAGATCAAAGTAACCCGTGCCAACTTCTGCCTGATGCTTGACTGCCGTGTAACCGCGATTTGCGGCAGCGAATTCAGCTTCTTGCAGTTCGACATAAGCGCTCATGCCGCTCCTCGCATACCCTTGAGCAAGGTCGAACATTCCGTAGTTAAGCGAATGAAATCCTGCCAAAGTGATGAATTGGAATTTGTAACCGAGTTTTCCAAGTTCGTTTTGGAAGTTTGCAATCTCATCATCAGAAAGTGCAGCCTTCCAGTTAAACGAAGGCGAGCAATTGTAAGCAAGCATTTTGTCGGGGAATTGTTCGTGAATCGCCTTAGCAAAATTGCGAGCAAGTCCAAGATCTGGCTTGCCTGTTTCTACCCATAGGAGATCGCAGTGAGGTGCATATGCAAGACCGCGGGCTATAACGGAATCAAGGCCATTGCGCACTCGATAGAAACCTTCGCTGGTTCTTTCACCCGTGCAGAATTGCGCGTCGCGAGAATCGACATCACTCGTAATCAGATCAGCAGCGAGCGCATCTGTTCTTGCAACTATTAGTGTTGGAATATCCATGACGTCTGCAGCA
>JAHEXJ010000109.1 GCA_023252155.1 Actinomycetes bacterium | reverse complement strand
GTAAATTCACTGACGATCCAACCATCATTTGCTGCGTCACAAATTAAGGTCACAATGTCCCTTGACCAACTTGGCCACATCCTAGATTCGATCAATGAGCAGTCATTATTGGCGCAAAGTCCTTATTTACAGATCGAAAGCAATGACCGTTCAAAAAGCGCCGCTGCAAAGAAAAAGCTCGAGAAACTCTCTCACCTTATGGCAGATACAAAGAAGACGTTCATTTCGGGAATCAGTGCAAATCTTGGGGCGAATGCGACCTCACTAACTTTACTTCGAGAGTACGCATCGGCATTCAGTCAGGTCAATGTTGCACAAAGCAACTTCTACCAAACCGTCAGTACTCTTCAAAGAGATCGGACGGATAAGGCGAAAATTCAAAAAGCTCTGGCGGCAGTATTGGGCGGCGGACAAAGTGATATGAATTCCGAATTGGGTATCAATCGCGAAAAATTAGTTCACTTAGTGGTGAAAATTGACTCCGAAGAGAAGGTTTCGGCGTTTATCCAACGTGAGGTTGAGCTAGCACAAAATATTGTCCACGCAGCCGAGGCACGTGCGTTGGCAGATCCCTTGGCATCAATGGCAGTCACCGCTCAAATGCACTACTTAATTCACGCCGCCGGAAGCACGGCGGACATGAGCCAGCCACTCAACTGGTTCTGGGGGAATTTAAGGCGCTAATTCGCGGAAAAAAAGTTCGACCCCTCAAGTGAAAGGCGAGAGAGGTCGAACTCGTGCGGCCGAAGGTGTCCTGTTCCACGACATAGGTTACAGATGTGTCCAGAGATAGGTGACACTCTTGGCTTAAATAAGGGATGTCTCCTACCCCTCGTTCCAATAGTCAGTCCCAGGTCATTGTTTTGAGCGTCCTCCATGATGGGCTCACCCCCACCCAGGCCGCTCGGCGCTTCTCGGTGAGCCGTGAATGGATCTATCAACTTCTCGCCCGCTACAGGCAAGGCGGCCTTGAATCTCTCGAGCCGCGCTCTCGCAGACCCAAGAGCAATCCTCGGGCTCTATCCCAAGAGTTGCGAGGTGAAATCATCGCTCTGCGCCGGGGCTTACTTTCCCAGGGCCTTGATGCAGGTGCGGCCTCGATCGCCTGGCATCTGCAAGAAAAACACCAGCACTGCCCGGCGCTCTCTACTATCTGGCGCATCCTTAAAGCAGAAGGCCTTGTGATTCCACAACCCAAGAAGAGGCCCAAGGCATACATCACTCGCTTTGAGGCGGTGCAGCCGAATGAGACATGGCAATCAGACTTCACACACTGGCGCCTTGCCGATGGAAGCGATGTTGAGATCATCAACTGGCTCGATGATCACTCGCGATTGCTTTTGAGCTGCACCGTCTTTACAGCGATCACTGGCAAGATTGTGATCGACACCTTCAATGGATGCCGAAGTGAGTATGGCACACCCTTTTCCACCCTGACAGATAACGGCAACGTCTATACGGCCCGCTTCACTCAAGGCAAGAACGGATTTGAATACCTGCTATCTGAATTAGAGATTGTTCAAAAGAACGGCTCGCCTGCCCATCCGCAGACTCAGGGCAAGATCGAGCGCTTCCATCAGACTTTGAAGAAATGGTTATTGGGACAAGAAGTGGCGAAGGATCTCCAAGAGTTGCAACACCAACTCGATGAATTTCGCACGATCTATAACTCCAAGCGACCGCATAGGGCCCTGGAGATGAAAACTCCACAGAGTTGTTATGAGGCAACAGTTAAAGCGACCCCAAAGGCTGCCAAGGAGAAGGAGCATTACCGAGTTCGACATGACAGCGTCGATCAATTCGGAAAACTCTCACTTCGGCGAGCCGGAAAGATGCATCATTTGGGAGTCGGAATCGAACAACGCCACAAGAAAGTCATCCTGATCGTGGACCACTTCAAGGTTTCGGTGGTGGAGAAAAAGACTGGAGAGGTTCTCTCCCAACACGCTATCGAGCCGACCAGAAGTTACTGGACGAATTTCTTGGTGGATACGGAAACGAAGATGGGCAGAAAGAAAAAATAGAACTGTCAACAATCTCTCGGGACATCTGTCAACGATGTCCCGACACATCACACTCGTGCGGCCGAAGGGATTCGAACCCCCAACCTTCTGATCCGTAGTCAGATGCTCTATCCGTTGAGCTACGGCCGCTGGTAAAGCGAGTGAAGCCTACCTGCTTTTTACAGCCCTCCC
>JAHEXJ010000033.1 GCA_023252155.1 Actinomycetes bacterium | reverse complement strand
CCGCCAGCGTTCGTCCTGAGCCAGGATCAAACTCTCCATAGAAAGTTTTTTTCTGGCGTACAGACATAAACAACTGTCGTTATTTTTTGTCTTTATCCAAAGGAAATCAACGGGCATAGCTATTTCCCTACTGGTAAACCAGCAGGGTTTATTTCGCCATACCTCATTGAGATATTTATTCGTGGTCTCCGCTCGCACGCTCAAAACCCGAAAGTTTTTAAGCATGGCAAGAAGAGCCACATTGGCATTGACTTATTAGCACGCTGTTGAGTTCTCAAGGTACGGATGCGCACTGCGTCCGAGGATCTCTCCTCATTTTCAGGGCAGACCCACAAATCTAGTCCAGGGGCGCTAGCGGGGTCAAACCCGCGCAGAACCACTAACTTCGAATTTGAAGGAAGTTCTTGCTGTCCGGCCTTAATTCGTCCGGTGCACTGCAAGGAGCGTAACTATATGTGCCCTGGAGCAAAGGGTCAAATCGGGCAAGGCACAAAACCGCGATTTCGAAAAACCCTTATAAATCAATGCTTTTGGAGCACCTCTACCGCAGCTAGATCGCGCTTGCCTTTTCGAAGGATCGCGAATCTGCCGAAAATGAAGTCATTTGACGAGGGTGAAAAGTCCTCTCCGGCGATCTTTTCGTTGTTGAGATAGGCCCCACCCTCCTTGACGATTCGACGTGCTGCAGACTTCGAATCGACCACCCCGGCGGCCACAATGAGGTCTACCCAGCTCGGAATATCGTCTAAAGAGGCTACAGAGGCCCGCGGAAGCTCGGAAAGCGCGCTCTCAAGCGTGGCCTGATCGAGGTCTCGTAGGTCTCCCTGGCCAAAAAGCGCACGAGAAGCGGCTTCAACTCGTTCACAATCTTGAGCGCCGTGGACCAGCGTGGTGAGTTCGCGAGCCAGTGCTCGATGAGCGGTGCGCAATCCGGGATTTTCCTGATGTGATTTTTCTAACGCATCAATTTCTTCATGCGAGAGGAAAGAAAATACTTTCAAGAATTTCATGACATCTCGATCATCAGAAGCAAGCCAATATTGGTAGAACGCGTACGGAGAAGTCATCGCGGGGTCGAGCCACACATTGCCCGATGCTGTTTTTCCGAACTTGGTTCCGTCGGCTTTCATCAATAGTGGAACAGTTAGCGTGTACGCGCTTCCGCCTTCGACGCGACGAATGAGATCCAATCCTGCGACGATATTTCCCCACTGATCAGAGCCACCTACTTGCAGTGTGCAATCAAAACGACGAAATAATTCCAAGAAATCCAGCGCTTGCAGCACTTGATATGAAAACTCAGTATATGAAATTCCACCGGCTTCAAGACGCGCCGAAACCGATTCCTTCGCAAGCATTTGGTTGACGCTGAAATGTTTTCCGACATCGCGCAAGAACTCAATTGCCGACATGGGTTCGGTCCAGTCAAGATTATTCACTATTCGCGCAGGATTGGTTGGGGCTTCGAAATCTAAGTACTGCGATAGTTGTTTGCGAAACCTTCCGGCCCAGTCCTTCACAACTTCCTTGCTATTGAGTGTGCGCTCCTCATTGCGCCCCCCAGGGTCTCCTACAAGGCCCGTAGCGCCTCCTACTAAGGCAATTGGATGGTGGCCCGCGAGTTGAAATCTCCGCAATACAAGGAGGACAACGAGATTTCCAACGCCCAAACTAGGTGCCGTGGGATCAAAACCGATGTACAAAGTAATTGGCTTGGATAAGGCTTGTCTTAATGCTTCCTCATCTGTTGATTGAGCAAACAGCCCTCGCCACTTCAGGTCATCGATTAAGTTCATTGCCCCATCATGCCCGAAAAGTGCTTGGTCTTGTCGGCAAACCAAATCTCGTTTTCGGTGATCTTTGAATTTAGCGCCACTATCTGACTTCGCACATTCGCAGGGGCCGTACCGCCGAAAGTAGTACGCGAGGCAATTGCGCCTTCAACCGTTAGTACTTTCCGAACCTCGGCCGTCAAGGACGGATGAGCCATGGCAAATTCCGCATCGGTGAGTTCGTGCAGGTCTCGTCCGGTGGTTTCACAGAGGTGAACGCATTGGCCAGCCGCCTCATGCGCTTGCGCGAAGGGAATTCCGGCACGAACAAGGAAGTCTGCAATCTCTGTTGCCAATGAAAAGCCGGTAGAGGATGCGGCTTCCATTTTTGCACGATTGAAAGTCGTCGTTGCAACCATGCCAGTAAAGGCAGGAAGCACTAATGCCAAGGTATCGAGTGAATCAAAGAGCGGTTCCTTGTCTTCTTGAAGATCACGGTTGTACGCAAACGGCAAGCCCTTGAGCATCGCGAGAACGGATGTCAGGTTTCCAATTAGACGGCCTGCCTTTCCGCGGGCAAGTTCGGCAATATCGGGATTTTTCTTCTGCGGCATGATTGACGATCCCGTCGCATAGGCGTCGTCCAATTTCGCCCAACCGAATTCAGTGCTGGACCAAAGGCACCACTCCTCCCCCATTCGGGACAGGTGAATGCCGATCATGGAGAGAATGAATAGCGCTTCGGCAACGAAATCTCGATCGCTAACTGCATCGATGCTATTTGCGATTGCAGCATCGAACCCGAGTTCTCTGGCACTCGCCTGCGGATCAAGGTGCAACGATGAACCGGCAAGTGCGCCTGCTCCCAACGGCGAGAATGAAGTCCGGAGATACCAATCCTTGATTCGATCAATATCTCTTGCGAATGAATGTGCATGCTTCGCCAACTCGTGTCCGAATAGAACTGGTTGGGCATGCTGTAAATGCGTAAAGCCAGGGGCAGGCGCATCTACATACTCGTCGGCCTTAGTCAGAATCGCACGTTGAAGCGCGACTACGAATCCCGATAGTTCGAGCATGTGATCAAGTGCGAATAAGCGAAGGTCGGTTGCAACCTGATCATTCCTAGACCTCCCAGCACGGAGAGACCCTCCAATCGCTCCCAGTCTTTCTGTCATCACTCTTTCGAGTGCGCTATGAACGTCCTCATCTTCTGAAGATGGAACAAGAGTTCCATCGCGAACTTCCTTCTGCATTTGTTTGAGGGCAGTGCGAATCTTCTCGGCGTCGCCTTCTGCAATCAGTTTCGCTTTTTCAAGAACCGCAAGATGAGCAAGTGAGGAGCGAATGTCATAGGGTGCCAGTCGCCAGTCAAAATCGATACTTTGCGACAGTGCAAAGACATCTCCGGCAGGACCGCTGGAAAACCTACCTCCCCACAACGCCATCGCTATTTCGCTTTCAAATTTCGTGCAGAAGCAATGCGTGTTGGAAGGCCCCACAGATCAACGAAACCCTTGGCTAATGACTGATCAAAGGTGTCGCCTTCATCGTAGGTCGCCATGTCAAAATCATAGAGAGACGTGTCGCTACGACGTCCTGTTACCCAGCAGCGACCCGCATGCATCTTCAATCGCACGTCGCCGGTCACGTACTCGTTCGCATAGTCAAAGACGCCATCAAGGGCTTCTCGAAGAGGTGAGAACCAGAGGCCGTCGTAAACGAGCTCTCCCCATCGTTGTTCATTGCTGCGTTTGAACCTTGCAAGGTCCCGCTCGACGCAAACATTTTCCAACTCTTGATGAGCCGTAATCAAAGCCAATGCGCCAGGTACTTCATAAACTTCACGACTCTTAATCCCAACAAGGCGATCTTCCACCATATCCAGGCGACCCACCCCTTGGGCGCCCGCACGACGATTCAATTCAACGATGGCCTGCAACATGGTGACAGGTCGACCGTCGATTGCTGTTGGGGCTCCCTTGGTGAAAGTGATGATGACTTCATCGGCTTCCCGCGGAAGTGATGGGTCCTGAGTGTACGAATAGACAGCCTCTGTTGGCGCATTCCAAATGTCCTCCAGAAAACCAGTCTCAACTGCTCGACCCCATACGTTTTGATCGATTGAAAATGGGTTCTTCTTTGTTGTTTCGATTGGCAAGTTTTTCTCGTGCGCAAAGGCAATTGCCTTGTCTCGAGTCATTCCTGAGTCACGAACAGGTGCGTAGGAAGTGAGGTCGGGTGCGAGTGCACCTGTGCCAACTTCGAAGCGAACTTGGTCGTTGCCTTTTCCTGTGCAACCGTGGGCGACTCTTGAAGCGCCGTGCTTTCTGGCAGCCGCAACAAGATGCTTAACTATCAGCGGCCGAGATAATGCAGACACCAACGGATAGCGATCCATATAAAGGGCATTGGCTTTTAGCGCAGGTAGGCAGTACTCGTTGGCAAACTCCTCGCGAGCATCAACGACCTCTGCCGCAATTGCTCCACACGCAAGCGCACGCTCCTTGATCACCTGAAGGTCTTCACCTTCTTGTCCGACATCAACGGCAACGGCAATCACTTCCGCGCCGGTCTCACGTTCGATCCATCCGATGGCGACAGAGGTATCCAATCCTCCGGAATAGGCCAGAACTATCTTTTCTTTCATGAGTGGGCTCCTCGACTTGTCGTCTTCTTAGTGGAATTTCTATTCGGTTGTGCAATCCTTAATAACTCTTTTGCAAGAGCGGCTCCGCCTGTACTTCTCTTTGAAATTAGAAGCACTGTGTCATCGCCGGCAATCGTTCCGATCACCGATGCCAATTGTCCGTGAGTTCGTGCGCCATCAAGAGCGCTAGCAAGAAGTTGAGCTCCGCCAGGAGGGGTGCGAACAACCGCGAGGTTTGCACTCGACTCCACGGAAAGAATCAGCTCAGACGGCAGTGAGATGACGCGAGAAAGTGTCTGCGCGTCGTCCTGAGGTAATTGGTAAATCGCCGAGCCGTCTCGTTTACGCCCTCTGAAGGCACCGATGTCCTCAAGATCGCGACTTGCAGTCGCCTGCGTGACGGTGAACCCGGCCTTAGCAAGCAAACCGACCAAATCAGATTGCGAGTGCACAGAACCAGCTTGCACAAGAGAGATGACCTTTGCTCTTCTAGATGACGCACTTCCTCTTCTGGCTTCAGTCATGATTTACCTCCGACAGAACATTCGTGAAGATTGTTATGAATTTCTTTACCTCTTTCTCGGTGACGGTTAAAGCGGGTGCAATTCTTATTACATTGGGTGTCGGCGCATTCACCAAAACTCCATTGGCAAGCAACCCGTCTCGAACATCGAAGGCAATATCAGCACTGAAAACGATGCCGAGAAGAAGGCCCCGACCTCTAACCTCAGCAACTCCCGGGAGTTTAGAAATTTCCGATTTCAGAACAGCTTCTTGGTGCCTCGACTTTTCTATCAAGGATTTCTTCTCGATTACGTCAATGACCGCCAGCGCACTCGCACACGCGACTGGGTTTCCGCCGAAAGTGGAACCGTGATCACCTGGTTGGAAATAGCGAGAAGTGCGGCCTAGTGCGATCATGGCGCCGATGGGAAGCCCTCCCCCCAAACCTTTTGCCAACGTGATGACATCTGGGGTGACGCCTTCATGTTCGTAACCGAACCATTGTCCAGTTCTGCCAACTCCAGTTTGCACGCAATCCACGACCATCAGGGCTCCAGCGCGATCGCAAATGTCACGAACACCTCTGAGGTAGCCATCAGATGGAACGACCACGCCTGCCTCACCCAAAATCGGTTCAACTATGACCATCGCTGTTCGACGATTTACTTTTCGCTTCATCGATTCCAAATTGCCAAATTGAACGTGTGTCACGCCAGGAACCAACGGCTCAAAAGGAGTTCGCTTTGTTGGTTGTCCCGTTAAAGAAAGTGCGCCCATCGTGCGCCCGTGGAAAGCTCCCACAGTCGCAACCACGTCGGTCCTTCCAGTCTTACGCGAAAGTTTAAATGCAGCCTCATTGGCTTCGGCACCCGAGTTGCAGAAGAAGACACGAGCGGCAGTGTCGCCGGTAAGTGACTGCAACTTTTCAGCAAGAGAGATGACTCCTGGGTGAATGAAAAAATTACTGACGTGACCCAGAGTCGAGATTTGCTTGCTTACAGCACTAGTTATCGCCGGATGTGCGTGTCCAAGCACATTTGTTGCGATTCCACCCAGAAAATCAAGATAGGAATTACCATCAGAATCTTTGACGACAAGCCCTTTGCCACTCACAAGCGTAATTTGGGGAACTCCGTAATTGGCTTGGAGGGCACTCTCCCACCGAGCAGGAAAGGCTCGCGTTGATTTCCTCATGGAAGAACCACCGTTCCGCCAATTCCCCGCAAAGCAAGTGCGAAACTCATTGGATCCTTTCCGTCAATAACGCGCACGCTATGCGCACCAGCATGTATCGCACTCAAACAAGCCGCCACTTTCGGTGCCATACCTTCGGTGAATTCGCCCTTAATGGCTTCCAGTTCAGAAACCCGAATCGATGAGATCAATGAAGAGGTGTCTGGCCAATTCTTGTATATCCCCGGAACATCCGTCATGAATATCAGACTAGATGCCTGCAATGCCCCGGCAATGGCTGCGGCTGCCAAGTCGGCGTTTACGTTTAGACCGGTATTCGAGTCTTCATGGGTCTCATCACCTAGAGTGGCGATCGGAGAAACAACCGGAAGAAAACCTGAATCAATGAGCGAATCCAAAATAGCTTTGTCCACTCTTACAACTTCGCCCACTTGCCCCAAATCCGCCGATTCACCATTTACAAGGTTGTTCAACTTCTTCGCAATCAAGAGACCGCCATCACGGCCAGTTATACCTACTGCATTGAGCCCGGCATTTCTTAGTTGGGCGACTACATCTCGCAGAACCTGTCCGCTCAATACTTTTTGAACGACCTCAAAGACTTCAGGCGAAGTGACCCTGAATCCACCTTTGAATTCAGGTTCGATATTCGCCGCCTTGAGTGCCGCATCAATCTGTGGCCCACCGCCATGCACGATGACACAATCTTCGCCAAGATCAAGCGCACCTTGAACGGCCTTTGCAAATAACCCTTCGGCATCGCTCATCGCATGTCCGCCGAACTTAATAACGATCATGTGGCGTACGCCGAATTCTCGTGGACATAATCATGACTTAGATCGTTAGTGAGAATGGTCGCACCGTGTGGGCCAGCTTTAAGGTCAATAATTATTTCAATTTCGCTGCCCGAAAGATCTACAAGGGCTCGGTCATCCCCTGGTCCGCTTCCTCTGGCCACCATTACGCCGTTTAAAGTGACATCCAAGTTCATCGGGTCGAACTCCGCCGACGCGGTTCCGACGGACGCAAGAATCCTCCCCCAATTTGGGTCACCACCGAAAAGAGCGCATTTAAGCAAGTTATTTCGGGCGCATGCCCTTCCAACATTCACAGCGTCTTCTTCGCTTGCCGCATTCTTGACGATAATCGACACAACCTTGGTATGGCCTTCTGCATCTTGAATGAGTTGCATGGCCAAAGATGCGCAGACATCCTGAAGGATTTCTTCAAGTTGATCATCTGTAATCACAGTCTCTGAAGCCCCGGATGCAAGAAAAAGAACAGTGTCATTGGTGGAAGTGCATCCATCTGAATCAATGCGATTGAATGTTCTGTCGCATACTCGCGTAAATACCTTTTGCAGATTATCCGGAGCTATGACTGCGTCCGTCATGATTACAGAGAGCATGGTGGCCAAGGACGGAGCCAACATGCCTGCGCCTTTAGCAATGCCAGTCGTAGTGACTCCGAATTTCGCACTAGTCGTAATTTTGGGAACGGAATCCGTCGTCATAATCGCCCTAGCGGCCGACTCCAATCCGTCATCGGTAAGAATCGGAATGATCTCCTCAATTCCCGAAATCACTTTCTCCATCGGAAGAAGTTCGCCAATCAAGCCTGTCGAACAGACCGCGACGTCAGCAGAGGAAATCCCCAAGAGTTGCGCAACATGTTCAGCACTCCTATGTGTATCAACAAAGCCTTGGGGCCCAGTACATGCGTTCGCGCCACCGGAATTAAGAAGCACGGCACTTATGATTCCGTCTGCAACAACTTGCTTAGTCCACGTTACGGGAGCCGCAACAACCCTATTAGTTGTAAAAACCGCCGATCCAATATGCAAAGGGCCTTGATTTTCAATGATCGTTAGGTCAAGAGCGCCTGAGGACTTAAGTCCCGCGGCCACGGCCCCTGCACGAAACCCCAATGGGAGCCTCATGCGCCAATTCCCTCAAACTTCAACCCGGAGTTTTCAGGTAGACCCGCGATGAGATTGGCGTTCTGGATTGCTTGTCCGGCAGCGCCCTTTCCCAAATTGTCTATCGCTACCGAAACGATCACACGATTTGTGTGGGAGTCCACTGCCACTTGAATCTGAGTGTGATTGCTTCCGAGAACGCTTGAAGTCTTCGGCAATTGCCCGTCTTCAAGCAATGTCACAAATTCTTCATCTTGATAATATTGTGAAAAGAGAGCACGCAGGTCGTCGATAGCGATGTCTTCGCCAAGCTTGGCAGTAACCGTGGCCAGAATTCCTCTTGGCATGGGAGCCAATATGGGAGTAAATGAAATCTTCACCTCACCGCCAGATAATCCGCTAAGTGCTTCCTCGATTTCCGGCGTGTGTTGATGAATCCCACCAAACTTGTATGAAGTAAGTGATCCCGCTACTTCACTGGCAAGAAGTGAAATCTTGGCACTTCTGCCCGCACCGGTAGTTCCTGATGCGGCAACCACGACGATGTCGGAGGAATCCACCACGGAAAGCATTGGGGCAGACGCGAGTGCGATAGCCGTCGCATAACAGCCTGGGTTGGCAATTCGTTTCGAAGCAATTACACGTTCTCTGAAATTCTTAAGTTCAGGAAGGCCATAGACCCACGTCCCGGCATGGTCTCCACCGTAATAGGTTTGCCATGAATGCGGATTGGCAAGTCGAAAATCGGCGCCAAGATCCACGACAAGTTGATCGGGTTGAAGGAGAGGAACGACCTTTGCGGATTCACCATGCGGCAGGGCAATAAAAACCAATTCGCATTTTGCTAGTTCTTTGTGATCCAACTGGGAGAACGTTGCATTCCCGAGAGAAGCAAGTTGTGGATGAACGGCTGATATGCGCTCTCCGGCGTTCGCGTTCGCCGTAATATGCGAAGGCTTGAAAGAAGGATGGCCTTGCAACAGCCGAAGCAATTCGCCGCCAGCGTATCCACTGGCCCCAAGCACCGCAGTATTCATAAGGGAAGGGTACAGGATGGATCTATAACTATGCAATTTGATGCATAGTTATGCAGAGCGGAGGGTTGCCCCTAGTTTCACTCTCGCCGCCTCAACGGCCGCCTCTCGCATTTCCGAGATCTCAGCACCCGTAAGGGTTCGATCCGGGGCCCTGAAACTTAATGTGTAGGCGAGGGATATCTTGCCTTCGCCAATTTTGTCGTAGCGATCAAAGAGCACGACTGATTCGAGCATTGACCCCGCGCCACTTTTAAGGGCAGCAACGACTTCTTCATTCGTTATGTGCTCGCCAACGATCAACGCGATGTCCTGCACCGCGAGGGGCATCGTGCCAATGGCCGGGGCATCAAGGACTCCGTGCTCGGGAATCGCAGAGAGATTTACAACAAAGGCACAAGCCCTGTCAGGCAATCCAAATGCCGCTACAACTCGTGGATGCAACTCTCCAGCATGCGCCACAACTTTTCCGTCAACCAAAAATTCGGCGCATCTGCCTGGATGCCAGGGAGCAAAATCAGAGCGTTGGATCGTCCATCCCAAGTTGCAAGCATCGATGAGAGACTGCGCCATTTCAATCGCATCATTCCAATCGAAGGCGCGTCCTTTGCCACGCCAATCATCGGATATCGCCTTGCCGATGAGGACACCACCAATATGCGTGGGTTGCGAAGGTACTCCGGCATAGATTTGATCGATCACATTTCGCGGCGGACGCTGATCGGTAGGAGGGTTTTCAATTGCAGGCAGCGATGAAATATTACGAAAGATCGAACCGATCTCGAACAAACCAAAGTCTCGAGCCCCTCGACCCAAGTTTCTACTTGCAACTTCGATCAACCCTGGAATGAGATGCGTTCGAAGTAAAGGTGCATCCTCAGACATTGGATTCGCAATCCGGAAAGCGCGCGCCCGGTCTCCCGTGTAGCCCATAACAGTCAAAGTCGACTCCGAAACGAACGGGTAGGTCTGCACTTCGACCAAGCCCTTATCTGCAAGAAGTTGGGCAAGGGTACGAAGACGGCGTTGGAAATTGGTTAGGCCAGGGCTCACTGGATGTGGAGGAAGAACTGACGGAATCGTGTCATAGCCGATCATTCGCGCTACTTCTTCGACAAAATCCGCGGGAGAATGCAAGTCACTTCGCCACGAAGGAGGATCGATCTGCCACGAAACGTCACTTATTTCATTGATATCGCACCCAATAAGCAACAGTTTCTCTCGCACTTGGGCGAGGGATATCTCCGCACCAGTGAGCACAGCAACAAAATGCGGATCCATCTCCACAATCGGCGAATATCTGGGGTCACCATCATATTGAGAGTCAATATGTTTGGCGCCTCCAAGTGCGATCAGCAACGAAGCGGCTCGCGCTGACGCGATTTTCGCCAAAGAGGGATCGACACCACGTTCAAATCTACGAGATGCCTCCGTTGAAAGTCTGTGTCCACGCGCATTTTTTGCGATGGAAATGGGATCGAATCGGGCCGCCTCAATTGTCAACTTCGTAGTTTGTTCACCAACTTCGGAATTGGCCCCACCCATCGTTCCGGCAAGCGCTAGCGCACGCACATCATCAGTAACAAGAAGATCCTCTTCGGATAAAGCACGCTCTTGCCCATCAAGGGTCGTGAAAGTCTTTGTCGCTCCAGCTCTGCGAATATGCAATGAACCCTCAATCTGCGAACGATCAAATGCATGCAACGGCTGACCCAACTCGAGCATCACATAATTGGTGACATCAACCGCAAGTGAAATGGAACGCATGCCGCATTTTTCAACACGTCTGCGCATCCATAACGGCGTGGGAGCCTTGGGATCGAAGCTGTCCAAAGTTCGCAAATAAATAACTGACGCGCCAGTTGGATCATCAATCTTTGGAGCGACACCTTTACCGGTCGCGGTGAACGCATTGGTATCAATGGAATGCACTGGATCGGTGAACTTGACTCCTAAAGATGCAGAAACTTCACGAGCAAGGCCGCGCACTGAAAGCGCGTACCCTCTATCTGCATTGATCGCGATATCGAAAATGACGTCTTCAATTTCCAATAGTTCAATAGCATTTGCCCCAACTTCCGCCGAATCATCTGGCAGAACCAGAATCCCCGAGTGATCTTCGCTTAGCCCCAGTTCGCGTGAAGAGCAGATCATTCCATTGCTGACTCTGCCATACGTCTCACGCTGACTAATAGCGAAAGGCCCCGGCAGGATGGCGCCCGGCAAGGCAACAACCACTAAGTCGTCAATGAAGAAATTACTAGCACCGCAAATAACGAATCGCGAAGATGATTCGCCACAATCCAATTCAACCCACCGAATCGGTTTCTTAAATTCGACGATCTCTTCAATATTTATAACTCGACCAACCACCAGCGGGCCCGAAATATCAGCGCCTTGATATTCGATCTCTTCAACTTCAAATCCCACTCTAACTAGGGCTTCCCCAATTTGCTCAGCGCTCACTGAGGTCGGAACATCTGCATACTCTCGAATCCATGACAGCGGAATAAGCATTACAACCCCACTCCGAAGGAACGACTGAATCGGATATCGCCTTCAACGATGTCGTGCATGTCGGTGATTCCATGGCGCACCATGAGCGTTCGTTCTAGTCCCATACCGAATGCAAACCCGCTGTACTCGTTCGAATCAACACCACATGCAGCCAGAACCTTAGGGTTCACCATGCCGCAGCCGCCCAATTCAATCCAACGACCATTGAAGAGGACATCCACTTCGGCACTTGGCTCAGTGAAAGGAAAAAAGGATGGACGCCAACGAGTCACGGCTTCCTCGCCAAACATCTCTTTGGCAAAAAGATCGAGAGTTCCTTTGAGATGGGCCATAGTTATTCCGCGATCGACTACCAGACCCTCAACTTGGGCGAAGACTGGCGTGTGTGTGGCATCGAGTTCATCAGCTCTGTATGTGCGACCAGGACAGATCACATAAATGGGAGGCTTCTTCTCAAGCATTGTGCGGATTTGGACGGGAGACGTATGAGTACGAAGAACAAGACGTGCCTCGAGGGGTTCAACAAAGAAAGTGTCTTGCATTGTGCGGGCAGGATGATCAACGTGCATGTTCAGGGCGTCAAAATTAAGCCATTCGGCTTCTAGCTCTGGCCCCTCAGCAACTCCATAACCTTGGGCGATAAAGAAATCACAAATTTCATTCTTGAGGAGTGTGAGTGGATGAAGTCCGCCCTTGTGTCCGCGTGCGGACGGCAGAGTGACATCCACGACTTCTTCTTGAAGCACTTTCTCATCCCGAAGAACCTCGAGCACGTCTCGACGAGAATCCAAGGCTGCAGTGACCGCGGCCCGTGCCTCGCCGATCATTTTTCCGAGCCGCGCACGCTCTTCTGCCGGGGCGGTTCCGAGGGATCTACTGGCCTGAGCAATCGGGGACTTATCACCCGCATGCGCTAGACGCGCGGTCTTGAGTTCTTCGAGGTCGTTGGCTCGTGAAATGGCGGTAATGGCCTCAACGACCCATTGGTCGAGCGCCTTTTCCGAAACCATGGCGCCGAGTCTACTGGGCGTGATGCTGAAGTTGCGTCACATAAAACATGACAATAGATGCCGCTGCGGCAAGGTTGAGGCTTTCGGCATTGCCAGGCATAGGTATTGAAATTGACGACACTCGCGGTTGGTCGTTCCATTGCGGCAATCCACGCGCCTCGTTGCCAAAGATCCAAAGCGATGGGTCGTCAAATTCAATACCAAGAAGTGAATTCTCGGCTTCAACCTCAAGGGCGAAAATCGAATCGTTGGGCCAGATGGAAAGTAGATCAGCCATCTCTACCCGCTCTGCCACGGGAAGATGCCATAGCGACCCAGCACTCGCCCGCACGACTTTCGGAGAAAACAAATCTACGCTGTTGGCGGAAGTGATGACTCCGGAATAACCCGTGGCATCGGCAGTACGTAAGATCGTGCCAGCATTACCGGGATCTTGAATTTCGTGGAGATAAATATATTTTCGCCCTGCGCCGATATGGATATCGGCAAGTGACAATTCGGGTAGCTCGCAGATGCCGATAATTCCTTGTGGGGTGACTGTCTCCCCCATCGCACTCATCACAGAATCCGACACATCGACAGTATTTAGGTGATTGATAGGAAGACCCTCTGCGGCAATTTTTAAACGAGCAGTCGTCGTTAAGTAAAGAGTTTCGATTTTCGGCGATGATCCAGGTTTGGCGGCTTCTCGAAGAAATTGAAGGCCTTCTGCTACAAATAGACCGCTCTCTTTTCGAGATTTTTTGCCCCTCGAACCAATAAGAGCCTTCACTCGCGCGATGTGCGGCGAATGAAGGCTCTCAATCATTGGATCGAGCTTATGAAATTAAACGAGGCTCTTGCGGGCAACTTCAACAAGGGTCTTGAAGGTTTCTGGCTCATTTGTTGCGAGTTCAGAAAGAACGCGACGATCAACCTCAACCCCTGCAGCCTTCAGGCCTTGGATGAAGCGATTGTAAGTTAGACCGTTTGCTCGGCTCGCTGCGTTGATGCGCTGGATCCAAAGTTGGCGGAAATCGCCCTTCTTATCCTTGCGGTCATTGAACGCATAAACCATTGAGTGAGTAAGTTGCTCTTTGGCCTTTGCATAGAGGCGTGATCGTTGACCACGGTATCCACTGGCGCGTTCGAGAGTTGTACGACGCTTCTTTGCGGCATGAACGCCACGCTTGACTCTTGCCATTTAGGTGACGCTCCTTACTTCAAACCAAGCATGCGCTTGGCTGTAAAAGTTGTTGTTGGCTTGGCCGCTACATCATTGGTGAGACGGCGGGTTTGACGCGAAGACTTGCGCTCAAGAAGGTGGCGCTTGCCAGCTCGCTCGTGCATGATCTTCCCAGATCCAGTGACGCGGAAGGTCTTCTTTGCGCCACTGTGCGTTTTCATCTTTGGCATGTTCGCGTTCCTCTCGTTCGTGCTCGTACAGAAATTCTTACTGGCCTTCTTGTTCCTTTGCCACAGCATCAGCCTTCGCTTTACGCGCAGCCTTCTGCTCTGCCACTGCTTCGGTCTTTCGTTTCGTTGGGCCTAAGACCATGGTCATATTCCGACCTTCTTGCTTAGGCGCAAACTCCACAAAACCGAATTCGCTAATATCTTGAGCTAACTTCTGCAAAAGTCGGTATCCCAACTCGGGCCTTGTCTGCTCGCGACCACGAAATTGCATTGTTATCTTTACTTTGTCGCCACCGCGAAGGAACTTCTCGATATGAGCCCGCTTGGTCTCATAGTCGTGACTTTCGATCTTTGGTCGCATCCGAACCTCTTTGACCACGATGTGGGTCTGGTTCTGTCGCGCTTCCCGTGCCTTCTGTGCGATCTCGTACTTATATTTTCCGAAATCCATGATCTTGCATACGGGGGGATTGGCATCCGGGGCGATCTCAACTAGGTCAAGACCGATTTCATCTGCCATTCTCAAAGCGGTATCGATATCGACAACTCCGATTTGTTCAGCGGTGGGACCGATGAGACGAACTTGAGGTACGCGAATGCGATCGTTGATGCGTGCTTCAGTGCTGATAAATACTCCTCCATGACATTTGGTCTCCGGTGGCTAATCGCTGCAATCGCGAGCACCGCAAGAAAGTCCTAATTAGGACTTCGACGTACCCAATCGCCTTAGCAATCAAGGTGGGAGCGGTGACTCCACTTGCAGTGGCTAAACCACTGGTCTGGCGCAAGGGTACTAGACGGTGCTCAAAGGGGGAAATCGAAGTCTTTAGCCTCCGATCGCGTGAACTCCCCCATCAACGTGGATGATTTCCCCGGTTGTTTTAGGCAGCCAATCCGATAAGAGGACGCATACTGCCTTTGCTGCGGGAACTGGATCGTTGAAATCCCACTCCAAAGCCGACCTTTGGTCCCATAAATTGCCCAATAACTCAAATCCAGGGATCGATCTGGCTGCAATGGTGCTCAAGGGGCCGGCCGCCACGAGATTGACTCGGACATTTTCTGGGCCAAGGTCCCTAGCCAAATATCGGGTGGTCGACTCGAGGGCGGCTTTGGCCACGCCCATCCAGTCGTATTTTGGCCAGGCCACGGTCGCGTCAAAATCCAAACCAACAACCGATGCCCCTCCAGAGAACATTGGCCGGGCCGCCATGGTCAATGATTTCAAAGAGAAGGCTGAAACCTGAACTGCCGTAGCAACATCTGGCCACGTGGTGTTGAGAAAGTTTCCACCCAAAGCCGCCTCTGGAGCAAAGGCGATGGAATGCACCACCCCGTCAAGGGTAGGGACGTAAGCACCGGCTCGTTCAGCCAGGGCTGCCAGATCCTCATCGTTGGTCACATCAAGTTCGATTACTGGTGCAGTTTGCGGCAGACGATTTGCGATGCGTTCAGTGATACGCCGAACTCGACCGTAGGAACTAAGAACTACGGTTGCTCCCTCTTCTTGCGCCAGACGCGCAACATGAAAGGCGATCGAGGAGTCATTCAAGACACCTGTTACCAAAATATTTTTACCCTGGAGTATTCCCATTGTTCAGTGTCCCATTCCTAGTCCGCCATCTACAGGTATTAATGCGCCGGTTATATACGACGCTTTCGGTGAAGCAATAAATCCCACAACTGTTGCAATTTCCTCGGCCGAACAGAACCTTCCGAGCGGAACCGATGCTGCAATTTCTGCTCGACGTTTTTCCTCTAGTTCTGCGGTCATGTCTGTTTCGACAAAACCTGGTGCTATTACATTTGCCGTGATACCCCTGCTGCCGAGTTCGCGGGCAAAAGATCGCGCCATTCCGACCAGCCCAGACTTGCTGGCAGCGTAATTTACCTGGCCGGCTGAGCCGACGCTTCCAACGACACTTCCAACAAAGATCAATCGTCCTTTCTTAAGTTTCAAAAGTCCTCTGGTCGCCCGCCGTGCCACACGAAATGCACCTGCCAAGTTGGCATCGACGACGTCAACAAAATCTTGATCGCTCATCCTCATAACCAATGCGTCTCGAGTAAATCCCGCATTAGCCACGATAATTTCAGGGACGCCGTACTTGGTCTCGACTTCGGTAAAGGCAGCATCAACGCTCTCAGAAGAGGTCACATCCATCTTGACCGCATCGAAACCCTCCGGAGGATTTCCTGTGCGATAGGTGATAATCGCGTTGACGCCAGATGCCTTGAGTTCCTGGGCGATGGCTAAGCCGATGCCCCTGTTGCCTCCAGTTATCAGCGCTATCGGTTGAGTCATGGCTAGAACTTACTGGCTACTCAAGCGTATGTAGGAATTTCCACGCCGAAAAAAGCCTTGGAACTCCAAACTTTCAGCAATTGGACCCGCATAAGACAGAAGAGCGTACTGTTGTGGCATGGCCGAGGAAATCCACGACATCACAACCGCTCAGCCGAGCCTGAGTAGCGACTTGCCCGCTCGCCAGAAAAGATATTTCATCTCCATGATGATTAGGACGGCGTGTTTTATCGCCGCGGTATTCCTGCCCAATCCATTTCGATGGGTCGCGTTAGCGGGAGCCCTGCTATTACCCTACTTTGCAGTCGTCATGGCTAATGCAGGACGCGAAACGCTTCTGCCTGGCTCCGCAGTAATAAATGACAAAAACAGAACTCTCCCCTAGCTCGCGTGGGAAAGAATCCCACCCAATTGCCGTCACCTTCTTCGCAATCGTCTTAATTGCTCTCTGCCTTTGGGCCAGTCACTGGCAGTATGCGCGAGGTGTGGCACGACATCACCGAAATTTCATTATTGCCTCACACGTCGATTTGCCGCCAACAACGTTGGATGTAATCGGAAACAATCTCATCGCCGCAGAGTGGCGGAAAGTTTCCATCACGGGAAGATTCGATTCGTCTCATCAAATCCTTCTAAGGAATCAGTACTCCCAAGGTGCATACGGTTTCGACTTACTAACTCTCTTTACTGATTCGGCCGCTCGAACTTTTTGGGTAGATCGCGGCTGGATTGCACCCGGACAGGAGGCAACCTCTACGCCAAAATTGCCACCAACATCGTCGGCCGTCGTAGCAATTACCGGTCGCGTCCGATTAGACAATTCACTGCCCCAAGGTTCGTTCTTCGCCGTATCCCCTGGCAGCAAGAACCTCATTAGCAAATGGAATGCGCAGAGCAAGACGACGATCAAAACTGAAGACTTTTACATTGACCTTTTAACGGCTTCGGAAGCCTCGATGACTCCTGCAGTACCGGTTGAATTGCCGGAACTAACAGATGGTCCACATATGGCATACGCCCTGCAATGGCTCTTCTTTGCAGGATTGATCATCTACGGGCGGCTACTCCTGAGACGTGCTCGTTAAATCCTGTCTTGCATAGAGCTCGGCGTACAAACCCTTAGCGCTCACCAACTCCTCGTGAGTCCCCCGCTCAACAATTGAACCTTTATCTAAAACGAGAATCTGATCTGCTTCCATCACAGTGCTTAATCGGTGAGCAATAACGATACTGGTGCGTCCCTGCAGAGCCACTCGAAGTGCTTCGTGAACAAGTGCTTCATTCTCTGAATCAAGATGAGCGGTTGCTTCATCCAAAATCACAACCGCCGGAGACTTAAGCAAAAGCCTTGCAATCGCCAGCCGTTGTTTTTCACCGCCCGAAAGCCGATGACCGCGCTCTCCAACCATAGTGTCGAATCCATTAGGCAATGACTCAATCAATGGCCAGATACGAGCTGCCTCACAAGCCGCCTGCATCTGTGATTCGGTGGCGTCAGGCTTCGCGTACTTCAGATTCTCACCGATTGTTTCGTGGAATAGGTGCGCATCTTGCATCACGACACCAATGGAATGGCGCAAACTCTCCAAAGTGAGATCACGTATGTCGATTCCGCCCACCAAAAGTGAACCACCCGTGACATCGTAGAGTCGCGGAATCAATGCGCTGATTGTCGTCTTACCCGCACCAGATGGACCGACTAACGCGGTCATAGTTCCGGGTTTTGCAATGAAGGAAATGTCTCTAAGGACTTCACCGCTAGGAACGGTTTCAGGGCGGGATGCGGACTCAAGGGATGCAAGAGATATTTGTTCGGCTCTTGGGTAGGAGAAATCCACATTTCTAAATTCCACACTTGGATTTCCGGCGGGCAATTCAAGAGCACCAACTTTATTTTGGACCATAGGAATCAGGTCCAATACCTCGAAAACTCTCTCGAAGGAAACAAGCGCAGTCATAACGTCAACGCGAACATTTGAAAGCGCCGTGAGCGGACCGTAGAGGCGCCCAAGCAGAGCCGTGACTGCCATGAATGTGCCGACCGTTATCGCACCGGAAATTGCCAGATGCCCACCGATTCCGTAAGCGAAGGCGGTTGCTATAGCGGCGACACTGGTCAGGGCAATAAAGAAGATGCGATTAAGCAACGCAATGGATATTCCCATGTCGGCCACACGCCGAGCTTTTGTGGCGAAATATTCATGCTCTCTTTTTGGCTCGCCGTACAAGGCAACCAGCATGGCGCCTGACACATTGAAACGTTCGGTCATCGTGCTAGACATTTCAGCATTGAGTTGAAATGACTGACGGGTCAACCCTTGAAGTTTCCTGCCAACCCATTTTGTTGGAAGCAGGAAGAGTGGAAGAAGAAGGAGTGACACGACCGTAATTTGCCACGACAGAATGAGCATGGTGACTGTGACCAGAGCCAGACTTACAACATTGCTCACAACTCCAGAGAGAGTTGCTGTAAACGCCTGTTGGGCACCGATGACATCTGAATTGATCCGAGAAATTAGCGCCCCAGTTTGGGCGCGGGTGAAGAAGGCG
>JAHEXJ010000108.1 GCA_023252155.1 Actinomycetes bacterium | reverse complement strand
AGGTGTTGCACGATAAGTTCCCAGATGTAAACCCATTCACACCATTCGACCAGATCGATAAGGCCCCTGAAGAAAAAGCTCGTGGCATAACGATCTCGATCGCACACATTGAGTACCAGACTGAAAAGCGTCACTACGCACACGTCGACTGCCCAGGCCACGCTGACTACATCAAGAACATGATCACTGGTGCAGCACAGATGGACGGCGCAATCCTCGTAGTTGCTGCAACTGACGGCCCAATGCCACAGACCAAGGAGCACGTTCTCCTTGCTCGCCAGGTAGGCGTTCCTTCCATCGTTGTTGCACTCAACAAGTCCGACATGGTTGATGACGAAGAAATCCTTGAGCTCGTAGAAATGGAAGTTCGCGAACTTCTAAGCAAGTACGAGTTCCCAGGCGATGACACACCAATCGTTCGCATTTCAGCTCTTAAGGCTCTCGAAGGAGACGCCAAGTGGGCCGAGAAGATCATGGAACTCATGGACGCAGTGGACTCATTCATCCCACAGCCAGTTCGTGAAATCGACAAGCCATTCTTGATGCCAGTTGAAGACGTCTTCACGATCACAGGTCGTGGAACCGTTGTCACCGGTCGTATCGAGCGCGGAGTTGTTAAGGTCAACGAAGAAGTTGAAATCGTTGGTATTCGTCCAGGTAGCTCAAAGACCATCGTTACCGGCGTTGAAATGTTCCGTAAGTTGCTCGATGAAGGTCAAGCTGGCGAGAACGTCGGTCTTCTTCTTCGTGGAACGAAGCGTGAAGATGTTGAGCGTGGTCAGGTTGTCTGCAAGCCAGGCTCCATCACTCCTCACACCGAGTTCGAAGCCTCTGTTTACATCCTTTCAAAGGATGAAGGCGGACGCCACACTCCATTCTTCAACAACTACCGCCCACAGTTCTACTTCCGTACCACTGACGTCACTGGCGTCGTGACCTTGCCTGCAGGAACCGAAATGGTTATGCCTGGCGATAACACGGGAATCTCTGTTGCGCTTATTCAACCAATCGCAATGGAAGAAGGACTCCGCTTCGCTATCCGCGAAGGTGGCCGCACCGTTGGTGCTGGTCGCGTTACCAAGATCAACAAGTAAATAGGTAGTGGGCCGGCGGCCCTAAAAAGCCGCCGGACCAACAAAAGCACTAGAGGCTTTAGGTTTTTTCAAGAGACTAGAGGAGAAGACAATGGCGGGACAGAAGATCCGCATTCGGCTCAAGGCTTACGACCATGAGGTGATTGACTCTTCGGCGAAGAAAATCGTCGAGACAGTCGAGCGCACTGGTGCGACGGTCGCTGGCCCAGTGCCGCTACCTACCGAGAAGAACACGTACTGCGTGATTCGCTCTCCTCACAAATATAAGGACAGCCGCGAACATTTCGAGATGCGCACACACAAGCGCCTCATTGACATCATCGATCCAACCCCTAAGACGGTTGACTCCTTGATGCGTCTCGATCTCCCTGCCGGCGTTGACATCGAGATCAAGCTCTAAGGGATCAGACAACTATGACAACTACCGGATCAATCACGACTCAATCGCAGGGCGCTGCCATCAAGGGAATCTTGGGCAAGAAGCTCGGTATGACACAGGTATTCGATGCCAACAACAAGATGGTGCCAGTCACCGTTGTTGAAGCAGGCCCTTGCGTTGTAACGCAGGTGCGCACACTAGAAAATGACGGCTACACGGCCGTACAGATCGCCTTCGGCGCGATCGACCCAAAGAAGATTTCAAAGCCACTCGCTGGTCACTATGCAAAGGCCGGAGTGACACCACGTCGCTCAGTTGCCGAGCTTCGTACCACCAACGCTGCTGCTTACACACTCGGTCAAGAAATTGGTGCTGATGTATTCGAGGCGGGCGAGCTTGTAGACGCCACCGCGACAAGCATTGGTAAAGGAACTGCCGGTGTTATGAAGCGTCACGGCTTTAAAGGTATCGGCGCATCACACGGTGTAGACCGAAAGCACCGTATGCCCGGTTCCATCGGAGCCTGCTCAACACCTGGTCGCGTTTTCAAAGGAATGCGCATGGCCGGTCGTATGGGTGGAGAGCGCATCACAACCCAGAACCTTCTCGTTCACTCGGTTGATGCCGAAAAGAATCTGCTGCTCATCAAGGGCGCGATTCCAGGAGCCGACGGTTCACTCGTATTCATCCGTTCAGCTGCAAAGAAAGCAGTCTTTGAAGTTGTTTACCAGGCAAAGGTT
>JAHEXJ010000107.1 GCA_023252155.1 Actinomycetes bacterium | reverse complement strand
ATTTTCTTGGCGATAGGATCAAGCGCGTCGTATTGCTGTTGAGTGAGACCGGTCTCATCGGCGGCCATCGGCGAGCCCTCATCGCGCAGGCGTCCATAACCTCCGGCAATGTCGGAAGAAGTTGGATTGTTCGGAACGAGCATCATCTTTACGATCACGTTGTCACTTTCGACCCCATCTATGCGGTCGAATGAATCGTGATTGATCAGTTGATACGTGGTCCGATGGCCGGTCGCATCAAGCTGCAGTCCGTAGAGCCGGTCGTGTTCAAGCGGCAGGTCGTCAAACCTTACCTCAACCCTGCTTGATTGCGGCTGGAGCTGTACGTCCTTCACAACGTTGATCGGAGAATGACTAAGGTCGGTGACCAGGAAATCGGCGGAGTCTCCGTCCCATTCTTGTCGATCAGCTCGAAATATAAGCAGGTTAATAATTTTCTTCGCCATGACTTTGCCTCCAGCGTTGAGTGGTTTATTCCGCGATGAATTAAAAAACTTCCATCAGCGTTGTGGCTGGACTTTGCGAGTGTGCAAACGCTCGTGAGAATTCAGCCAGATAGAGCGGCTGCACGATATTCCTGCCCGATACTGAATGTCAATTGGTTTCGAGTGGAGCGCTGGGAAACGTACCCAACATGGTATCCCCCTGGAGAAGGTCAAGATTCTGGGAAGAGGTGGCAACAGCGAGCTACGAAGTTGGATGAAAGAATGGTTAAAGATAAAACGATAGATTAGTGGACGCTTCGCTGGGCGGAGGCCGACTCTTGGTGCGCCAGCAACAAGAAGGAGGCCGGAGCCCAGCGATGTGTCCACTCGCATACTATACCGTGCTACGTCAGAGTAAAGAACCAACTTATCTGCGGCTGGAGATGGTGCGCTATGCCAAAGCGCAAGGCATCAAGCCGGCCGCCCGCTACTTCCATACGACGGTGCGCACCGTGCGTAAGTGGCTGCGGCGCTGGCAGCCCGGCTCACTCGTGGGCCTGCAGGAACTCAGTCGCGCGCCTTTGCAGCCGCACCACGGCATTACGGCCAAGCAACGTAACCAAGCACTGGAGCTGAAGCGCCAACTGCCTTCGTGGGGCGCGGCCAGAATCAAACGTGACCACGGTCTCAGCTTGAGCGAAAGAGCGCTGCGCCGCATCTGGCGCGAAGCTGGCTTACTACGCCGCAAGCGGCGCAAACATCAAACGAAACAAAACCTGCGAGCTATCAAACGAGAGTGGCGGTTGTTCGAGCAAACCTGCATCGATACTAAGGATCTAAAGGATATTCCCGAGCTGTGGCCGCAAATTCAACGACTGCACTTGCCGCTGGTCCAATATACCGCTCGCGAGGTCGTCAGTGGCTGGCAGTTTGTCGCTTATGCTCAGGAGCGCACGCTGGCTTATTCCAAACTCTTTGCCGAGATCATCATCGACCATCTGCGCAGTTGTGGCGTGCGCTTCAAAGACTCGCGTTTCCAAACCGACAACGGCAGCGAGTTCATCGGTAGCTGGCAGGCCAAATCGGATAGCGCCTTCACCCAGACCATCGCGGAGGTCCGCGGCTTGGCTCATCACACCATTCCCCCACGCGCTCATCGCTGGCAAGCCGACGTCGAAACCGTGCACCGCTTAATTGAAGATGAGTTCTATGAAGTCGAACAGTTCTCTTCGCGCCCTAACTTCCTGGCCAAAGCCAGCACTTACAATCTCTGGTTCAATGTCGCCAGAAAGAATAGTTACAAGGAAAACCAAACACCATGGGAAATCATTCATGCGCGCGAGCCGCGCCTCAGTCCTCGCATCGTAACTTTATCTCCGCTCTTCCTCGATACTTTGTTTATGCAAAAGCTCGACTCCAAACTCAAGTGGGGGTACGATCTTATTCCCTATCCCTATTTCGTTACCCCCGCATTAGCAGGAACAGCACGAAAGCGATAACGAGAACGGCCGCGATGAGTAGAATGACCAATACGATATGACCTGCCAACCAGACTGAGATACCCGACTTGTCCTTCCTTCGGCGATCGCTTGTTGGCTTTTTTGAATCAACCCATTGACTTCGGAGTGCTGCGGAAACAGACGCTTTACCTCTTCAAACTTTGGCATTGCCTCCTTATACTTGCCTTGCCAATAGAGTTCGAGACCTTCTCGATAGAGTTTGTCCGTGAGTCCCAATTCGTTGGTTGCTCCAACTGCGTTCACGAACTCCTTGGCGGTGTTTGACGCAACGACGAAGCTGTGTTG
>JAHEXJ010000032.1 GCA_023252155.1 Actinomycetes bacterium | reverse complement strand
TCAGACATAGTGGGAGAGCCTACGGGCTATCGAGAGATTACGCACATCAGTTGCGGGTAATCTTTCCTCATGAGAAGTGATTCTAGTCCAAAGGCAATTGGGGCAATTGGAGTAATTGGCGTCGGAGTTATGGGCGAAGCCCTGATCAGTGCGCTCATTGCTTCGGGAGTGAGCCCAAGTTCGATCACGATTTCTGAGAAACGTGAAGATCGTGCTAAGGAGCTAAGGGATAAGTACCACATAAGCGTAAGCGATCTCGCCAAGAACGTGTCTGGCAGCGAGGTGTTACTTCTCGTGGTGAAACCACAAGATGTTGCCACGGTTTTAACAGATATCAAGGATTTGATTGGTCCTAATACTCTTGTCGTTTCTTTTGCGGCCGGGAAACGAATCGAATTTATATCCTCGATTCTCGGCGGAAAGAATCCAGTTATTCGCGTCATGCCGAATACCCCGACTTTGGTAGGAGAAGGGATGGCGGCTATGTCGATTGGCTCGTTAGTGTCTCCAGCTCAATCCGATTTTGTTCGCGGTTTCTTATCCTCAACTGGCAAAGTCGTAGAAGTCGATGAGAATTTGCAGGACGCGGTGACAGCAGTCAGTGGGTCAGGGCCTGCCTACTTCTTCAATTTCGTTGAAGCAATGATCAAGGCCGGCACCGAATTGGGATTGTCCAACGAAATCGCCACCGAACTCACTGTCCAGACGATGGTTGGTGCTGCCAAGTTGCTCGCGACCTCGGGTAAGAGCGCGGCGACTCTTCGCGAGAATGTGACGAGCCCTAACGGAACAACCGCTGCGGCGCTCGCATCTTTCGGCGAATCCAATCTAGCCGAAGTTGTTAAGAAGGCGATGGTCGCAGCTCGAGATCGTTCGCAAGAATTAGCGTGAAGAAGCCCCTTTTCCTCTTTGCAACGGCAACGCTGTTGCTGGTTGCTTTTCCTTTTTTTGCCCAGGGCGCGACTAAGTCCATCACGCAAACTCCGATGATTGCGATTACTACCGGTCCGCTTTCGGATCAAAGTGTAGGAATGGTGGTTAGAGGCAAAATTATCTATCTTTTTGGCACGGTAACAGGCGTTGCGACTACAGACGGATTTATCCAAGCGTTGGATACGACAGGCAAAGTCATATGGTCTCTGCCCCTTGATAACGGCCTCAATGAAATTGCAACCGCGGCGACATTTGATTCATCCGGCAACGTATGGATTGCAGGCTCTGCGCAGACTCCGCAACCAAGCCTTTCGCCAGTTGCTTCACCGACGCCGAGTTCAACACCTAGTACATCACCGTCTGCGACGCCGACTCCATCGGTATCAACGACACCGTCGGTGACTCCGACCTCCACGCCCACTTTCCTGAATCCAGATGGCGTAACGGCGGATACCGCAGTGCCTATGCGTAAGGACCTCACATCATTGGTGCTATGGAAAGTTTCACCAGCTGGAGTGCTTCTCGGTACTTATTTGAACGAACTAAGTGCCCCGTTTCTAATTAGAAGTGCGGCCTTTGCAAACAATGCCATTAGCGTGGTCGGGATTATTTCGACCTCGTCGGGCCATGCTGGAATGTTGGTCCAGTCGGATTTGAACGGCTCGTTTGGTAAACCGGTTCTGGTTGGAAAATCAGATACTGAATTAAACGCGCTCGCCAAGAGAAGTGACGGTTCATTGCTTCTCCTCGGAAGTAGTTCTGAAACCATTGCTAAGCAGACACGTAAGGGCACAAAGGATGGAATCTTGGTCGTTGTCTCGCAGACCGGAAAGGTCTCGAGCGTTGTTCGAAGCTCAAATATTTCCAGCATCCGATCATGGCAGAGCACGACCAATTCCTTCTTCCTTGGGGGAGATGCCAATACCTCAGGAAAGAACGAAGCGGTAGTCACAAAATTCTCGTCCACGCTGGTTCCCACATGGACGGCACGATTTTCATCTTCGAGTCCGGCCATGACCGCAGATAGTTCCACTTCTCATTTTCTAGCCCTCTCATCAGTTGGGGCGATAGCTGGGCTGAAAGGCTGGAAGCCGAGTAAGGCTTCCCTGCTATTGGTGAGTTTGAACGCTAAAGGTGGCCTGAACGGGGCTTACGGTGCCCCTCAGATCGCTGTACCTATGGCTATCGGATACAGCCGAGAACTTGGCATTGTCGTCCTGGGCCGGGGCCAAACAGGCGTTTCGATCTTTCACGTACTTCCAAGGTAACCTAACCTCCTTAGGCCTCGTTGGTCTAGAGGTCAGAAAAACCAAATGCAGTAACTAGAGGGAGATTGTGGCGAATGGGTTCAGTAATCAAGAAGCGACGCAAGCGAATGGCAAAGAAGAAGCATAAGAAACTTCTGAAGAAGACCCGCATTCAGCGTCGTAACGCCAAGTAAGACCAGCCGACTAATTCCTTAGGGCTTCAAGAGCGAGAGTTTTCCGGCGACGGATGCAACTACGTAACGCACTTTGTTGACGATCACCCAGTCGCTGTCTATTGCCGACGGGCTTTGGTAATTCGAAACGAGGCCGATCGACGCTTTGGTGGCTACTGATTTGAGATCTGTCGTGCAGATTCGTTCCTGGCAACCGAATGCAATTGTGCGATTGTCGATGCTTAGTGGCGCAGTTGGCAGCCCGTAGCCATCGCTTGTTATCGTCACGGGAATTGTTCGAGTCGTTAGGTTGGCCCATCGAATCTGAGTCGGCTTCGGCAGCGATACACCACTTGCCGTCAGCCACGTCGCAATAATTCCGTCGGAAGTCTTGTTTAAAGACAGGTCATAACCTGCCACAGCTACTCCGCCGCCCGAAGTGTCGAGCGTTTGGTAAGTCCATATCGGGGCGATTCCCAATCTGGTTGCAACTCGCACTTCGCCAGCTGTTGCCTGCCTTTGCTGATTTACCACGAGCACTGAGTCGTACAAGAGCGTGACTTTTGAACCAACCGCGACTGCACGAAGGTGCGTTCCTACATCGCCGGTTGTGCGACCGTTGACTTTGCTATCGCCATCAACAATTTCATAAGTCCATTTGCCAGAAGATCCTTTGACTGCGCCCAGAAGAATGCCTTGAGTTTCGTCGCGATAGAAGACTTGAATTCCCGCCGCCGTGCTCGCGCACGCGTTGCTTACGCTGACATCACTCGCTGTTCGAACGCGGGCGATTTGTTGGTAAGGCTGGACGATTGGCCCATTTCCATCAACAATTTCGTATTTGAATTTGTTGCCGTCGAATGTGGCGTGGTGAAGATTCTTTTCGACGAGATCTGGATAGAAGATATGGAGAGTCTGGTTTGTGCCTGACCCACTTGAACACACTGAAATTGATCCGGCAACATTGTGGAAAGTGCGCCCCGCAGTTCCGCCACGTCCATCAACAGTGAGTTTGCGCCAACCCTTTCCGTTCCACATCGCGAGTTTTACCCAGCCTCGTTTGCTATCTGTGTAGATGATCGCGGGTTTTGTGTCGAACAAGGTCGTGGCAATGTGTTCGCCGTCGGCCAGTGGATCAAGAACCGTAGATTTCCAGGCCGGCTGAGGCGTCATCGAATTTGTTTGAATGACTTCTGATTGTCCCAACTGATTTCGAGAAAAGATGGAAAAACTATACGAAAGTCCATTTTGAAGACCTGAAATCAAAACGGGACTGGATGTGACGGAGATTTCCTTGCCAGTCCGGTTGTTCTTAATGTCGTAGTCACTGATTTGCGCAGTTCGACTATTGGCAGGCAAATCGAAGGTGATCACCGCAGAACGATCGCCAACTAGGGCGGCGGCGTTACGTGGTGGCAAAGGCATCGTGCTTGCGATACCCGCTGGTGGCTTATTCCTCATGTCCTGGAGCATCGCCAAGAGCAACGGGCCCGGTTCGTGGAAGACCTCGCCGGCATCCATGTTTGGCGTCATGATCGAGTTCTGGCCTGAGGCTGAAAACGTCGCTTCATCCAAATGGCTAACGGAGGAACCGATTTCATAACGCGATGGCGTGTAAAGCAATGGCTTCACGCCTGCATTGGCTGCAATACCCAATGGCCCAGACCAGACGAGTGGGCTGGTTAGGGCAATTCCAAGTTCTGCCGAGGGGGAGGCAAGATCTGAAAGTCGACGGCCATCACTTGTTTGGGCATAGGCATCAAATGGTGTTGGTTGATCCAGGATTCCATATTTGAAATACGTGTCGTAGGCATCGGTAGAGAGAAAACCCAGTCCGTGGCCAAGCTCGTGGATGAAGACCGACTCGAGGTCGTATTCAGATGTTGTGGGTTTGCCATCGTTGCGCTGATCCCAATTTGCATTGGAATTGGCTTGAATGACTATCTCGGGGCTGTTCTTGTCGAGATCGGTGCCCGCAAGTGCGTTTGCCAGAGCGGACGGGTACCAAAGAGTTGAATCCGGTGCACCGCTGAAACCTGAAAAATAGTTTCCGGGGCGCGCGCTTCCAAGAATTCCCGAAGTCGACGAGCGTCCCCACGTTGCATCCACATTGATTGGAACGGTCGACGCAAAGTTTTGGGACCATACGTCAATTGCAGCCTGCACGTCGTTTTTGGCCCAAGTCGGAAAATTGTTATAGGTGACGACAAAGTTGCTTTGTTGCTGAAGATGCGCGCCACTGTTGTTGGTTGATTGAACGTTTGTGGTTGCGGGTCCGGCATATGTGTGACCCCAAACCGTAGAAGCGCGCTCGTGAACGATGGGCAGCGCATGGGCCTGCGGAACCGCGAGGAGACCAGCAAGAACCGCAACGAGAGCAATGCTCGCGCGAATGGGGTTTCTTCGACGGGTTTGCATATTGGGAAACCGTATCAGGGTGAGATGATTTGTCGGTGTCCCACAGACGATTCTCAAGCAGGCCTGACCAGTGGGGATAGAAGTATGACCATGCCAAATGTGGTGACGGTTTATACCCGCACTGGGTGCCATCTTTGTGAGGTGGCCATCGCGACTTTGGAGTCGCTGCAGCCAGAATTACATTTTGATATCGAAAAACGCTTTATAGATGGGGATCCTGAGTTAGAAGCCAAATACGGCGAACGAATACCGGTTATTCAAATCGACGGCCAACATCATGATTTTTGGCGCCTCGACCCTGATCGGTTCAGATCTTCCCTTGATAGACATCGTCGGCATCAATAATTCTGTACGAATAGCCCTGTTCGGCTAAGAAACGTTGGCGATTCTGAGCAAAATCCTGATCGATCGTGTCGCGGGATACCACGGAGTAGAAACGGGCAGTTCGGCCATCAGCCTTTGGCCTCAGAATTCGGCCCAGTCGTTGTGCCTCTTCTTGCCTTGAACCGAATGCACCTGAGACTTGAATGGCGACTGCGGCTTCAGGCAAGTCGATTGAAAAGTTGGCAACCTTGGATACCACCAGGCATTTGATCTCCCCTGTTCGAAAAAGTTTGAAGAGGCGCTCGCGCTCGGGTATCGGAGTATCGCCCTTAATCATCGGCACATTCAACACTGCTTGGAGTTCATCGAGTTGATCAATGTATTGACCAATTACGAGCACTTGGTCGTCTGCATGATGCTTAACAATCTCCTCTACTACTTTTCGCTTCGTCACGGTAGTTGCACAATGACGGTACTTGTTCTCGGGTTCCGCTGTCGCGTATGCAAGTCGCTCTTGCTCCGTCAGGGTGACTCGAACTTCGATGCATTCTGCAGGTGCGATGTATCCCTGCGCTTCAATTTCTTTCCACGGAACGTCGTAACGCTTTGGACCAATGAGCGAAAAGACTTCCGCCTCGAGGCCATCTTCACGCACCAGTGTTGCCGTTAATCCAAGTCTGCGTCTTGATTGGATGTCTGCTGTAAAGCGAAATATCGGAGCGGGGAGGAGATGCACTTCGTCGTAAATAATCAGACCCCAGTCGTGGGTGTCGAAGAGATCAAGGTGGGAGTACACGCCATTCTTTTTCTTAGTCATAACCTGATAGGTCGCGATGGTTACTGGACGGATTTCCTTCTTCGTTCCGGAATATTCGCCGATCTCATCTTCGTTCAAAGTTGTGCGGAGCAAGAGTTCTTCTCGCCATTGCCGCGCCGCAATCGTATTGGTTACCAAAATTAGTGTCGTCGCTTTCGCGTGTGCCATGGCTGCCGCACCGACGATTGTCTTGCCCGCTCCACAAGGAAGCACAACTACGCCCGACCCGCCGTGCCAAAATCCTTCGGCAGCGAGTTCTTGGTACTGCCGTATTTTCCAGCCCTTTTGAACGAGATCGATCTCATGGTGTTGCCCGTCAACGTAGCCTGCAAAATCCTCGGCTGGCCATCCCAGGCGCAGAAGTGCCTGCTTTATATGGCCCCGTTGGCTCGGATGAACGGCAATCGTCTGGAAATCTATTCGCGCACCAAGCAGCGGTGCGATCTTCTTGGCTCTGATAACTTCTTCAAGAACTGCCGTGTCCGTGGTTATGAGGATGAGGCCGTGCACTGGATCAGCCTCAAGGCGCAACCGCCCGTAGCGCGACATCGTTTCGGCGATGTCGACGAGAATCGAGTGCGGAACCGCGTAACGTGAATACTTGAGGAGTGTGTCGATTACCTGCTCTGCGTCATGTCCGGCGGCGCGAGCGTTCCAGAGTCCTAAGTTGGTAAGGCGGTACGTGTGAATGTGTTCAGGGGATCGCTCTAGTTCGGCAAATGGAGCAATCGCTCGACGGCACTCGGTACTTAGTGGGTGGTCGATATCGAGAAGCAGAGTCTTATCACTCTGGACAATTAGCGGTCCATCAGTCATTTAGTAGGTCTTTAATGAAGTGGTGTAGAAATTTGATCCGCTCATCGACGGCTGCGACGCTAACCCATTCGTTCAGAGCGTGAGCGCCCGCGCCAACGGCGCCAAGCCCATCGAGCACTTTGGCCCCCGCCGCTGCGGCAAAGTTGCCGTCACTTGCGCCCCCAACACTTGCACTTCCTAGTTGCATTCCCAATTCTGCAGCGACCTTTGCGGCACGTTCGTAAAGATATTGCGTCGAGTGCGTTTCAAGAGGCGGGCGATTTAGTCCACCCGTGATTTCAATTCGTGCCTCTTTGTTCTGTGGCTTAAGTGCGCGAATCAATTTGTCAACTCTGATTAAGTCAGCTTGCGAGAACGAGCGAATATCGATGTCTAGAACTGCAAGGTCGGGCACGGTATTAGTGGAGTTTCCTGATCGCAACATTGTCGGTACCACCGTTGTTCCGTGCTCTGCATTTTCTAGCTTTGATAATTCAAGAACGACGTGAGCAATTTCAGTTGTGGCATTGATTCCCTTTTCAGGTTCCAATCCGGCATGAGAAGCCCGACCGTGAATGATCACTTGGTACATGGCAGTGCCTTTGCGCCCGACCTTCACTTTCCCATCGAGAGAGGCTTCAAGAACAAGGACAGCCTTTGCGTTCTTGGATAATTCTTCGATCAATTCCTTGGATGTCGCGCTGCCGGTTTCTTCATCAGAAGTTGCGACAAGCGCTACGGGACCCGTAATCCCTTTCAATGCGAAAAGTGCTTGCACGAAGCCAGCCTTCATATCGAAGGATCCTGGGCCTCGAGCGACATCGCCCTTCACTTCCCACAGCGGTGCAAAGGAACCCTTTGGCCAGACCGTGTCGAGATGCCCAAGCAAAACGATCTCTGGCTTCTCGGCCCCCCACCAGAACACCGGTCGCCCGTTTACTTGACGGACTTGTGCAGGGACCCAGAGCACCTTGTGTGCGATTACAGCGGCAAGTTCGACTACTTCATTGCATGCGGCCAGGTCCTCGGTGGGTGATTCGCATCGGACGAGGGTCTCGATGGCTTCAAGGGGAGTGGGCATACCTTCTATTCTGCCGTACTTCACCCGATTAGGAGCAATCGGCCTTTTGGATTGAAGTCAGCCTCAGGCGAACGCGAATAATGCCACGCCATGAGAGATCAGTGGACTGCCAGAATGCTTTATGACTCAAACCGACCGTGAGCAGATGCGTGCGTACTTCGATGATTATGCGAGCGCGGAATGGGATCGACTCGAACGAGATATCAGCGGCCGCGTCAGCTTGGAAGTTCATCGTCAGTTCCTAAGGCGCTTTGTGCAGGCTGGCGATCGAGTCTTGGAAATTGGCGCTGGACCTGGACGATTCACTCAGGAGTTGATTGAGCTAGGTGCAACCATCGCTGTCACAGATTTCTCTCCCATCCAACTTGAACTTAATCGACAGCGCCATGCCGACTCGCCTTCTGTTGAATCGTGGGAAATTCTCGACGTTTGCGATACATCCAAATATTCCGACGGGGAGTTTGATGCGGTCGTTGTGTATGGCGGTCCGCTTTCGTACGTGTTCGAAGACGTGGACGAAGCGTTAAAAGGTTTGTTTCGAATTGTTCGACCAGGAGGCGTGGTGGTCGCATCGGTTATGTCGCTGCTTGGGACATGGAGGCATCTTCGCGAAGAAGCTCTGATGATGCCGGAAATTTTTGGAGATGAAGCCAACGATGCAATCTTGCGCACGGGGGATCTTCGATTTATCGGTGGACCGCATATATGCCAGATGTATCGAGCCACCGAAGTCACTCGCTTAGTCGATCGCTGTGGTGGCGAAGTTTTGGCAATGAGTGCGAGCAATTGGGCCTCATTGGAGAAACAAGACTCGCTCGTATCATTGGAAACCAATCCCGAACGATGGAAACGGTTCCTTGAGCATGAAGTCGAATTCTGTGGCGAGCCCGGCGCATTAGACGGCGGAACTCATCTCTTGTTCGCGGCACGAAGTGTCTCCGTGAATTGAGACTTACTTGCTAGCCTCACTTAACGTTGACATGCACCTTCTAATTTTCTGAAATTGTTACTCCGAGTAGCGGAAAATTGTGACAATATTTCGTCGCCTTGTTGTTTGCAAGGAAATGGTGAAGCGAGGAGAAAGGCGTAACTCTGCAAACAAGCGCTTTGCCTTGGGGTCGCGACGGGAAGAACCTCGGAGTATCTCCGAGGTTCTTTTAATTTATGTGAGCAGTTTGTCCACAGAGCTTCTACAAAAAGACGTAACCCCGGCAGCGTGCTTTCGCAGAGGCTTACCGGGGTCTTCGGAAGTTATATTACGGAACATGCCTGAGATGTCAAATGACCCTGTGAAAATAGCCCAGCGATTATCCGCCGACCGGCTCGGTTCATATCTAGATGCGACAGATGGAAATCTTCGACAGGCACTGGATTTGTATAAGTGGAATATTGCCTTATCGGGTGCGCTATTTGAAGCGATCGCGGTTGTTGAGGTGGTCGTACGAAACGAGATCGATAACAATCTTCAAACATGAGCGCAATCGCTCGGAGAGGATTGGATGGATATCGTTCCTTTCGATGAGAAGGGGAGGGCTGATATTGCAACTTGAAGGTCACCCAGGGGAGCGTCGAGAGACGGTAGAGTGCTCTATTGAAAGATTGTGGTTCCTTCGTAATCGAATTGGTCATCACGAACCGATTCATACGCGGAAGATCGCACACGACGTTGCCTCGATGACGTCCTTACTTGATTGGATTTGCCTTGACACAAGCTCGTGGGCGACAGCCCAGCGAAGAGTTCAGGATATTCTCGTCCGGAGACCCAGTTTGAAATAGTTACAGGCACTGCCAACCCGACTAATCGTCAATACACCCCATAAACGCCTGCCTCAGTATCCCCGCGTGTCAGCACCAGAATCGAGAAGGGCAAGGGCATACGCGAACGCGGGAGTGAATTCCTCAACTGCGTGTTTCGTGGGGTCTATGAGTTCGACGCCTTCTACGTCTTCGACACCTGCGATGAAACGAATTTCGTCTTGTACTGTCACGAGGGCAATAAGGCCACGATGACGGAAGGCAATTGACTCTCCCGAACTGGACTTTTCCACTTGGAAATCGAAGGCATGCCATGAAGAGACCGCAACGTTGCTCAGGCCGCATTCCTCTCGCAACTCTCTTTCCAACGTTTCCATGTCAGTCTCACCAGTTTGTGGCGAGCCACCAGGAAGGTCGAGCATGCCAAGGTATGGGCCACGTCCTTTTCGGATCGCGACAATTAACCCACTCTGCCACCAAATTCCATAGACACCATAATGTTCACGGGTGCAGTTTAGGTCGGCAACACCCCCACCACTGCGCCACACTTCGGTCGCGAACCCCACTAATCGTTAGTACAACCCCTTAATTTTCAGACTTTCGTCACTCTGAGTTACGTGAATTTCTGCCATAGTTGCTCCGCCTCGACTTTGTCGAGGAAATGGTTGAGAGCCGGAGTTGGTTACTCCACTTACAACGCTTTCAGCCTTGGAGTTGCCGAAACGAAAGACCTCGATAATCCCGAGGTCTTTCGTCTTTCTACACAACAACGATGCATCCACAGGAGTGGTCATGTTTAACGGCCGCGCTGACAATTTGTTCCATTCTAAGCGCACGGTGTTGCCGTGGTGTAGTGGTCGCATTGCAACTATCACCAAGTTGCCGGTGCGGGTTCGATTCCCGTCGGCAACTCCGCAGCCTCAAATTTCCAAGACTGATCTATTGGTATTGATCAAGAAGTTAGGGAAGTTGAGCAAGGGCTTCGAGGAAACTCGAAGCCCTTTCAATTTGTGAGCAAAGCACCCTCGGTAACCCGACTAATCGTTAATGTCACCCCAAACGAGGTGTCTGTACTAGCCAGCCGCGTATTACTTTCAGAGAACCCCACCACTGGTTAATTCAGGGCCATCGATAGGGCTATTGGACATTGGTCTTACCTACTATGCATCGCCATTCACCCCAAATGTCCCAAATTGCCTGGATCGACGGCAGACCTTCAAAGGGTCTGGTTCGAAGGAAAGTTTGATTGAGGCTTTGAGCATGCGTCATACTGCACCGCCGTTGAGCGAGAAACATGGATTAAGGGGATTGAAACCCTCATACTTTCCTTCATGCGAGGCTTCCTGTGCCAATCAAGATAGTAGATGTAGACGACACCACGTCATGGCCAGCTGAGCTCGTTGGATTTATTGAAGAGCAATCCGAAACTGCTGACTTGGAATCAAATCCATTTATGTCGGCTGAAGATGAAATTCTGTTAAGCCTTTTGGATTCAATGCATCTTCTCGTATATCACGCCACAAGATTGCTTCCTCATGAAGAAATCGACATCAGGACTAGCGGACTTCAAATACTTACCAAAGAACTCATCACTAAGAAGATTCAAAGCGCAGTAGCAGGTGGATTCCTTGAGAAGAATATCGGCAGTGAACTTCTTGCGGATTCCACTTTATGGAGTGATCCACGTGCACACAGGGCTGATCAAATATGTTTTGTTCTAGGCAAAACACCTTTTGAAAGAGAAGATCCTGGTTTGTGTCCCTTATTCAGTATCTGGGGCGGGGAGTCGATTAATTTTACGAAAGTAGGTAGCAAATATAAGTCACTGCTAAGAAAGATTGGTGAGCCTGCTGTAATAAAGGCAGTCCTTCCGTTAACAAGACAAGCCATTCTGCATGCGCACCCCGGCTTTAGCGCATCATTCATAAAGGTTTTCAGGAACGAACCTGATGCGAGTGATGTCTTTTGGAAAAATAAATCGATTCCCGGGAGTTGCATAATAGACATTGTTAGGCCAGAAGAAATGGTCGCTAGCGGGAACGGTAACCAGTTATAACTGCGAGAAACCCGACTAATCGTTAATACAACCTCAAAGGAGAGCGGTCTTGTCTTTAGGGGCTTCCCAGTTGTTCACATTGATTCCCATGACAGAACAAAGCCGGCCCTCCAAGGCGAGTTCAAGTAGCCGCGGATTCACTCTTCCCTGAATCGACAAGTGGCACAGCAGTCGGAATGCGCTTGTATCCCTTCCCCACCAAATAGATATCCGCACATTCATCAACGCATTTCGCCTTAAAAACGACACCCAGTCCAATTGCCTCCCTAAATGTCGCGGAAAATTTGCCTGTTTGCTCCTGAACTAGTGCCTCTGAATATCTATGGTAGTTAGCAGCAACAATTCCTAAAAGGATTGCTCGATTGCCGAGAGTGGCATTTCCAAGGCGGTCAATAACCCATCCTTGATTCAATATGAAGACGGGACTTCCGCTTGAACCTTGGTAGACGCCAGCATCAATGATGAACGATGGAAGTCCGTTAAAATCAACTTCAATTGGTGTTGCTGTCATGCCCCTACGAACGATTGGCAAATGGTTTGTCTCGTCAAAAAGTCCTTCTGGATATCCAACAAACGTTATCTCTTCGAGGGGGCTGAGATCGGGAGTGACCCCAATTTCGAAAACGATTTCAGGGGTGAGCGACTTAAAAAAGGCAGGTTTGCCATTTCTTTGCAAGGCTTCTATGGCATGGGCAATCGGCACGATGGCCACGTCCACGTCGTTATTGGGATGTCCTACCCAACCACTCGCTTGCAAATCATTTATCTCCACGGCTACATACTCGCCAAGTTTTGCGTTCGATGTCCCATCGTCTGCTACGAACTTGATTGTCATATTGGTGAAATCCTTGACAAGGTGCCTATTCGTCGCGAGGAATAACGCCGATCCACCTTCAACATCCACTCTATAAACAAAACCCGTTCCCTTCATGGAAACAGTTGGTGAGGATACGACAATGAACGCAGTGGTAAAGAAAATCTGTTCGGCGATGGTTTCTGTACGCATTAATCTCCCTGTGGGCGTTTTGAGCAGAGTTCAAGTGTTGTCTACGAAGGTTGCCCGGTCAATCCTTTCTAAGTGACTTGGCCACTCATTCGCCAATCCCACCAATCGTTAATGCAACTTCATTTGAGGTGTCGGGATAAGTCGGCACGGGGTATGAATTCCCCGAAAACCCCACTAATCGTTAATACACCCCCATGCGACTCTTGCTACAGACTTGAAACTTTATTGATCAGTCTCGAACTGGGTATTTCGCCAGCGCCTTGCTCACCATTTTCAATGCGTCTTCGGGTGATGCTCCAATCTGCCATGCCACCAGTGCGAATACTTCCGCTGCCTTCACAAATGGCCCCTGTTTGTCGTGCACTAATTTAGATGTGCTTTGCTTAGTAGTGGCGGTAACGAACGTGCCTCGCTTCTTAGCCTGTACCAAGCCAAGGTTTTCCAACTCTCGATAGGCCCGGGCAACCGTGCCGGAGGCTATCCCAAGATCACCGGCAAGTTGACGGATTGCTGGCAGTCGGTCGGCAACTTTCAATGTGCCTGAGGCGATGAGGGTTGCGACCTGCGAACGTAGTTGTTCATACGGTGGGATCAGTGATTCAGCATCCAGAACAACAATCATGCGCGTAAAGCCAGTTCCTGACGCCATTCGCCGCGCCGTGCTGCAAACCAGACAGTCCCTGAAGCAAACAACATTGCGATACCCACCAAAATACATACGATCGAGAAAAATGATTGACCGGTAGTTGGGCGAGCGGAGAGGGCGGAGCAGGAAAGCAGCCACAAACTCAACGACAAACCTGCGGTTGCGACAGCGGATGATGATGCTCGTGTAATAGCGTTGAATGCGGACATCACATCTTCATTGGCGGAGGGACGAGAAGCTTGCACGAGTCGGCGAGTGCCAAGATCTGTCACCGCCGCAACCGTGAGGGCGCTCGCCATCACCAACCATCGAACTCCAACCCCCTCGGTTGCAGTCCCAGAGCGCTCGAACAAGCTTGCCGCGAAAAAAGCCACTGACCCACCCGCAGCAATATACGTGGCCTTTATGAACCATTCGGAGACGAAATCATTTCGGGAGCGCACCGTCAGTGAGGCTGTGCGCTCTGTTCCTGTTGAACTCATACCTGATTTCCATGCGCCGACAAGGGCGCCGACGAAATAGCCGGCGATCGATGTGAAGAACCAATTAGTACTCAGAAGGACCGCGCCGCTAGGTCCCGCTTCAGACGCAATGATTCCGATCAATAAGCCGACGAGGGTGCCCGATATCCGAAAACGACGGGCGACTTTCAAATATCCGAGGATGTAATCCCGATTCTCGGGAATGAGACTGAGCCTTTGTCGTTCGAACGCCAAGGGGTCGTTACTAGTCATGATGCGCCGTATCTTGATCGCCAACACAACCGCCAAAACGACCACTAACATGCCCGCAAATAAAAGCAGCGGCGTCAGCGTTACGTTGGAGAATTTCATCAAATTCCCTCACATTCTGTGGGTTATTGCGAGTATACTTATGTATCAATACTCTAGCACATAGAAACCATCAGTTGTCTATACAAAATATTGAAGGGGAATTGCGGTGGATTATTGGGCTTGTGTCTCTCGACTCAACAATTCCCTTATTTGAATTAGCATCTTCGGCAACCCCACCAATCGTTAATACACCCTCAGCGGTGAGTCCATATTCCTTGAAAACTAGTGATTGGTTGGAAATCTTCATGATCCAGAAGTTGCGCTAACAATAATTCATATGTAGTGCGCAGACGATCTTCCGACTTTGCCATCTTGATTGAAATGAAACACTTCTGCACACGGACCGCGGACACCGTTGAAGTAGAGAGTTATGCTATTAATGCCTAGAAATGTGGCAATGAGATCAAAATGCAGATTCGGAGCTAGTTCAAGGGCTTTTGTCCAATAGGCTCCAATTGCCGACTTGCCATTGAGTATCCCCGAAGGCTCCTCTGCCACAATGATAATTCTCGGTGATGACATTTCAAAGTCGTCGGCGTAGTGAGAAAGAATTCGCTCAAGGTCGTGCTCGTTCCAGGAATCTATCCAATCCTTGGCAAAATGATCGGCAAATGCTCTGTCAATCATGAAACCCCCTATTCGTCGAAGTGGTCTGGTCCGCTTTTCTATACTCGGATTGCTGAACCTAATACAGTTTGTCTGTTTTCAAAATGCGATCTTTGTCCTATTGGATTATTTGATGAACCTTTCAACTAGCAGCAGGGTTCCTATGGTGACCATGGCAAAACCGGCAAACCTTGTCACCACAGAAGCAACCCGTGGTTTGGCACTGAGAACCCTGGATGCGAAAACACCCAAGCACGAGTAAATCGCCACACATGTTGCAGTGAAAACTAGGCCTAAGAACATCAACTGCCCCGCAACCGGCCAGGCATTAGATTTGCTCGTGAACTGAGGCAACAGAGCAAGAAAGACCAAAAGTCCTTTCGGGTTAAGGCCACTGACTCCCACGCCTTTGAGAAAAGTCCGCCGTTTGCCGTTCAGAGACAACTCGTTGGAGAATTGAATCGTCGAAGTTTTCATCCAACTGGAGATGCCAAGCCAAATTAGATACGCGCCACCAATGAAGGTCAAAATCCCTAGTACTGCCGGTACCGAGGTGACAATTGCTCCGACCCCACCGGCCACTACCATCGTGATTCCTAAGTATCCGACAGCGAGACCAGCAACTGCGGAAACGACAGGGGCGCCCCTCAAAGTCGCCCCAAGGACAAAGGCCCAATCCGGGCCAGGAATGCTTATCAAGATGGTAATCACAACCCAGAAGGCTAGGACTGAGTGAAGTGGCATGAGCATCCCTTCGGAGCGAGGAATTTAGAAGAATATTATGGTTAATGCGGAAAGTGTTTCTAACTTTCTCTCCAATCATGGCAATTTGTGGAAGGATTATATGCATGGACAAGATTGATCAGAAGATTCTTGCGATTGTTCAGAAAGATGGCCGAATTTCCATAACAGATTTGGCAAAAGCTGTCGGCTTGAGTATTTCGCCCTGCCACAGGCGATTGGCAGAACTTGAGCGCGGCGGAGTTATTCGAGATTACCGAGCGACGATCGATGCCGAAAAGGTTGGGTTCGGCTTCGAGGCCTTGGTGTTCGTCACCATGAAGCAAGAAGATCGAGAGACTCTCCTGAGCTTTGAAGCTGGTTTGGTTGATATTCCCAATGTCTTACAGGCCGAGAGGCTTTTTGGGGACCCCGACTACTTATTGCGAATTGCTACCGCTGATCTCCAATCCTTTCAAAATCTCCAAGATGAAAGATTAACGGTGCTACCCGGAGTTCAGAGATTTACGTCAACCCTCGTTATGAAGCGAATAGTCATTAATCGCGCGTTGCCAATTCAAAATAAGACATCTCGGACCACCATAGCGCATGCGCTTGCGCCCGAACTCTAGGGTGCCAACCAAACAGATTGGCCTTCTCGAAGGTTGGCCGATTCTGTGCCTACATGGTTTTCCGAAGGACTTTCGCTCCCTTTTGGCCTGGAAACGGCTTCGAAGCCGCACCTAATACACTCGGAGCGACAACGCGGTTTCGCTAAGACACTGCAGTTGCCGCATTTATAAGGGAAGGAAATGTCAATGAATTCGTCAGAAGTTCTCCGCTACACCGCTTTCTCCAGTAGCCCAAAAGGGGGCAATCCAGCCGGGGTGGTGCTTGATGCTGGCGGTCTGGACGCCGCTCGAATGCTTTCACTGGCTAGCGAAATTGGTTACTCCGAAACCGCTTTCCTCTTTCCGCGTACGGATCTCGGCAAAGCGGTGTATGACATCCGCTATTTTGCACCTGAGGTGGAAGTTGCTTTTTGTGGGCACGCCACCATCGCCACCGGTGTTGCTTTGGGGCACAAATATGGACCATCAAATTATCAACTTAATACTCAAGCAGGATCGATAACACTCAGGGTGGATGAAACGGACGGTAAGTTTATTGCAGTGCTGACGAGTCCACCCGCGACCAGAAGGAATATCGATAGCGAGGCGTTGGCAAACCTGCTCGATTTGCTGGATTGGTCTGGATCTGAATTAGATGAACGCTTTAAACCTGCCATCGGGTTCGCCGGCGTTAATCACCCAATACTTGTAGCGAACTCTCGAAAACGCCTGTCGAATTTGAATTACCAATTTGATGAGTTGAAGAAGCTAATGCAAGAACAAGATTGGGGAACCATACAACTCGTCTACCCTGAGGGTGGCGATCCGGCCAATCACCTTTGGCATTCGCGTAACCCTTTCCCTGTCGGTGGAGTTTACGAAGACCCAGCGACCGGCGCTGCAGCTGCCGCGTTCGCCGGTTATCTACGGGAAGAAGGGTTCCTGAGCCCGGGTGAGACGTTTGTGGTTTGGCAAGGCGAAGACATGGGCCAGCCAAGCGTGATCAATGTGACCGTCGGCGAGTCATCTATAGATATTTCCGGGACGGCCACTCGCCTTTAGCCAGGTCGCAAACATAGATTATTTGGCATGACTTGTCACGAACATTTAATTGGCAACTTCTGTCACTGCATCGCGCCGTATAGATTGGTCACCAATCCAGGGTGTATTTAAATCCTTTACGGAGTCCTGAACTGCGTGTGTACTATCGGGAACATGACGACTTCTACTCCAGTGAATCTGGTGACTGCACTTGCTTCCTTTGATGAGGTCTATAGTCCGCGGATTGTGGCCCACATAAACGACTACGACCTGCGCATCGCACATGCCCTGGGAGAACACGTGTGGCATATGAGTACACAGATGAATTCTTTTTGGTCCTCGACGGGCACTTTGAAGTGTCTGTGCGGGATTTGACTGGCCTGGAAACCAGCGTCGTCTTGGGCAAGGGTGACGTCTTTGTAGTCCCCAAGGGTGTAGAACACAAGCCGTCCTCACTTGGTGGCGACATCCTCATGTTCGAACCAACGGGCACCTTAACTACCGGTGACCGCCCTACGGGCCCTATCCCCGAACACGTCGACAGCACCTTCGGCCACAAACTTTAACGGGGACGATACCGATCGTGGATCCGCTTAGCCGTCCCTTCTGAGTGCATGCTCGCGCTCCCTCGTATTGGCAACTAAATCGGCAACCCCACCAATCGTTAATGCAACCTCAAATGAGGTGTCGGGATATGCCAGAACGGTGCATCCCTTTCAGGAGGACTCCATTAATCGTTAATACGACCGCATGAGCAACGTGACAAACCCTTAAGAAATAGTGTTTCGATATCTCCTTTGACTGAGTTTTTGTGCCTTCAAGACCTTCGTCTATTCATCAAAACGTCATGGGCGTGCCTAGAGGTACAGATCAACCGTCGAGTCTAAATTGAGAGTCTGGAATTCGTCGTGGGTGGATATTTGGGAACCGTCAAGGAGAAAGCTGACATGATAACTTCGAGTGAAATCGCCTTACTGGCTAATCTATTTATATTTTCCGGACCACTCCTTGGCTACTGGATCGCAGGTCAAAACGAGTCGAGGCGCGATCAGCGTGCCTTCGATCATGAGTCTGTGACTCGTCGCGAAAGCAGGCATGAAGATTCGGAGCGTCGTTTATATGAGTATCAGCGTGAACTATTGGAGAGGATGCAAGACTCATGGACTGAGCTAGTTATCAGTTCCGTCGCTATTTCAACTTTTCAAATACAATCATTATTAAGTCATGGGCAGTATATGGATACACCCGAAGAGTTGGAAAAGCGCGTCGTCAGTAGTCGCATCCAGTTCAATCCTCTAATGGAGCGAGTAACTGATGATGAGCTGCGCGCAGAATTGCAAGAGGTAAGCATGCTATTGACGAGGACGACAATCGCTTACCTCGGGAATAAAGTTGTTGATGCGAAGGCTGAAACGGAAAGTTTGAGAAAGGATAGCCTTGCGTCGCTCGAAAGAGTGACGAAGATAAATGAGAAAATTGGCGTACTTCTGCGCGATAATCTAAAGCATCAATGGATGACCGAAGTCAACGGTTGAATCACCACACAATACAATGCATTGTTTTTCCATTATCTTGGCCACCAACTCTCTCGGCAACACGGCTTATGTGCCACCCGTCGCCTAAAGCGAAGCGACCCCCGTGATTCTTGGAATTCTGAAGGTTTGCACTTCTCCGGTGCCATGATCACGTGCAATCAAGGACCCTGCACTGATGCTCAGAGGGTCGATGATCCGATGCGTGACGGAGCCGTTGTTGTCGGCGTATCCAATAGAAAGAGTATGGCCTTCAACAATGAACTTATGAAGCATCTCTAAGGTTTCATTCGCCGTAGTGCGAGGAAGATTTCCCAGCGCTTTAGCCGCTACCTCCCTTAACGCAGTTTGCTTGTGACCAGAGCGTTCGCCGACTCGTAATGATCGTAGCGCAGCGTTCAAAGTCTCTTCGGTTGGCGATTCAAGTTCACCGATTACTCTTGGCGGACGGGGTTTTGATTTCGCACGATTGATTCGTTGGCCAGTTATTAGAACTCCTGAACTCGATTCGGCGGCTGGCAGATATCCGAAACTTCGGAGAGCCGACATCAATTCATTTGCATCAACATCACAGATGATCACTTCAGGCGCGATACGACGGAGCGGATAACCTTCCAATCTTTTGTCGCTGAGTATTTGAGTTAGAAGAGTTGGATCTTCACATCGAAGATAAGAACTTGTGTTTCCTACGCGAAGCCGACCGTGTCGCTTTGCAACATCGCCAATCAAATAGTCGAGAGGCTGAGGCACTGGTGTCCTTGACGTTTTA
>JAHEXJ010000031.1 GCA_023252155.1 Actinomycetes bacterium | reverse complement strand
GGTATTGCCTGCACTCCAATGAGGTGAGAGTGAAAGGCACGCGTCGAAGAAATCAGGTCGCTTGCCTAGTGCATAGAGAGATGCAAGACCACCCATGCTCGAACCAATAACTGCCTTTTCAACTTTGCCCAAATCCATATTGAGTTCAGAGGCTATGGTCGGCGCAATTACTTGCGTCATTTGCTCCAAGTAACGATTTCCTTGCAGGTCAATTAGGGAAATCTCCTCGTTCTTTTCAACAGGCTCAACTCCGTTTTGGAACGGATCTTGTGGGGCGAGATCCAAGATGCGACCCCATGGATTGGTCGCACTTCGACTGTGAAATACCGCGATAATCGTTGGCGGAGTGATTCCCAATTCTTGGCTGACTCGAATTGCAGATTGAGCCATTTGCCAAGTTCGGCGCCTAGACGATGTATGGTGATCAAAGACATTCTGCCCATCGTGAGCGATGAGGAGATGCTGCGATGGACTTTCGGGGCTCCAATAATCGACTAGACGTCCATCAAATTCGACACGTCTGACTTTGCCCGCAACTCCGCGGAGATCAAAACTCTTTACGTGCTTCACTCTGGGGGTGATCGCGAGATTTAGGCGAGGAAATTGCCGAATTGCCACGGATCTGAATGGTCGTAAACGCGACCATTCCACGGACCGTACAAGTCGTTTCGGTATTTCAACGGATCCCAATCTGCGGATACAGAATGAATTCCACCCCAGTACTTATCGGCGAAGTCGAGAACTTCCTTCCAGGGAAGATCGTCTGGGACCATTAGCCCGCGGTCTGGATTCTTCATAGCCCACGCGACTGCAGCGTATACAGCACTAGCTACCTGAACCGTTGTTGCTGACTGGTGTGGAATCAACTCGCGCGCCTGATGAATCGAAAGGAGTGAGCCGGTCCACCATGCCTTGTAAGGATGACCAAGAAGCAAGACACCTAATTGATCCTCGCCATCAATGATTTCGTCATTCATGATCCGTTGATTTTCTTGAAGATCCCATTGGCGCATTTCAAGTTCGCGCATTGAGACTATGGCCGCGTCCGACGGGCAGTAGGCGTAATGGACCGTTGGCCTGTAAACGGCCTTGTCCCCATGCCAAACGGTGAGGTGGTCTGAGATTGTGAATGCTTCGCCGTGACGCACGAGCAAGCCCGTTGTCTCTGAGTTTGGAACCCACGAACGAACCCATGTTGTGGCACCTGGTTGGGCAATGGCTATTTGATTCTGAGGCCCGCCCTCGTGCATGTAGGCGTTTTTTGGAAGGGTCTTCTCATGAGTTCCCCAACCCAATTCGGCTGGCGCAATTCCTTCCTCGTAAAATCCTTCGACACTCCACGTGTTAACGAACTCTCCGACAAGTTTTGGCTTATCTGCAACTTGAGTATCGCGTTCGGCAATATGAATGACCTTTACGCCAAGAGTCTGTGCAAGGACAGGGAAGTTCTCTTCGCGTAGCGCTTGCTCAACTCCATCTGCGGCCAGTCCTTCTTTTAATGCACGGGTTGCGATATCGACTAGACCACGTTTTACAAGATGGGAGACGAAACCAGGGTTTGCACCATGTTCAACAATTGCCGTCGGACCTGTCTCTTTCCATTGCGATTTCATTTCTCTTATGCGCATATGGCGGACATAGAGTGTTCGGGATTGAACGCTACGTTCTGGCCCACCCGAGTATGGTTCCCATTCCTCAAGTGAGGTATTTACATAAATGACGCCGTGATCGTGAGCCCACCCGATCATCTCATTCGCGTCGATGTTCCAGGCTAAGTCCAGAAGAAAATCGCCTTCTTTAAGGAACCTGCTGAGGAATTCATCGAGGTTGCTACGTGTTAATTCGTCTTGAACGTATGTGGCCCCTTTATCAATGGCAGCCTGAACGCGTGATCTATTGTCGCGTTTATCCACGATCGTCATCTGTTTTGCTTCCACTAGATGTTCAAGAAGTAGTGGGATTGCGCATTGGGCAACTGAGCCGGCGCCGAGAACCAGAATTCGATTGTGGAAGGTTGCGGACAATTAGACCTCTTCTACGAGCGTATAAGTTGGGCGCGTCGCGTCACAAATCATAGGCTAAAAATTTTTATGCCGACTTCGCGGGCTCAGACCAGACGCCAACCCCCTCGCGCTTGGCCTGATACATGGCCACGTCAGCGCGTCGAAGCAGGTTTGTGGCTCCGTCATTGCTGACATGGCCCACGCTCACGCCAACTCGTACTAGGTGCTCGCTAATCGAGAAGGGATAGCTAAGCGTTGCCCTCAAGGCGAGTGCCACCTCGAAGGTGGATTCATGATCTCCCCGAACTATGGCGCCAAATTCGTCTCCACCCAATCTGGCCAACAACGACCCTTGTGGGAGAGCGCGCATGAAACGGACCGAGACCTGTCTTAAGAGTTGATCGCCGACTTCGTGGCCGTACTGGTCGTTTATGGGTTTGAAGTTATCAAGGTCTAGGAGAAGAAGTGCGCCATCTGGCATCTTCACTAGTTCATCGAGTTCGGCGATGAAACGCCTACGGTTTGGCAATCCGGTGAGTTCATCGGTCCGTGCGAGAACTCTCTCATCTCCAATCGAACGGGATTGCTTCAGCGCAATCGTCATCCGCACAAATGCAAGAAGAAGTGTTGCGATGGTTGGGATGAGAATGAAATTTGGAAAGTAGCCTGGGCGAAGGGAAGTAATGGAAAGTAAGGTCGCACTGAGCATAACGGAGAGCGCGATGAAGATCGGGTGAATCGATTCGCTCGTCACTTTTTCTGAGCCTCTGTGCCATACCCCTTCGGATATAAGTACGAGTCCAAGCAACCATGCATCATCGCTTAGTGAGCCGAAGGAATATTGCCTATGAACCGTCAACCAGAGAAAAAGGAAATCAGATGCTGCGTATACAGCGACACCAAGACTAATCAATAGATTTCTAAAAGTAATCGGATTGATGATTACAAGTGAAATTACCAGAGCCACAAGAACGAGGTCGGCGACTGGGAAAAGTATTGCGAAAAAGGTTCGTAGCGCATCCCCATCGAACTTTGGAAGGAAGGGTGAAACAAAGAAAGCAGTCCCTAAGGCTCCCAAACCGATTCCTAGAATGGCAGCGTCGAGGATTTCAACTGAACCCAATCGATATCTGGCGCGCAAGGATCGTGTGAGACCGATAAAGGCGAAAGGATAGAAGATTAGGTAAAAAGAGTTAATCAGGTACGAATTGATATGGGGAGTCGGATAGAACTCATTGAACGATGAGAGCATTGCCCCGATGTCCCAGCAAACGATGGAAAGACAGATCGCAAGTTTTGCCCATGAGTCGTTGAACTTTGGAGCAAGGTAGATTGTGGTTGCGATAGTGATTGCGACGAGGTTGTAGAGAACTAAATCAAGAAAGATTTGTGGTTGAGGAAATAGGACTCTCCCGATTATATGAACCAGCAATAAGCTCGGCGCGACTAACCGAGTTTGCTTCACTGCTCAGAAGTTATGGCACGGTCAATACTTTGAGATATAGGGAAAGCCAGAGCACACTGGTGACTACATTGCGGTGTAGGTCCCTGCGGCTCTGGCCCCGACGAACTAAAGGTTCTTATAGTCCCTTTTGGCAGATCAAGTTGCGAAGAGAAACCGCTTGTGCGACTCCAGCTTTAGCTTGCGTTACAGATGAGACGGTTGCAGCTCGTTGAGCCTGCATAGTTGTGACTGTCTTGCCCATCTTGCGAAGCGCTGCACTTGCAGCCGTATTGGATGCGATTGCGGAGTTCAGTGATCGGATTGCTGTGGTGTAAGTAGAAATCGCCGTAGCGTACGCGGACGAATTTGTCTTTGCCAATAATGCGGCCTTGGCAGCGGTGAATTCAGTTACCTTGCCCTGCCACGTCACGATTTTGGCATCCAGCGCATCTGCCTGAGCAGCCGAGTCAATGACCTTCTGTTGGGCCGCAGCTATTTGTGAATCCAGGGCAGCCAATGTTGCGGGCAATCCCTTTACGAGCGTTGCGTAGGAAGCATTTAGCTTCGTATAAGTCGTATTTGAGTTAATGCAGTCACTTGAGACCCAGGTGTACTTCGTCTTGTTTACGATTGGGTTCTTTGTGCACTTGTAGACCGTGCCACTGACCTTCGTGGTCGAGTTAGCCTTCTTACACAAAACGCCGTTGCTGATCTTCACGGCTTTTTTAAGCGTGGCTTGGGCCGGGCTGACAGAGACTAATGCCCCAGCAAGAACGAGGCCGAGAACGGATGCGGTCATAACTTTGCGAAACATATAAACCTCCATGGGATATGGCTACATCTTAACCATCCCCCATGAAGAACTACCTCCTGGAAAGGGAAATAAGCATGAATTCACTGAGAATGCACAGAAAAATAGGTCTATTTGTGTCGTTGTTTGACTCGGACATTCATACCGATTTTGCGAACTAGGGGTCTTGGGGCGAGGCGCGCAAACCAAGTGAGGATCGTGTACTGCCAACCCGGAACAGATATTGCTTTGCCTGCTACAGCATCTGACCAACCTTTTGCGACGACGTGGTCAGCATCTAGCCACATGAAATTTGGAAGGCTATCCATGCGCATCTTGCCCCTTTGGTGGAACTCTGTATGCGTAAATCCAGGGCAGAGTGCAAGCACTTTTACATTGGTCCCCCGAAGTTCGGTATGCATCGACTCGCTCAGAACAGTGAGGTAGGACTTGGCAGCACTGTAACTGCCACCGGTAATCCATCCAGCAACAGATGAGACGTTGATGATGATTCCGGAGTTTCGTGTCTTCATTCCGGGGAGTACCGAATGCATTAGGTGCATGGGTGCCTTGACTAGAACATCGAGCAATTGTTGTTCGACTTGTATCTGGCTCTTGAAAAAACTTTCTCCGATTCCAAAGCCTGCATTATTGATGAGCACTTCTATTGGTCGGTCTGGATTCCCCGCTCGATTCGAAACCGCAAGCAAGCCTTCATCGGTGGAGAGGTCAGCGCTCAGGATTTCGCAATGGATTCCAAATACCTTCTCTAATTCAGCCGCAGTTATCGTTAAGCGAACTTCATTTCTCGCCACCAGAACCAAGTCATAGCCTTCTTTGGCAAGAAGGTGGGCAAAACGCGCACCCATCCCGGCGCTTGCTCCAGTGATCAATGCGGTTTTGTTCATGGAATGAATTATGGTGCTAGCCGCGCAGATCGGACAGTCAAGGATTCGCGGGGGCGCCCTTTGGCACGACTGGGTTATTCGGAGCGACGGGCTTAATTCGGCGGTATGTATCACCTTGCTTGGGTCGTAAATCTTCCTCGCCTTTATTTGGCCACATTGACAGTGCGCGCTCGGCTTGCGCAGTAATGGTGAGAGATGGGTTTACTCCTAAGTTTGCCGTCAGAGTTGAACCATCCACGATATGCAGTGTCGAGTAATTCCAAACGCGATGATAAGGATCGATGACGCCCTTCTCCGCTGAATCACTGATGATCGCACCGCCAACAAAGTGGGCGGTGAAGGGGGCGTTGATGAGATCCCCGAGATGCCCGCCAGCAATGCCTTTGTATTTGTCGGCAATAAGTCGTGCAGCTTGGTTCGCAGCTGGAATCCACGTTGCATTTGGGTGATCAGAACTATTTTTCGATGTCAGGTGCCACCCCATCACTCCGCGTCTGGGGCTCACTCGAATCCAAGAATCCACGCTTTGCATGACAAGTGCGATAACGGTTCTTTGGCTCCATTTGCGAACATCGAGCACTTTAGGAAGAAGAGAAGGATCCTTCGACACTTTCTGAAGCCATTGCTTGCGCCTGGCCTTTGACGATGTTCCATCCGTCATGATTGTCTGCAATAACCCCATGAAATTACTGCCTTTTCCGTACCGGACGGGCTCGATGTGAGTGTGGTCATCCGGGAAGAATGAAGAGGTAATGGCCGATCCCTTGCTGAAATCAATATCGGTGTTCGGCATCGTCGCGCCCACCAGCGACTCGCTGTTAGTACGCGAGTAGTCACCCAAAGAATCTGAGAGTTTTGGCAATGTCTCGTCGTATTTCATTCGGTGAAGGAGTTTCTGAGTGTTGTAAGTGCCCGCAGCGATCACGACGTCTTTAGCTGTGAAGGTCTCGCCCGATACCGCACGTGGACCGGTCTTGGTTGTATGGATAATCCAATCCTCATTTGAGCCCTGTTCCATTTTCGTCACAGTCGTCAAAGGGAAGATCTTTACCCCCGCTTTTTCTGCAAGTCCAAGGTAATTTTTCGGCAAGGTATTCTTTGCGTTATTCCGGCAGCCAGTCATGCACGCGCCGCATTGGATGCAGCCGTTTCGGTCTGGCCCTACTCCACCAAAATACGGATCACTAACTTTCGCCTCGGTTCCATCTCCAAAATAGATTCCGAGTGGTGCCATCTGAAAAGTTTCACCAACGCCCATGGCGATGGCGGCATCCTTCATCGCCTGATCACTAGGGGAGAAGTAAGGATTTTGGGAAACTCCAAGCATTCGACGGGCGAGCTCGTAGAAGGGAGTTAGCTCGCTCTTCCAGTCAGTGATGTGCGACCAGAGCGGGTCGCGGAAGTACTTCTCTCCTGGCTGGTAAAGGGTGTTCGCGTAAATCAGCGAGCCACCTCCAACGCCTGCTCCGGCCAAGACGATGGCGTCTGGTAGATAGTGGATTCGTTGCAAACCAAAAAGACCGAATTTAGGCATGAAGAGAAACTTATTTAATCGCCAAGAAGTTTTCGGAAAATCCGAGTCGGAAAATCTCCGCCCGGCCTCTAAAACGGCAACGCGATATCCCTTTTCGACCAGACGGAGCGCGGCGACAGAACCACCAAAACCAGAACCCACGATTACGACATCAAAGTCGTTGTTCATGATTTGGGCTTAGATCTCTATGCCGCTTGTGTCTTCTTCACGGATTGTCCAACTAGTTCCGTAAGTCTCAAGCAGATCAAGAAATGGCTTTGGCTCAAACCATTCTGGACCGTTTACTCCGGATGGCTCCCAAATTCCCTTATGGATCAGCTCCATTGCGACTACTGGGTTTACGGCGGTCTGCCAGACAACGGCCTGATCGCCATACTCTTTCATTGACCACTCGTTATCAACGACGTTGTAGATGTAGCAGGCGTGCGGCTGACCCTTCTTATCCAATCCCTTTACGAGTGCTCCCGCACAAGTTTTACCTTTCATGCGTGAGCCAAGTGTTGCCGGATCTGGAAGTGATGCCGCAAGCAAATCTCGGGGAGATACAGATACACCCTGGACCTCAACATTTTCCTTGCGGTCCATGCCGAGCATATGAATCGTTTTTAGTGTGGTGATGAATTCCGCGCCAAGACCGTATTTGAAGTTGACCTTCTTAGCATCAACCTTTTGAGGAATGAGGACAACTTCCTCGTGCTCAACGTTAACGCACTCGACTGGTCCGATTCCTTCTGGGAAATCGAATGTCTCGATCTCGCTAAAGGGCTCGGTCGTAAACCAGCCACGACCGTCTTCCCATACAAGTGGTGGATTAAGACATTCTTCAATTGTCGTCCAAATGGAGAATGAAGGTGCGAAATCGTGTCCTTCAACCGTGAGGTTTGATCCGTCGAGAACCGTGATCGAGTCGATGCGACTAAAGAGATGATCGGATGCGTAGCGCGCAAACACATCGCTCATACCAGGTTCGATTCCCATTCCAACGAGTGCGTAGATACCGCGCTCGCTCCAATTCCAGTCTCGCGCAAACTGCTCGTCGCCGAGTTTCACGCCGGTTTCGGTGTTTGGGTAATGGGGGTGTGGCCTTGATAGCGACATGGCCATATCGATGTAGTTGGTGTTTTCAATTTCGCACGCCAAGAAGATCGGCATGACGAAACGAGGGTCCACGGCGTTGATTACAACATCGGGGTCCGCCCGCCGGATGAGTTCGCGGATATCTTCGAGCTCAGCAGCGTTTACTTGGGCGGCAGAAAAGCGAGCGTCTTTGACCCTCGCAACTGCCTCTTCGGCGCGCGTCAACGTACGATCCGCGATCACCATAGAACTGATAAATGGCCTACGAGAGGCGATATTTGCAATTGCCCTGCCAACGCCGCCTGCGCCTATAACGAGCGCTTTCATTGAACGGCCTTTCATTCGTGTAGCTATTAATGGTTATTAGGAGACCAATGCTAGCCAAAGGGCATTAATCTGCCAATATTGCGCATGAAAGTCCTCGTAGCTCAGTGGATAGAGCAACCGCCTCCTAAGCGGTAGGTCGCCGGTCCGACTCCGGCCGAGGACACTGGATTATTAATGGGTGAGGGTGAAGCGTTTCAACCCTTTAGGTGCCCACCAATTTCGCTCGCCAAACAAGCGCATTAATGCAGGAACTAGAAATGCGCGAATTAGTGTGGCGTCTACAAGAACTGCGAATGCCACACCAACGCCCATTGCTTTTATTGTCGTGATGCCGCTAGTAACAAAGGCTGCGAATACGACCGCAAGGAGTAATGCAGCCGCTGTGATAATGCGTGCCGATCTTTGCAAGCCAATAGCCACCGCGTCGACGTTTGATTTACCGGCGTAATGCTCTTCACGAATTCGTGAAAGCAAGAAGATTTCGTAGTCCATTGATAGTCCAAAGACAACAACGGCTACGAGGATCGTGATTCCGGTATCGATGGTCCCGGTCGTGGTGAAATCACCGACCAGCCATTTCATATGACCGTCGATAAAGATCCAAGTAAGTACTCCAATGGTGGCGACTAGGGAGAGCACATTAAGCACCACCGCTTTAATTGGCAGAATGATTGATCCGGTGAAAACGAAGATCAAGATGAGAACGCTGATTCCGATCCAACCAAGTGCCCACGGTAATGTGTGCGAGATTCCGTCTTGGGTGTCCGTGTAGTCGGCTGCCGCTCCACCTATTAATGTTCCCGTTGGTGAAGGGATCCCTCGGAGTGTATGGATGAGCGCCTGCGCCTGACTGGATCGCGATGGCATGGACTGCACGGCCGATAAACGTAAATCACTTCCCTGGGTCTGCGGCGGGTTCATATGGACGATTCCTGGAGTGGTCGATATTTCCGCCGAATACTTAACGACTTCTGCTGCTTTGTTTACGCCACCCGGGATGAGGATCTCAATCGGACTTCCTTCTTGACCAGGGAATCGATCAGCAATCACTTGTGATGCAATTGCGGCGCGATCGGATTTAGGCAGAGCGCGTGCATCGACTTGGCCGAAGGCAACATTTGCAATCGGCGCGGCGAAAATCCCCAAAATAATCAATGAAACCAGCACAACTGGCACAGGTCGTCTCATGACGAACCGGGCAGTCGCAGCCCATCGACCGTCACTTTTGGGCACTATCGCGCTTTTACGTACGACGCCTTTGTCGACTCTATGTCCGAGTATTGCCAAGATTGCCGGCAGTGGAATTAGTGCACCAGCCACTGCTAGGGCAACGACGGATACTCCGGCGTAGCCAAATGATTTGAGAAAGCTCAAGGGGAACATCATCATCGAACTGATGGTTACGAAAACCGAAAGTCCGGAGTAGAAGACAGTTTTACCTGCGGTGGTCACTGTGGTGAAAACTGCGTCCTCGACGCTTTTGCCGGCATGAAGCTCTTCACGGAAGCGATTGACAATGAGAAGTGCGTAATCGATGCCGAGTCCAAGCCCTAAGCCTGTGATCAAGTTCAAAGCAAAAATGCTCACATTCGTGAAGAGTGTAAATAAATAGATTAGGAAGAATGAACCAAGGATGGCGCTGACGCCAACGACTAATGGCATCGCTGAGGCGACCAATGCACCGAATACGAAAGCCAACAAGATGAATGTCAAAGGTATGGAAATCGTTTCCGCTAAAGCAAGGTCCCTCGATATTTTGGAGTTGATGGCATGGGCTATGACTCCAGCGCCGCTGGCATACACGTGGAGAGATTCGAATTTTCCATCGAAACTTTTCTGGATTACTTTTCCAATATCGCTAACAGATCCGAAGTTGGTATTGGTCGTATAGACGAATATGAAGGCTGCTTTGTTATCACGGGACTTGAGAGTGGGGGCGCCACCGGCTGACCAGTACGACAGCGTCTGCGCTACGCCAGGTACAGATCTGATTTGAGTCTCGAGTCGAGCAGCCGATGCGGCGATGACAGGGTCGCTGACCTTGCTGGCTCCTGAGTCAACGATGAGGACGATGCCTGGGTCTTTCACATGGAAATGGGTCGTTAAGAAGTTGGCCGCCCTAGCGGACTCGCTCTTGGGGTCGGAATACCCGCCGCTATCTAGCTTGCTAAAGGCTAATGAGCCGATTCCCCCTGCCGCGAAGACAATGAGAAGGAAGATTATGAGCGTGGATTTGCGACGATTGATCACTGTGCGGGCAAGGGCGTTAAACACGAATATCTCCATATCTGAACGATGTGCAGATTATTGTCGGAGGAATTGAACATTGTCAAGATTAGCGAGATGATTTCCTTATGTCACTGCTCAAGCCCCGTGGGACCTATCACCACGGCAACCTCGAGGAGGCCTTGATTGGTGCTGCCACGCAAATGGTTCGCGCCAATGGTGCTGAGCACCTGTCGCTACGCGCGGTTGCCGCCGAGGTGGGTGTTAGCCCTAGCGCCGCCTATCACTATTACCCAGATAAGGATTCTTTGATCGCTGGCGTAGGAAAAGAACTTTTCGAGCACTTGGCAGATATGCAGGAGGCAGCCTCTTCGAAATTTCCTGGTAAGAACGTTAAGGGCGCACGCGCCCGTTTTCGAGCACTTGGCATGGGCTATTTTGAATGGGCAGTGAGCGAACCGAATCTATTTCGCTTGATGTTTGGCGGATATTGTTCAATCGATTTTGCTGATGCGCAGATGAAAAGACAAGAAACTAGGGCATGGAATCTTCTCTGTTCGTGCCTAGATGATCTTGAGAAGTACGGCGCAATCGACCCAAGGATTCGCCCTTATGGTGAATTACTAGCGTGGTCCACTGTCCATGGAGCATCGGCATTGATAATTGAGGGCCATCTCCCCAAGGATTCATTTAATGCAGTTCTGGATGGGCTCGAATTAACGATGGGGATTAGACAATGATGAGTGAAATTTGGCCTAAGACCACGTCAGACGAACGCGATCCACGGGATGAACAAGAAGAGGAAGCCAAACGTCAGGAAGAAATTCAATCGGATAAACCCCCGCACCACGACGAATGATCTAGTCGACGGCCTTTGGTGGCTTAGCACTTTCGGTAGTCGCTGGCTTTTTTGTGCTCTCTATAGTCGATTTGTTGTCCTTGGAAATCGGGCTAGCAGGTTTTGATTCGCTTTTCGAGTCTGTCTTGTAAAAGCCTGACCCTTTAAATACGACACCGACGGCCGAATAGACTTTTCTCAATTTCCCATTACATTCTGGGCAGTGAGTTAGTGAAGACTCGCTAAAGGCTTGAAAGACTTCAAATTCGTGGTGACAGGCACTGCATGCGTATTGATATGTGGGCACTTAGCATCCTTCCGTTCTCACCTAATTTGGCATTTAAGCCACGCGGTCTGCGCGGGGCAGTAGTACGAAGTGTAAAGAAGTGAGACGATAGAGGCGAATTGCCGATGCTGGGGGGATCATGAAGTTGAAAAGGGCGCTGGTTTTCTCGATGTTGGCCTTCACCACCGTTGTACTGGGCGCCGGTTTTGCCGGACAGGCAAGCGCCAACTCGTTGGTTAGCACCTCGCCAGTCGCTGGTTCTACAGTCACGGCCGCACCTAGTGCAATAACTCTGAACACTCAAGATGTCGTGATGGATGCCGGCAACACCGTGACAGTGACGGACCCGCAAGGTGCGCGCGTTGATGACGGGACTTTGACGGTCAACGCCACGACCATCGTCGCAGGGCTTAAGTTGATGACTGTCAGCGGGGTTTACACCGTCTCTTATTCTTTGTTAACCAACAACGACGTTCCGTTACAGGGAACTTATACATTCACCTTTAACGCGCCGAGTGTTATTTCTTCTCCCACAATTGCGACCCCTTCGCCGAGTGCGACAGAGGCACCCGCGAGCACAGGTATTGGCGTTCCAGTTCTTATCGTGGGGCTCATCGTCGCGGTAGTGGCTGTATTCCTGTTCCTCGTCTACTACGCATGGAAGCTCATTAAGAAGAAATGACTCTGCTTGCCCTTTCGCTACCTGCTTCGGGACCGTTTGTGAACGCGTTAACCACTATCAGTAAATTTGTATCTATCACCGCAAGTATCGCGGTCGTCGGTGTTCTTCTAGCAGCGAGTTTTCTTATGGAAGACCAACATGGGAAATTGTCGGCGCAGTCTCTGAAACTACGGACCGTCGCATTTTGGTCTGCGATGTTGTGGGTTGTTTTTGGCGCGGCAAACATCCTCTTCACACTTGCAAATATCCTAGGTGTCTCTTTGAGCGATGCCTTTGACGCAACAATGATCAGATCATTCGTCACCCAAATTACTTTGGGGCAGTACATGTTCTTCCAGCTACTTGTTGCAATTGTTGTAGCAGGACTTGTTCAAAGGGTGCGACGAATTGGCTCTGCGATTTTGCTCCTCATACTGACCTTTATCGGCATCGTCGCACCAATTTTCCAGAGCCACTCCCCAGCCAACGGTTCACATTCACTTGCCATTGGGTCCTTGATAATTCACGTTGTTGCTCTTGCACTCTGGGTGGGTGGCGTATTTGGGATGGCAATCCTCGAACCAGAATCTCGGGCAGTTGCTGTACCAAGATTTAGCCAACTCGCACTGTGGTCGGTGATCGCTGTGGTCATAAGTGGTGTTGCCAATGCGTGGACAAGGCTGAATTTCAGCGCTGCGTGGCACAGCAGTTATGCATTTGTTGTTATAGCCAAGGTCGTATTAACTGCGGCACTGATCCTCATCGGGTACCAGCACCGTAAGAATTTGGCGGCGTCGAAAATAGACAAGGTTAATTGGTCAAAGTTCGCGCAACTCATCACTGTCGAACTTTCGATCATGATCATCGCATTGGCATTGGGATCGTGGCTCTCCACGAGTCAGCCTCCTGTCCCGGCTGCCGGAACGAGATTTGATGCTGCAACGACAATAGCTGGACTGCCGATGCCTGGCGCGCCGAACATCACGCGGGTACTTTTCGCCTTCAATCCCGACGCACTCTTTCTTGGGATTGTTGCACTTGGACTTGCACTTTATTTCCGCGGAGTTCAGATGCTAAAGCGACAGGGGGACCAGTGGCCCGCCAGTCGTTCCATTTTCTTCGCCCTAGGCTGTCTTGTGATCGTGTTTGCAACGAGTGGCGGACTCGGCGTCTACGCTTATTTTGCCTTTTCGTACCACATGGTGGCTCACATGGTTCTGGGGATGATTGCGCCAATCTTTATTGTGATGAGCGCACCTATCACCCTTGCACTGCGCACCCTGCCTCAAGGTCGTACTCCTGACGAACGCGGCGTTCGTGGCACGCTTATTGCAGCCCTGCATTCGCGACTGGTCAGCATTTGGGTAAATCCCATCGTGGCCCTTGCCCTCTTCGATGGATCCCTGTTCGTACTTTATCTGACTCCGCTATTTGGCGGAATGATGCTTAGTCATACGGGACATTTCGTGATGGATCTGCATTTCCTGCTTGCGGGTTTGCTCTTCTTTCACGTCATCATCGGGGTTGACCCCAATCCTAAGCGGATTCCTTATCTCGCAAGGATCGTTCTGCTATTTGCAGCGATGGCGATTCATGCCTTCTTCTCTGTCGCGTTGATTTCTTCCACAACGCTTCTGGATCACGGATACTTCGCGCAGTTGCACCGACCTTGGTCGGTGGATCTGCTTTCAGATCAACATCTTGGCGGCTCTCTTGGTTGGGCGATGGGCGAAGTGCCCATCATGTTGGCTCTTGTCGCAACATTTTTGCTCTGGATGCGCGATGATTCAAGGGAAGCCAAGAGAATAGATAAGAAAGCCGAACGTGCTGCTGCTATGGGAACACCTGATGAATTAGCCGAATACAACGCATATCTAGCCAAATTGGCAGTGAGGGATGAAAGTGACAACTGAAGCAATATTCGATTTACCTTCCGAACACAAGGATCTCCGGGAAAGCGTTCGCGCCCTTGCGCAGAACGAGATCGCACCCTTTGCGCATGACGTCGACGAGAACTCTCGCTTTCCGCAAGAAGCTTACGAGGCGCTTCAACGTGCAGGTCTTGCCGCGGCGCACGTGCCTACTGAATTCGGCGGAGAAGGTGCAGACGCCCTTGCAGTCATTTTGATTGTCGAGGAAGTCGCACGAGTTTGCGGCTCGTCATCCTTGATTCCGGCCGTCAATAAGTTGGGCTCACTTCCTTTGATTCTTGCGGGAACGAACGAACAGAAGGAACGCTGGCTTCGTCCGCTTGCGGCCGGTAAAGGATTTTCCTACTGCCTTTCAGAATCTGGAGCGGGTTCAGATGCAGCCGCACTTCGCACAAAGGCCGTGAAGTCAGGAGACAACTGGATTCTTAGCGGTAGCAAGAAGTGGATTTCAAACGCAGGATTTTCTGATTTCTATACCGTTATGGCGGCAACAGATTCTTCCAAACGAGATAACGGGATTTCCATATTTGTCGTCGAGAAAAGTGACCCAGGTGTTTCCTTCGGCGCGCACGAAAAGAAGATGGGATTTCGGGGTTCACCAACTCGTGAGGTCTATTTCGACAATGTAGAGATACCCGATGATCGTCGAATTGGGCCGGTAAATGAGGGATTTGGCGTAGCGATGGAGACCCTCGATCACACCCGCATAACGATTGCGGCTCAGGCTCTAGGTCTTGCACAGGGCGCATTAGATGTCGCAAGCAAGTACGCCCATGAGCGCCACCAGTTCGGTAAGCCGATATTTGATTTTCAAGCAATCCAATTCATGTTGGCAGATATGGCCATGAATATCGAAGCTGCGCGCCAATTGACCTACGCGGCAGCAGCAAAAAGTGAACGAGGCGATTCGGATCTCAAATTCTTTGCTGCGGCGTGTAAGACCTTTGCCAGTGATACTGCGATGAAAGTAACGACGGATGCCGTCCAAATCATGGGCGGCTACGGATATGTCTCTGATTATCCAGTCGAACGAATGATGCGCGATTCCAAACTGACCCAGATCTATGAGGGGACCAATCAGATTCAACGCATCGTCATGGCAAGGAACTTGAAGCGCTAGTTACTTTGCAAACCTGACGATGAGATCGGGAGTCGCTGCGGCGGCAAGTCGCACGTCATGATCTTCTCGAGGTAGAAGGTCGCCCGTGATTTCTCCTGGATACACAATTCCAACTTTCCATCCGGGCATCGTCGGAAGCATCCGGTCGTAATATCCGCCGCCTTGCCCGATCCGGTATCCATCTTGATCAATGTGCAGTGCAGGAACGATCATTACGTCGACGTCGGAGACATCCGTTCGTTCCTTGCCAACGGGTTCGAGCAATTTGCGAGTCTCTTTGAGATTTGCCATGTTGCCATCCCACTCAACCCATTGAAGAGTTTTTCCTGCTACGCGAGGAAGAAGCAGTGTGACCCCCTGAGCCAACAGCTCGCGATTTAGTTCGAGCGTGCTGGGTTCATCATCAATAGATAGGTAACTTGTCACACATTTAGCCCCCTTTAATTCCGGAGCGCTAAGCAGATACACGAATGTCGCTGGGCTATACCTGTCGCGGCGTTCGCGTCGATATCGGTCTCGTAAGGCCCTCTTTTGGTCTGCTGTGTTCACTTAAATCCCCTTGAAATTAACGATATGCAAGTATGGTGGGAGTATGTCAGAGCAAGTTCGAGTAGATGAGTTTCTGACCGCCCTTTTATCCATATCCAAACCCCTCGAACCCTTCGCTATGCCACTGCTCGACGCGCATGGTGCAACTTTGGCAGAGGATGTTTATGTCGGAGAGCGGTTGGTCATGAAGTCGGGATCGAGGATTCGATCCACTCAGATTGGATTAGCTGCATCCATCGGCCTCAAGGCACTTCCGACCAGACCTCACCCTCGAGTCGTTGTCATCTCTGCTGGGCCGGACCTGGTTGAACCCGGCGAGCATCTTTCTCCCGGCGAGGAGTACGAAACTAATTCGTGGTTGCTCACGACATCGGTTCGCGAAGCAGGAGCCGTCGGATATCGCGTCTTCTCAATTCCAGATGATGAGGCACGGCTCAAAGCCCTCGTTGAGGATCAGTTGGTCCGGGCAGACCTCGTTGTTGTTAGCGGTGAGCGAAGGGATGAATCTTTCGACCTCATCACTCGGGCACTCAGTTCCTTGGGCGAGATAACCACCGTCGATCTAGCAATCGAATCCAGCGGACGCCATAACTATGGCCTCATCGGGCCCGATCGAATTCCCGTGGTGACTCTCCCCGGAGATCCCATTGCTGCCTACATTTCCCTCGAACTTTTCGTGAGACCGATGATCCGAACCATGCTCGGTTCTTCAAATATTCACCGCCCATCGGTAAAAGCACGCCTCGAAAGGCCAATCGGCTCTGCCCACGGGGCCCGAACGTATCTACGAGCTTTCCTGTCCGAGGACGGCCAATCGGTTCGCGCCCTTCCGGATCAGGAAGATTTGGTGACCTTGTCGGATGCAAATGCGCTCATCGCAGTTCCTGAATCGGAAGTTGGCTTGGAAGCGGGTGCAGCGGTTACGGTTGTCGTACTTCGGCGCCGATATTTTTAGGTAGGTCAATGAATAACGCTAGATGGCCACTAGTTCTTAAATCAAAAGGCGTGACATTGAGGCCGCTTCGACTTCGTGATCGTGCAAAATGGGATGAAGTTCGAGCCGCAAATCGCGATTGGTTGGCGCCGTGGGAGGCAACGCGACCGATCGTTCCGGGCGACGACTCAGATAGAGAACTTCCGTCCTACTTTCAGATGGTTGCCTCACATAATCGCGAAGGACGTGCCAAGAGATCTCTGAGTCTGTCGATCTGGTTTGAAAATTCTTTGGTCGGCCAGATAACAATGGGGGGGATTGTGATGGGGGCGCTTCGCGGTGCTCACATCGGATATTGGGTTGATAAGAGACATGCGAATAGGGGCATTACTACTCAAGCAGTCCAAATGCTGACCGAATATGGATTTGAGGAATTGGGACTTCATCGGATTGAAATAAATCTTCGGCCAGAAAATGCGGCATCTCGTCGAGTCGCCGAGAAAGCTGGCTATCACTTTGAAGGGGAGCGACCCAGATTTCTCCATATTGATGGGCAATGGCGCGATCATCTGAGTTTCGTCAGGGAAAATCCAAAAATTATTTAGTCAGACCCTCGAAGAAAAATGGGGCAAATTGCCCATCTAAATACCCGAAAGAGGATAGTCCTGCCTCTATCTTTAAGCATCATGGCCTCAGGAATTATCTATCTCTCCATCGTCGGGATGTGGGTTGCCTATTTTGTGCCTCGTTGGGTTCATAGCCATGATGAGTTATCCGGAAAATCGGTGGAGCGCTACAAGAGCGCGATGAGAATTGTTACTAGTACGACGGGTGAGGATTCCATGAGTTCAGGACCAATGCACACAGATCTCGACAGCGAGTCGAAAATCGCTCAAGTGTTGATGAGACGCCGAATAGTTTTTGCGATCATCATTCTGGGTTTTCTCGCAACGACTCTTGAAATTGCACTCAAGGCGATTTCATTTGTGTATTTGGCAGTTCCTGTTGTCGCACTAGTTGCTTATGTCGCTCACGTACGTCGACAGAGTGTCGCCGATAGGTTGCAGCGTCGTCGCGTTTCTCAGTTGCATAGAACAACTGCTGGAGTGTCGACAACCAATCTTTCACCCGTATTCACGCCGAAAGAATCCCGCGAACATTGGGTGCCACTTGCAGATCGTGAATTAACTGGCGTAGTTATTGTTCCAAAAGGAACAGCAGAACTTCGCAATTCATGGCAGCCAAATACCGTCCCGGTTCCAACATACGTAAATGCCCCAAAAGCCATTGTTCCTAAACGTGTTATCGACCTCACTATTCCTGGGGCTTGGAGCGAAGAGCAGGAACGCCTTGCAAATGAGGCACTTTCGGCCGTTGCACCTACCCGCGACCAAGTCTTCGATCAGCAACTTGCCGAAGAAGCAGTCGAACGCCTCCGTCAAAACCGAGCGGCAAACGAGTAATACCAAGTTTTAGTTTCGGGTGCTAACCTGCCCTGTACTGGTGAGGAGGCCAGTACTCGCAGGAAAACTAGGGGCTGTAGCGCAGTTGGTAGCGCGTCTCGTTCGCAATGAGAAGGTCAGGGGTTCGATTCCCCTCAGCTCCACGATGTGATGTGTCGAGTCATAGGTGACAGATGTGGCCAGTCATAGGTAACACTTTTATTTTGCTTTTCTTGATTTTTTCGTTTCTTCATCGATCAAGGTGTTGGTCCAGAAACTTCGTCCAGGTTGGATCTCATGTCGGGAGAGAAGCTCTCCGGTCTTTTTCTCAACGACGGAAACCTTGAAGTGATCGACGATGATGAAGACTTTCTTGTGACGCTGTTGAATTCCAACTCCGAGGTGATGCATGATCCCGGCTCTTCGAAGTGAGAGTTTGCCGAACTTATCCACGATGTCGTGGCGGATCCGATAGTGCTCCTTCTCCTTTGCGACCTTCGGTGTTGCTTTGATAGTTGCCTCATAAGCGCGCTGTGGCGTCTTCATCTCTAAGGCTCGATGGGGCCTTTGCGTGTTGTAGACGCTTTTGAATTCATTGAGCTGTTGTTGGAGTTCTTTAAGATTGTGTGCAGGCCTTTGTTGTGAGAGCCACTTCTTCAAAGTCTGGTGGAACCGCTCTATCTTTCCCTGAGTCTGCGGGTGGGCAGGGGATCCATTCTTCTGCACGATCTCCAACTCCGAGAGTAGATATTCAAAGGCGTTCTTGCCGCCAACAAAGCGTGCGGTATAGACGTTGCCGTTATCGGTCAGGGTGGAAAAGGGCGTGCCGTACTCATTTCGACAGGTATTGAATGAATCGATCACGATCGCACCGGTGATCGCGCTAAAGACAGTGCAACTCAAAAGAAGGCGTGAATGGTCATCGAGCCAGTTGATGATCTCCACATCGCTCCCATCTGCAAGGCGCCAATGCGTGAAATCACTCTGCCATGTCTCATTCGGTTGCACTGCCTCGAAGCGGGTGATGTAGGACTTGGGTCGCTTCTTCGGCTCGGGTGTGACAAGTCCTTCTGCCCGCAGGATGCGCCAGATGGTGGAGAACGCGGGTGAATGCCCATGTTTCTCTTTTAGATGCCAGGCGATGGAGGCAGCTCCTGCATCAAGGCCCTGAGAAAGCAAGCCCGTGCGCAGGGTGATGATTTCACTGCGCACTTCTTGGGATAGAGCCCGAGGGTTGCTCTTTGGCCTGCGAGATCGCGGCGCAAGTGCCTCCAGGCCGCCTTCTTTGTAGCGGGCAAGGAGTTGGTAGATCCACTTCCGGCTCACCGAGAAACGGGCAGCGGCTTGCGTTGGGGTGAGGCCATCATGGAGAAGGCTTAAAACAATGACCTGGGACTGACTATTTGAACGAGGGGCAGGAGACATCCCTTATTTAAACCAAAGGTGTCACCTATCTCTCGACACATCCGTAACCTATGTCGTGGAACAGGACAC
>JAHEXJ010000106.1 GCA_023252155.1 Actinomycetes bacterium | reverse complement strand
GTTTCGGCTTTTCAGCAAGACGGCTTTGCGAACCGGAATCATCTTGATGCCGAGCGGCGCGATTTTCTTTTGCGCCAGATACTCCGAACAGCGAAGCCGTGGAGATTCGGCAACGAAGTCTCCGTCGGGCAATTGCGGCAGATTTTCGCGCGTACCGAAGACGTGCATCTCGCGTTCGGCGTAACTGTAAAACGGCGCAATTTCTTTGTAGGTGATCGGCCAATCGTCTTCGATGCCGTGCAGCGAACGTTCGCGGAAATCGTCTTCTGCAAATCGCAGCGTGACGGCGTTCCAGTGAAACGTCCGCCCGCCCAAAGTGCGAATGCGGTCTACGCCAACATTCGCGCCGCGAATTTCAATCGCCGAGCGAATGTCATCGGGATACAGCGAAGCCTGTTTGAAAAAACCAAATCCGCGCTTTGGCAATTCATACGACAAATCGTGAATGTGCAGGTCTTCCAGTCGCCCACGCGCTCCGGCTTCGAGCAAGACGGTGTCGGCTCCGGCGGCAGTCAATTCCTTGACCATAAATCCGCCCGCCGCACCTGAACCAATGACGCATACGTCGTAAATTTTCTTTTTCTGGATTTGCATTGGTTACTGAGAGTTAAAGTTTATCGGCTCTTTGTGAATGGCCGTGATGCACCGCAAGATAGTGTGGTTACGACTCCACACATCAGGCAGGCAACACATGACCATTCCAATTGAGCAGTTGTTGAATCTTCCAAACATTCGCGTCTTGAAGGTCGAAATCAGCGAACGCGAGATCAGATGTGATCTCGAATCCACTCTCGGTTACGCGATTTGTTATCGCTGTGGCCGAAAAGCCACGAAGTTCTTTGAACATGGCGAAACCTTGATGTTGCGGCATCTTCCGATCTGCGAGCGGAAAGTGATGCTCTACTTGCACACCAGGCGGTATCGCTGTCTGAATTGCGAAGACCGGCCAACAACGACCGAGCGTGGCGACTGGTACGATGCTCAGGCCAATTGCACCAAAGCCTTCGCCGATTTTCTGCTGCGCCAACTGGTCAACAGCACGCTTCAGGATGTGGCCGACAAACATCAAGTGACTTATGGATGCGTGCGCGGCTTGCTCACTCGTCAGGTGAGCGGCGAAGTGGACTGGCGAGAATTCAGCCATCTGCGGCAAATTGGCCTGGATGAAATCTCGCTGCTCAAAGGCCACAAGGATTTTGTGACCATCGTCAGCACTCGCAACGAACAAGGTGAAGCAGCGATTCTGGCAGTGCTCGACGGGCGCAAGAAAGAGACCGTCGTGACTTTCCTCGAATCAATTCCTCAAACACTGCGCGCGACCATCGAGGAAGTTTGCAGCGACCTTTACGACGGATTCATCAACGCTGCACAAGAAGTATTACCGCAAGCTCGCGTGGTCGGTGACCGTTTCCACATTGCCAAGCTCTATCGCGCAGCGCTCGACGACTTGCGCAAAAGCGAAATGAAAGAACTACGCAAAGTGCTCTCCAAAGAAGAGTTGAGCGGGCTGAAAGGCGTGTTGTGGGCTTTGCGCCGAAAGAGCGAAGACCTCACCACGGAAGAGCAACAAGTACTCGATCTGCTCTTTGAATGCTCGCCGTCATTGCGCCGAGCCTACGCCTTGCGCGAAAAACTGACTGGCATCTTCGATACTCGACAACCGAAAGAAGCGGCTCAAGCGCAACTGCTCAACTGGATCAAGGAAGTTGAGCGAAGCGGGCTCGACTGCTTCTGGAAATTCATCAACACGCTCAAAGAACGAATGGATATCATCACCAACTATTTTGTGCGTCGCTCCAACAGTGGCTGGATTGAAGGCTTGAATAACAAAATCAAGGTCATCAAACGACGCTGCTATGGACTGAGCAATACGCTCAACCTGTTCCGCCGCATCTGGCTGGACTTGAACGGAAAAGAAGCTTTCGCCTCTTGACAGCACAAGATATTGGGTGCTCCCACGGCTACTAACAAAGAACCGAATTTCACTTATGACGTCTTTGGGCAATTGACCGGTGTTACCGATCAGCTTGGCCACACTCAGCAAGCCGAATATGACATTTATGGAAATGTGACTGCCGTAATTGACGCGCTCGGCAATCGCACCACGATGGCTTATGACTTGATTGGTCGTCTGGCTTCAGTCATTGACCCGCTCGGCAGACAAGTCGGTTTCACTTATGACAATGCTGACCGGTTGCTGACCATCACAGATGCTGCCGGAGCTACAACTACCTTTACCTATGACGCCAATGGTAACCGCACAAAGGTCAAGGATCATCTTAAC
>JAHEXJ010000030.1 GCA_023252155.1 Actinomycetes bacterium | reverse complement strand
ATGCCATGGTTTCTCGAGTGAAGGAATTTGAATCCGCAGGAATGGATCGCAAGGCCGCCATTGCCACAGTTGCTGATGAATTCGCAGTATCTAAGCGGGTAGTTTTCACGGCGATGGTCGAAGCCAAATCAACCTCTAAGATATCCACGTGATGTCACTAGCCAAGACTTTTTACCTAACCACGCCTATTTACTACGTGAATAGCGCCCCTCATATCGGGCATGCTTACACAACGGTTGCCGGGGATGTACTTACCCGATGGCGTCGTCAAAGGGGAGAATCCGTTTGGTACTTAACTGGTACCGACGAACATGGCGAAAAGGTTCTCCGATCGGCTCAAGCCAATAAGGTCTCCCCGCAGGAGTGGGTAGACAATCTTGTGGAGAAGGAGTGGCGGCCTGCATGGCGTTCACTCAATATTGCAAACGATGATTTCATTCGCACAACGGAGCCTCGTCATACCCAACGTGTTCAAAAGTTCCTTACTCAGTTGAAAGATGCGGGTTTTATCTACGCAGGTAAGTACGAAGGGCCATATTGCGTCGGTTGCGAGGAATTCAAACTGCCCGGTGATTTGGTGGAAAAAGACGGTAAGCAAACATGTTTAATACATGGAACACCAATTGAGATTGTGAAGGAGGACAATTGGTTCTTCAAACTCTCTGCGTTTGTCGAGCCTCTCCTAAAGCATTACCGTGAAAATCCGGATGCTTGCCAACCTGACACGGCTCGCAATGAAGTTGTCTCGTTTCTGAATAGCGGCGTTACGGATCTTTCTATTTCTCGTTCTACATTCGACTGGGGCATCACTGTTCCTTGGGATACAGATCAAGTCTTTTATGTCTGGTTTGACGCCCTTCTGAATTACGCCACTGCAGTCGGCTTGGGCGATGATCCGGATAGCGAGGGCGGAAAGAAATTCGTTGAGGTGTGGCCGCCCGATATCCATCTCGTGGGTAGAGAGATCCTTCGTTTCCATGCGGTCATTTGGCCCGCGATGTTGATGGCTGCGGGACTTGCGACCCCGAAGAAAGTTTTCGCCCATGGGTGGTTACTCGTCGGTGGCGAGAAGATGAGTAAGAGCAAACTGACCGGAATTGTCCCCAAAGACATCACTGATCACTTTGGCGTGGATGCGTTCCGCTATTACTTCCTTCGCGCGATTCCTTTTGGCAGCGATGGATCCTTCTCCTGGGAGGACATGCATGCACGTTACACAAGCGAACTTGCAAATGATTTTGGCAACCTCTCCTCTCGCTTAGCCGCGATGATCGAGAAATATTGCGACGGCGTCATCCCTGCATCAAGTTATGACGAAGAGTTGGCCGAGGCGCTTTCGGCCACAGTTGAAAAAGCGGATGCCGCAATCTGCGATCTGGATTTTCAAGGTGGGATCGTTGCCATCATGGATTTCTGCAAGCAGGTCAACGGCTATGTGACAGTGAAGGAGCCGTGGATTCTGGCAAAAGACCCTGCAAATAAGGCCGAACTTGATGCGGTGCTCTACAACACCGCAGAGTCTTTGCGCGCACTCGCTATTCTTCTGAACTCGGTAATGCCTGCTACGTGCGAGATCCTCTGGGAATCACTTGGTGCACATAAATCAATTGGAGCACTGAAGGACCAGCACATTGCCGATGTCTCCAAATGGGGGCAGCTTCCTGTGGGCTCAGTTGTCACCAAGAGTGCATCGCTCTTCCCTCGCCTAGACGTAATCGCTTAACTTCAATGGCAGATCGGCACAACCGGGATATCGATCGCCCGATGGCGCCTCTACCCGAAGCCCTGCCTGTCCCAACCGTTGATGCGCACGCGCATATTGAAATAGTTACCAACACCGCACCTGACTCTCCTGAGGTCGGCGAAGTTCTTGCGCAAGCAAAAACAGTTGGAGTCGATCGCGTAGTTCAGGTTGGATATTCGGCGGAACAATCGCAATGGTGTGTCGACGCGGCGGAGCATTGGAGTGACACGGTCCTTGCCGCTGTCGCACTTCACCCCAACGAAGCACCCGTGGTCAAAGACCTTGCGCACGATTGGGCGATCATCGAGAAACTGGCAGCGCATCCAAGAGTGCGTGCGATCGGTGAGACCGGGCTCGACTATTTTCGAACTCCACCAGAATTACGACACATTCAACACGAATCATTCAAGTGGCATATTGATCTGGCCAAGCGAATGAAGAAGGCACTCGTTATTCACGATCGCGATTCGCACAATGACATCCTCTCTATCTTGCTTGAAGTTGGCGCACCCGAACACACGGTCTTCCACTGTTTTTCAGGCGATGTCGAGATGGCAAAGAAGTGCATTGATCGCGGTTACATCCTCTCCTTCGCCGGCACGATAACTTTTAAGAACGCGCCCGAACTTCGCGAGGCTGTGAAGTTGGTACCGATCGAGCAACTTCTAGTCGAGACGGATTCTCCGTTTCTAACTCCCTCCCCGCACCGGGGTTTGCTCAATTCCCCTGCTCAAGTTGCAACCACCGTTCGGGCGATGGCGGCCGAGCGTGGGGATGATTTAGGAGAACTTGCCACCGCTCTCGGCGATAACGCAGAGCGCGTATTCGGATCGTTCGTCTCATGAGTTTGCTTGGGGCGGCTGAAATACGAGCCCTGGCTGCACAATTGGATCTCAAGCCCGCCAAAGCCTTGGGCCAAAACTTCGTAATTGACGCCAATATCTGCCGCAAGATCGTCAAACTTGCTGGCGTCACATCGACCGATGTCGCTTTGGAAATTGGGCCGGGTCTTGGATCGCTCACTCTTGCACTTCTGGATGAAGCGGCGGCTGTGACCGCGATCGAAATTGATCAGCGGTTAGCGAGCCAACTTCCAATCACCGTTGAATCACATTCTGAGCATTTTAAGAATCTCGATGTCATCAACGAGGACGCGTTGCAGGTATCGCATCTCCAACAACCGCCCACGGTCTTGGTCGCCAACCTTCCGTACAACATTTCAGTGCCGGTTTTACTTCATTACTTAGAGAAGTTTCCGACGATCCGGACAGGCGTTGTGATGGTGCAGGCCGAGGTGGCCGATCGTTTGATTGCCAAGCCCGGCACGAAAGATTACGGAATCCCAAGTGTGAAAGCGGCTTGGTGGGCGCACATGTCCAACGCTGGATCTGTCTCTCGTTCGGTTTTCTGGCCGGTGCCGAACGTGGATTCAAAACTGGTTGGATTCATCCGGCATGAACCACTTGGTGATGAAGCGTTGCGACTTCGAGTATTTGCGGCAATCGAAGCGGCATTTTCCCAACGCAGGAAGATGTTGAGGTCGGCCCTCAAGAATTGGTTGGGGAGTTCGGAGACCGCTCAACAAGTTTTAGAGAAGGCTGGCATCGACCCGACATTGCGTGGTGAAGCACTTGTGATTGATCAGTACTGCGCGATTGGACGCGCGGTCGACGAATTGGGCATAAGGTTTTGATATGACACAGGCTGTAGCGAGTTCAGTCGTTGTCCGCGTGCCCGGAAAGATCAACCTCCAGCTTTCGGTGGGACCAAAAGAGTCAGACGGGTATCACGGCGTCGTTACCGTCTTTCAATCCATTTCACTTTATGACGATGTGACTGTCACGAAGGAAGAAATCGGTGCTGGGCTTTCGTTGGACATTAATGGCGACCACATACACGGGGTCCCGACCGATGAGTCAAATTTGGCTTGGCGGGCTGCTGTTTTAATGTGCCAGAAATACGAACTGCCAGCAGACCTTCGCATCGAGATAAAGAAATCGATTCCGGTTGCGGGCGGCATGGCCGGCGGAAGTGCTGATGCGGCAGCGACAATCTTGGCTATTGACGCGCTTTTTTCCTTGGGCCAGACACGCGAAGAATTGCATGGGGTCGCGGCGCAATTAGGAAGCGACGTCCCGTTCATGTTGAGCGGCGGAACAGCAGTGGGTCGCGGCCGCGGCGATCAAGTCACCTCTGCACTTTCTCGCGGCACCTACCACTGGGTTCTCGCTCTTTCGACAGTTGGACTCTCGACACCTGCCGTCTACACGGAGTGCGATCGCCTTCGCGAAGGTATGAAAGCAGTGACCCCTCAGGTAAGTGACCATCTGCTTCAAGCCCTTCTTGCGGCCGACCCCGTTGCACTTGGTAAATCCCTAATCAATGATCTGCAACCAGCTGCATGTTCTCTGCGCCCTGCACTTCGACTCATCCTTGATGTCGGAGGCGAATACGGCGCACTTGGATCCATCGTTTCAGGTTCCGGACCGACAGTTGCCTTCTTGGTCTCGGATGAAGATCAAGCCCTCGATCTTGCCGTGGCACTTACATCAAGCGGCGTTGTCGGAAGTGTGATGCGAGTAAGCGGTCCAGTTCCGGGAGCACGGGTAACCGACGTTCACTAGTTTCTATTTCTCGCCTTGCTCGTCAAAGGGCGCTGCAACGATTGCCAACAATGATGCGAGTTTTAGCCGTTCGGGCTCGGTCAAGGATTGAAGGAAGACGCCTTCTTGAGCGAGCAAGTCCTCCATAGCCGAATCAACCGCTCGCATTCCGCTTTTGGTTAACGTCACTAAAGATCCCCGACCGTCGTTGGGATCGGGCTTTCGGGTGATGAGATTGAGTTCTTCGAGGCGATCTAGGCGGTTGGTCATCGTCCCGCTGGTCACCATGGTCTCTTGGAGCAATTGGCCAGGGGAGAGTTGGTATGGCTCGCCAGATCGTCGAAGGGCGGCGAGGACATCAAATCCCCAGGTATCAAGATCGGCGAAGGCGCGCCGCCGAGCGATATCTAGGTGGCGGGCGATCCTGGTGATTCGGCTGAGGACTTCGAGGGGAGAAAGGTCGAGATCTGGGCGCTCGCGCTTCCAATCAGCCACAAGGCGGTCTACTTCATCGCGCATTTGGCCCCTCTATTCGCTCCATCGATCCGTCCTAGCAGATTACCCCATGGGTGTTTCGGCTAGGGGGAAGAGGCGTAATGGCGAGTGGTCGAAAGTAGTGCCCTTCATACGGGAGAATACGGGTTCCGCCATTGTGTAGTGGCTAGCACATGGGCCTTTGAAGCCCAGGGTCCAGGATCGATACCTGGTGGCGGAGCAATTAGGCTGAAGGCCTAAGGAAGATCCATTCGACCTAGCGTGGGGGCGATGCTTGAGCCGACTTGATTATGTGATCGTCTTAGCGGCCGGTGAAGGCACGCGGATGAAATCAACAACGCCCAAGGTCCTTCATGCAATTGCTGGTCAATCACTTGTAGGTCACGTACTTACAGCCGTTGAAGCGCTCGCTCCGGCAGAGGTTCGGGTTGTAATCGGTTCGGGTCGCGAATTGGTAGAAGAGCATCTATCGAAAATTTCTCCCGCGTCATTGCCAATTGTTCAAGAGCATCGCGGTGGCACGGGGCATGCAGTGCAATTGGCGCTCGCAGGTGCTGAAATTAAAGGCACGGTTCTTGTCGTTGCAGGAGATACACCGCTCTTGTCGAGTAGCACGCTTCGCCAATTGATTGCCGTGCACAACGAGGGCGGACAAGCAGCAACAGTATTAACCGCCGAACTTCCTGATCCAACTGGATACGGGCGAATTATTCGAGCCGATAACGGCGACCTTCTCAAAATTGTCGAAGAGCGCGATGCCGATGAATCCGAACGCGAAATCGAGGAAATCAATTCAGGCGTTTACGTTTTCGATCTTTCAAAATTGCATCGAGTTATAAATCAACTCACGGATGACAACGCGCAAAGCGAGCTTTATTTGACGCAGGTAATTGAGATCCTCCGCAAAGAAGGCGATCGAGTTGTTCCGATTCTTACGCCCGATGCAGTAGAAATCCTCGGTGTAAACGATCGTGTTCAGTTGGCCGAATGCGCAGCGATTATGCGCGATCAGATCAACGACTCGTTCATGCGCGTTGGTGTAACGATGGTGGACCCCACGACCACGTGGATCGATACCTCGGTGAAAATCGCTGCAGACGTGACTATTTTCCCTGGTACTGCCCTCATTGGCGCAACGACCATTTCCGAAGGTTCCGTTATCGGACCGCGAACGACACTTGTTGATTGCGACGTCATGACCAAGGCAACTGTTCTTGAGTCATATTGCATCGGTGCAACTATCGGCGAAGGGGCCAGTGTTGGTCCCTTCACTTATTTGCGACCAGGAGCCAAACTCGGAACGAAGAGCCGCACTGGTGCATTCGTCGAGATGAAGAATTCGACACTGGGCGATGGCTCGAAAGTTCCGCACCTGACTTATGTTGGTGACGCCACCATCGGTGTCGGAACAAATATCGGAGCTTCGACTGTTTTCGTCAATTACGACGGCGTCGACAAGCATCACATCGAAATCGGCGATCACGTTCGAATCGGCAGTGACACGATGCTGATTGCGCCAATTTCCGTTGGCGACGGCGCATACACTGCGGCCGGTTCAGTCATTACTGAGAGCGTTCCAGCCGGCGCAATCGGAGTTGGCAGGGCGAGACAGAGAAATGTCCTAGGGTGGGTTCTACGCAAGCGCAAAGGCACAGAATCTGAAAAGGCTGCTTTGGCAGCAGAAGCAGCACAGGCAAAAGACGCCAGTTCCGAGAAAGGGAAATGACACCAATGAGCGAACTCAGACTCGCCTCCGAAAAGCGGTTACGAATATTTACAGGTCGTGCTTTTCCCGAGCTAGCCGAACAAGTCGCCTCTGAACTTGGCATTCCTCTGACTCCAACATCTGCCTACGACTTTGCCAACGGCGAGATTTTTGTGCGATTTGAAGAGAGCGTTCGAGGCAGTGATGCCTTCGTTATTCAGAGCCACGCAGCCCCAATAAACAAGCAGATCATGGAACAACTCATCATGGTCGATGCACTGAAGCGTGCATCAGCAAAGCGAATCACAGTTGTCGCACCCTTCTACGGATACGCCCGTCAAGACAAGAAGCACCGCGGTCGCGAGCCGATTACCGCTCGATTGATGGCCGACCTTTTCAAAACTGCTGGCGCAGATCGTTTGATGGTTGTCGATCTTCACACCTCGCAAATTCAAGGATTCTTCGACGGGCCCGTCGATCACTTGTTCGCCCTTCCTCTTCTTGCCAACTACGTCGGCAGCAAAGTGGATCGCTCGCGATTGACGATCGTTTCTCCTGACTCTGGCCGAGTTCGCGTCGCCGAACGTTGGTCCGATCTTCTCGGCGGATGCCCCATCGCATTCATTCACAAGACCCGCGATCCACGAATTCCCAACGAGTCGGTCGTTGGCCGCGTCGTCGGTGATGTTCAAGGACAGACCTGCGTTGTCATCGATGACATGATCGATACAGCCGGAACAATTATTAAAGCAATTGACGCCCTCTTTGATGAAGGTGCGAAAGAAGTAATCGTGGCAGCGACACACGCCGTACTTTCAGGTCCTGCGATCGAGCGTTTGAAGAATTCGCGTGTCAGCGAAGTTGTGGTGACGGACACATTGCCGATTTCTGAAGAAAGTCGTTTCGATCGACTGACCGTTCTTCCGATTGCACCACTGCTTGCCAGGGCCATTCGAGAGGTCTTTGAAGACGGTTCGGTCACAAGTCTGTTTGACGGGCTTTCCTGATCCTGTAATAGACGCAAAAAGGACGCGGATTTGCTGAAAACAGGCTTTATTCGCTAATCTTTCGCAAGTTCCGGCGAGGGTAAGCACACCGTAATCGACGGTTTATGCAAGTCGACGATTTAAATGTGCGCTCCTGGCCGAAACTAACGTGAATTGTCCGTCGAGTTTGACTAGGGAGATTTAAAATGGCCGAGATCCTCATCAATGGCGTGAGCCGTACCGAATTTGGTAAAGGCGCAGCACGTCGTGCACGTCGAGATGGCATGGTTCCCGGAGTCATCTATGGTCACGGTGCCAAGCCAGCACACATCGCCCTTCCTGCTCTCGAGCTCGGTAAAGCATTGAAAACCGCCAACGTTCTTCTCGACATCGTTGTTGACGGAAAGACCGAACTCACCCTTCCCAAGTCAATCGTTCGCGATGCCATTAAGGGCACGCTTGAGCACATTGACCTCGTCATTGTTCGCCGCGGAGAGCGCGTTGTCGTCTCTGTGCCAATTCACACTTCAGGTGAATTCGACCGCGATGGAATTCTTGAGCACATGAACACCTCGATCGAAGTTGAGACCGAAGCAACCGCAATTCCAGACCACCTAGCGTTGGATCTCACTGGCTTGGTAGCCGGCGAATCCTTGTACGCATCTGACGTCAAGCTTCCAACTGGAATGACCTTGGTCTCTGAACCACACATGCCAGTCGTCCACCTATCTGTTCGCTCCAGCCACGATGACATCGAAGCCGCTGACACCGCCGCCGCTGCTGCAGCATCTGCTGCAAGCACCGTGGTTACTGAAGCTGCTGAAGCCGAGAAGAAGGACTAATCCCTTAGTCTTACCTCATGGTGTGGCTAGTTGTTGGGCTTGGAAATCCTGGTCCCGAATATGCAGCGACCCGGCACAACATCGGCCAAATGGTCGTTGAAATCCTTGCCGTCCAGAACAAAGCCCGCTGGACCACACATAAATCTCGCACCGATGTAGCCGCTTACAAGATCGGAGTCGGATCGGATGCGGCATCGGTGATTCTGGCCAAATCCAAGAGTTACATGAACGAATCTGGCGGACCAATCAAGGCGCTCGCCACTTTCTACAAAGTGGATCCATCGCAGATCATCGTGATCCATGACGAACTCGATATTCCCTTTGATGTAATCCGAGTCAAACTTGCAGGCGGGGACAACGGACACAACGGATTGAAAAGCTTGACTTCCTCACTTGGTACAGCGAATTACTATCGCGTTCGAATGGGCATAGGTCGTCCAATTGGCCGCCAAGATCCAGCAGATTTCGTATTGAAGCAATTTGCGGTCGCCGAGAAGAAAGCCCTCGAAGATTTTCTGATCAGAGGCGCTGAATCAGTGGAATCACTTATAACTCGAGGTCTGGAAACGACGCAGCAGAACTTCAACTCCTAATTCGTCTTTTCGCAGGGAGATCGTCCCCTTAATTAATGATCTCCGAACTCTTAAGAAAGCGGGATATTTGGCTTAGAGTGGCGGCACACGGAGAGGTGTTATGTCCACGACCCAGTACACGTTGATTCCTGAGCGGGTTGCACTAGCCAAAATGACATACGGATATGCAGCTTCTGACCTCACTTCTATCAAGTCCAGCGGATTATCTTCTTGGGTGAATGCGCAACTGGATCCCAATCTTGCCGAGGGGGACTCATGTGCAAAGAAGCTTCTTGGTTTCAAATCGCTAGGCATGAGCGTTAAACAAATTTCGGCTTTTGATCCCTTCGTCAAGAACAGTTACTCGGCTGGGTTCGAACTCTCTTCAATTACCGTGATCCGAAGACTATTTTCTGAGCGACAATTGTTCGAGATGCTAGTTGAGCATTTTAACGATTATCTCCACGTTCCAACGTATGTCGCATGGCAATCGCGCATGCCATACGACCGAGATGTAATTCGAGCAAATGTTCTGGGAAAGTATCCAGACATGCTGGTTGCATCGTCGCTACACCCTGCGATGCTCGAATATCTGAACGGAAATGACAATACGAAGGATGCTCCAAACGAGAATTACGGCCGTGAACTTCAAGAACTTCACACATTGACTTCGCATGCAGGCTATTTACAGGATGATGTCGTCAATGCGGCAAGAGTGTTCTCGGGCATTTCGTGGGATTACGACGCTAGTCAATTGGTTATTGATCCGGATTCGCATTGGATGGGTGCCGTCTCAGTTTTCGGTTGGAAGAATCCCAACGATGGTGCCACCCCGTCGGCCATTCGTTCGGTCACTGAGTCACTTGTTAGGTATTTGGCACTTCGACCGCAAACCGCGCGGGCATTCAGTACTCGATTAGCCCGTAGATTCTTAGCTGACGATCCACCAAGTTCCGTGATCGATCTGATGTCGGCGAAATATCTTCAGACTGGTGGAGACATTCCAAGTGTGGTCAAGGCGATGGTCGCTGCGCCCGAATTTCTATTAAGTGCAGGCCAGAAGGTCAAACGCCCCATGGAGTACGTAGGGTCAGTAGTTCGGGCCTTGAAAGTGGAACTAGCCACAGCCATACAGCCAGGTGACGCCAGTCGAACCGATGATTATTTTCATGATTCAGTCATCTCGAGTCTCGTTTGGTACCTCTCCACACAAGGGCAGGAACCGATGAATTGGCCCTTCCCTAATGGATTCCCGGACAAGGCAAATCCGTGGACCAATCTAAATGGACAGGTGCGTCGCTGGAATTTAGGGGCGGCATTAGCACATGGATGGAATGATCAAGACTTCCATATTCCGCCGTATGACCAATTGTTGAGCGGCGTTACGGCCGAACCCGCCGCCGTTGTTGATGCACTGTCTCAACTTTTCCTTGGGACTGCTCTTGCACAAGCTGATCGCAATGACATTCTCGCCATTGTCAGTCCAGTTTACGACGGCTCATCTGCGCAATCTAAATTGACGCAGTACGCGCAAACAGCGACATCGTTGATCCTCTCGCTTCCAACGTGGAATTTTCGATGACCGAACAAGCTTGCGGTTGCCCTGACTTTGCGAACACTCCTGCGGGATTGACTCGACGAACATTCCTCAATGGGATGCTGGCCATGGGCGCCGGGCTCGTAATTTCGAATACGACGGGACTGCGTTACGCCATTGCCGCTTCTGGTGACAATGGGGCCGACGTGATCATTACCCTGTCAATGCGCGGTGGCATGGATGGATTGATGGCCGTTCCCATTTTGGGAGATAAGAACTTGGCCAGGCTGCGTCCGACTGCGTCGGTGCTGGATTCTCAGGCGTTGATATTGAATCGAACCTTTGGTCTTCATCCCAATCTGACAACTTTCAAGAAACTCTATGACGCGCGTGAATTGGCGATTGTGCATGCGACGGGAACGCCAATTGGAACGCGCAGTCATTTCGATGATCAGAACTCGTTGGAGCTTGCTGCATATGGACAACCTGGCTCGGCAACCGGATGGCAAAATCGTTATCTAGAAGCAGTCGGAACAACCGGTGTACTGTCCGGCATTGCTGTTTCGGATCAAACACCGGTTGCTCTCTATGGAGAAGCCAGCACGATGGCATTTGAAAGTCTGGATGACATAGCGCTAAGTGATATTGAAACCGATCACAAAACATACGTGGATACGCTTAAGCGCATGCACGCCCGCTCTGAACATCACTGGAGCCAAACCGCAGTCGACAGCCTCACGGCGTCGGAGGCGCTCAAGCAGGTGAAGAGCAACCCAACCGCGAAATATCCCGACTCTTCCTCGGCAAATCGGTTCAAGGTGCTTGCCTCGCTTCTTAAGGCGGGAATACCCATTAAGACTGCAGCCATTGATTTCGACGGTGAGTTCGATGTTCATAGCAATGCCGGTGTTCGCTCCGGAAGTATGGCGGATAACTTCTCTGATCTTTCGGCATCAGTTGCGGCATTCAAGGAAGATTTAGGGCCAATTTGGAGAAGGGTCACGATTGTGACTTTGACCGAGTTTGGACGCAGACTTGAAGAGAACGCATCGGCAGGTGTCGACCATGGATGGGCATCAGCGATGTTCGTGATGGGTGGCGGCGTGAGAGGTGGGCAAGTTGTGACGAAGTGGCCAGGGCTTAGCGAGAGTCAACTGGACAGCGGAGACCTTGCTGTTACAACTGATTATCGCCATGTTCTGGCTGAAATCTTGAAGGTTCGGGGCGGACTTTCAAGTGATGCCATCTCTGCAGTCCTCCCATCATTTGTTCCCAAGAGACTCAACATCACCCACCCTCTTCACATTGGTGCAACTGTTCCGATAAAACGTCCTACAAAGTAAGTGATCTGCATTCACCATTAATGTACCTAGACGACTCATTAGGCGTGGGCCTACACTCCGCGACATGACTTCACGCGCTGATCACAAAATACTTCTCGACGAATCCGAAATGCCCACGCAGTGGTACAACTTGATCGCCGATCTTCCGACACCGCCACCGCCGCCCCTGCACCCAGGAACTCACGTACCGATTGGGCCAGAAGCTCTTGCCCCGTTGTTCCCGATGGATTTGATTATGCAAGAAGTCACAACGGATCGGTACGTTGATATCCCGCAAGAAGTCCAAGACATCTACAAACTTTGGCGTCCATCTCCTCTATTTCGTGCGCACCGACTTGAGAAAGCCCTTGGTACTCCTGCACGTATCTATTACAAGTACGAAGGCGTAAGCCCCGCTGGTTCGCACAAGCCAAATACTGCCGTCCCGCAGGCGTACTACAACTACAAAGCGGGCATTCGAAAGCTGACGACTGAAACTGGTGCGGGCCAATGGGGCACCGCACTTGCATTTGCAGGCGCGCTCTTTGGAATCGATGTCGAGGTCTGGCAGGTAGGTGCTTCCTACGACCAGAAGCCATACCGCCGAATGATGATGGAAGTTTTCGGTGCGATCGTTCATCGCTCTCCTTCAATGCTTACGCAGGCAGGACGCAATCAATTAGCATTGAATCCGAACCACACTGGTTCCCTTGGTATCGCGATCAGCGAAGCGGTCGAAGTTGCTGCACAAGATCCAGCGGTCAACTACGCACTCGGTAGCGTTCTTAACCACGTTCTTCTTCACCAGACGATCATCGGCGAAGAGGCGCTACGGCAGTTCGCAAAAGTGGGCGACTACCCAGATGTGATTGTTGGTTGCACTGGTGGCGGTTCAAACTTCGCTGGGTTGTCCTTCCCGTTCATTCGTGAGAATCTCAAGAATGGTAAGAACACCAAGATCCGCGGTGTCGAACCAGCATCATGCCCGTCACTTACTCGCGGCGAATACCGTTACGACTTCGGTGACACTGCCGGCATGACACCGCTGATGAAGATGCACACCCTCGGACATGATTTCGTTCCGGACCCAATTCACGCGGGCGGCCTTCGCTATCACGGCATGGCTCCACTGATTTCCCACGTTTACGAACTCGGACTCATGGATGCAGTTGCAATGGGACAACTCGATTGCTTCGCTGCGGGCGTTCAATTCGCTCGCACAGAAGGAATCGTGCCTGCACCAGAACCCACACATGCATTGGCCGAAATCATCCGCCAAGCAAAGGAATGCAAAGAAACAGGCGAAGAAAAGGTCCTGCTTACCGCATTATGCGGTCACGGACACTTCGATTTGGCTGCATACGACGCATTCCTTGGTGGCACCATGATCGATCACGAACTGTCGCAAGATTCGATCAACGCGGCGTTGGAGACTGTTCCTCGGATCTAAGTGAATCGTGGGTTTCTAGCCAAGCTTTAGAGTCGGCCGAATAAGTCACGTTGGTGAGTTTGTAGTCATCAACTTTTGAGATCACTTTGAGATTTGTTATGCCCTTCATCATCCCCATCATCATTCGACGACTGGTGCCGACTCGGGTGCCAATCGTTCGCTTCATTGTCGGAGCCAGATAACGTCTGGCGATCGTTTCAAAATCTTCTGCAGGGCTTCCGCCGATTTCCTCTACGACATTTGTCGGGGCGCCCTTGCCGAACGCGTTTAGCTGATAGTCGGCTAAGTAGTGAAGCACCTGCCCGGTTGTGTAGTCAGGCAGCCCGAGACTGCGGCCGATTTTCCCGAACATGCTAAGTGGGACATTGATGTATCTAACCTTGCGGCCAGTGGCCGCACTCAAAGCACCTGCGATTTCCTGAGGCGAAAGAAGTTTCGGACCAGTTGGCCGATATGTTTGCCCGACATGAGGTGCGGGGTTGTCCAAGATGCCGACCACGACGCGTGCGATGTCCTCATTTGAAGGTGGGGCGTTGAAACCGTTTCCAAGTGGCATTGGCAGAATGCCGAACTGCGTGATCAATTCAGGGGCACCCAAATAGTTGTCGGCGAACCAACCGGGATTTACAAAGGCAGATTGAACGTCTCTCATCTGTCGGAACACGTTGTCGCCGAGCCAATGTTGACGTGTATGAATCGAATGGTGAATCGGTTCCGCGGTCCACTGAGTCATGACCACCACAAATTCCAAATTTGCCTCTTGTGCGGCAGTGGCGAAAATGACCGACTTGTCCAGCAATCCAGGCAAGATCGGGGGACAGAAGTAAGCGCGCTGCACCCCAACTAGTGCTCTGCGGACGTCGCCGATGTCATCGAGTGATCCGACAAATATCTCCGCCCCCATTGCTCGAAGCGCTTTGCTGCGCTCGTTTTCTTTTCTAACAAAGGCACGTACGGGGTACTGACGCTTAAGTAGTTGCATGGCCGCTGGAAATCCCGTGTTGCCAGTTGCCGCTGTGACCAAAATCTTCGGTTGAGCCATTCTCGGTAACCTCTCCGTAACTTGCATGACAATAGTGACTCTAGCCCAGTGACTATCGTCACGCAAGTAGGGTGGGTAGACTTCCTCCATGCTTGGACGAATGTATGAAGGTCAAGATTGTTCGGTCGCCCGTGCCCTAGAAGTCGTCGGGGATCGCTGGACTCTATTAATTCTTAGGGATTTATCTTTCGGCCTTAAACGCTTTGATGAGTTCCAGCAAAGCTTAGGGATTGCGCCAAACGTGCTTACCGACCGGCTTAAACGCCTGGATCAAGAGGGCCTCGTAAAGCGGGTTCGATATCAGGAGACACCCGAACGTTTTGAGTACCGACAAACGAAGAAAGCCCTTGAGCTTCAACCAGTCATTTTCTTTCTTGCAAAGTGGGGTGATCGGTACCGTCCAGATCCTCTTGGACCTCCGCGGCTAAGCCTCCACGATAATTGCGGCGGAAAGGTAAATGAAAAATTGGTCTGCTCTCGCTGCAAAAAGGACGTTTGGTTCGACAGCATCTACACCGAGGCAAATCCGACGCACGCGAAAGTTAAGTGAAGTATTGCCGGATGTTTCAAGTTACTAGTCTTCTAAGGTCAGTTTCTTTAGGGATTCGCTAAGTCGGGCAATACTTGCCTGATCGACGTGCGTGCGAAGTTGGCTGAGTGCTTCAGATGTCTCGCGGTATTCCTCGGAGATCGCTGCACACTTGTCGCAAATCGCAATGTGGCTTTGAAGACGGGTTAGTTCTTGGTCGCTCAACGGCGCAGATGGATCTCTATCCAAATATCGAATTAGATGTGCCTTCACCCAATGGCACTCTGGCATTGAAATTGCCTCAGAAATCTTCATTTGCGTACCGCCTCTTCCTTTGCTTTCTGTAAAGACTTTCGCACCTTCGCTACCGCCCGACTTCTGCGTGACATTACGGTTCCGATTGGAATCCCTAGGATTTCTGCACACTCCGCATAAGTGAAACCTTCGACATCGACAAGGACGAGTGTGGCGCGAAAATCCTCGGAAAGATCATTAACTGCCTTGGCAAGGGCCGGATCTAAAACGCCTGCCATTACTTCGTCCTCTGCCGAACGTGGAGCTTCGGCATTAAATGCCGGTCGATTCTCTGGCAGAAGGGTCCAGTCTCCGACGTAGTCTGGCTTCTTCTTCCGCCAGACGTTATGCGCTGTATTTCTTAAAATCGTCAGAAGCCAGGCGCGTGGACTGGCTCCGTCAAAAGTATTCAAGGCTCCAAAGGCTTTGATAAGTGTCTCTTGAACGAGGTCCTCGGCATCGCTGCCGTTACCAGTTAGAGAGCGTGCCACTCGAAGTAGAACCGGAATTTCTGGTTCTACAAAGAGCCGAAATGATTCGGGTTTATTCACTGACACGCTCTCAACTTAGCACCCCGTACCTAGGAGGATCGGATTTCTATTTATGCATCTTGCTGGGGATCATCACGGTCAGTGCGCCGAGCACCATTCCGAACACGACGTGGCCCATCAAGCTCTGCCAAGTTGCGGTGTTGAAATGAAATAGTGGCATCTTCAATTTTGCTGGCATCAAGATGAGAGGGCCAAGTACCCACCAGAAAACGCCGTAGGCCATCCCGTAGACCAAGCCTGTTGTGACTCTTTTTAGTCTATTTCCGAAGGCCACGTTGAAGGCGATACCAATTGCCATGGAAATAACGAGGTGAACTGCCCAACCAACGGCCGTTGATTTGCTATTCACCAGCATTGCTACCATGCCGATCATGTGGAGCATGTTCATCATCATTCCGAAGACCACGCCGGCCATTAAGCCGCCTAAGGCACCGACCCCCACGAGCTGAGGTGGAGTGCATGTGTCGGTTTGCGGGTTGTTATTCTTAATATTTATTTGAGATGCCATTCGTTTCTCGCTCCTTCTAGGGGGGACGAGAAGGAATGTCGCGAGGCGGTCGTTTTATTCCCGAATATTTACGAAGCGTCTGCTCGGTTGCGGCTTATCCGGCGGAAACCTCACTTGAAAGCTGATCGCAGATTTCGGCGGCCATTTTCGGATTGAAGTGTGAAATGACCAGTGCTCCCATGACGGAAGAGGTGATCCTGCTGGATTCGAGCGATGCTTCCAAGATCGTGAATTTCCCTGAGCCTTTAAGTCCGTTTTCGATTGCGCCTCGGACTCGCTCGTAATGCGCGGATGTGACTTTTCGAGCGGCTTCGTCCTGCGCTGCGAGTTCGACCATGGTGTTCACGATGAGGCAACCGCGGACTGCAAACTTGGGTTCACTTCGAAAGGTCGAGATGAGCGTCGCAAAATATTCCTTTAGTTCATCAATCCCGGCGCTTGGCCCCTCAAGCGCCCTCAATGTTGGTTCGACTGTTTGCTCGTTATAACGGGCGAGAGCGGCCTCAAAAAGTTGTCGCTTGTTTCCAAACGTGGAGTACAAGCTTGAACGCGAAAGTCCTGTCGCATTTTCCAAGTCGCTCATCGATGTGACTTCATAACCATGCGACCAGAAAGTATCTAAGACCGCGTCCAAGGCGGGACTGACCTCGAACTCTTTTGGTCGGCTCATTAGATCTCCTTTTGACAGTTTCGAACTGATCGGTCCATAATACACCTAAATATTGGACCGATCGGTACAGAAACGAGGAAATCGTGAGTGAAGCCAAGCCCTGCATCGTCCTTCTCCAGGGCACCTTTCAAGAAGGCGGGAAAGAGACGCCAGAATTCAAGGAATATTCGGCTCGTGCCAACGCAAACGGCGCCGCCCACGGGGCCAAAGTCCTGAGGCTCTACACCGTCAATCAAAATCTTGGCCAAGGAGACATCACCAACTTCGTGGTCGTCGTCGAGTATCCATCACGTGCTATCGCCGAGGACGTTTTTACGAACGACGAATATAAATCGATCATTCCGCTTCGCCAAGTGGCCTTTAAAGAAGTGAAGATCCTAATTTCCGAGGAGTTTGAAAATGCATAAGTCGTCTTCGCTATCAATTGATCAAAGTCTCGCCGCCCACAGAGCACGCCTCCAGAAGTTAGGAGTTAGCGGTGGAACCATCGCCTACCTCGATGAGGGACCTAAAGACGGGACACCGATCGTCCTAGTCCATGGAATGCCGACTTCGTCTTGGCTCTACCGCAACATTGCGGCATCTCTTGCTGCAAATGGATTTCGCGTTATCGCCCCCGATCTACTCGGCTTTGGGGCAAGCGATAAACCAAAAGGTCACGAGATCTATTCGATGCGTGCTCAGTCGGATCGAATCATCGAGTTGTTAGAACACCTCAACATTCCAAGGGCGATTTTCACGGGCCATGACCTTGGCGGGCCTTGGGTCTTTGAAATTGCCGATCGCCATCCGGAGAAAATTGCCGGACTCGTTGTCCTGAACACTTCCGCGTATGCCGAACTGATGAAGCCACCTCTGCAAGCACGAATGATCGGCGGACCGATGGGACCGATGATGCTGAAGATGATGGGATCGCGAATGGGTAAGCCCATGATTCACAAATTCTTTGTTGACTTCACTGGACAAGGTAAGAAGTTGAGCAAGGACGTCTCCTTTGGTTACTGGTTGCCGTTGCACGAGGGCGGAACACGTGCATTTCGCGCATTCGCCAAGGAACTCAAAAACATGATGGCGCAGTTCTCACGCTACTCAAGCGCGTTGCGGCGCCTGGATGTGCCGGCAGTATTGATATGGGGTGATAAGGATCCCGTCTTGCGCCATGAGTTGATGATCCCCAGATTCGTGGCTGATTTGAAGATCAAACCTGAGGATGTTCATGTGCTCTCTGGGGCAAGCCACTTCCTTCAAGAGGATCGCCCACAGGAGATTGCCAGTTTCATTGGAACTTTTATAACTTCCAGAAGGTGGGATTTCTGATGCTGAAGTAGGGTTAATCATGGTCAAAAATCGGAGTATTCGCTTTTCTGCAATGGCCATTCTGGCCGCGGCTCTTCTCGCCGGTTGTGCGAGCCAAATTACGGCTCAACCGAGCCCAACGGCTACTCCGACTCCAACCGTGACACCTACTTCTACACCCACGACAGCAACGTCTATTACATATGACAACACGAAATATGGATTTACCGTCAAGTTGCCGCTTAGCTGGACCGGGTACACCATAGTTAGTGACACATGGCAGGGCACAGATGTTGCAACGGGCAAGGTCATTGAAACCGGTCCGCTAATTTCTATTCGTCATCCCTTATGGACCGCAGCCCACAAACGCCAAGACATTCCAATAATGGTTCTCACTCCGAGCCAATGGAGTCAGGTCCTCTCAGAGAAACTGAGTCTCGGCGCCGCACCAATTCCGCCAAGCGAACTCGATGTCAACGCGAATTACATTTTTGCTCTTCCCGCTCGATATAACTACGCGTTCCCGACGGGATATCAAGAAGTTGATCAAATAGTTCAGAGCAAGGCGCTTAAGGCGTATTAGACGTTCTTGCTGTTCCCACCGCCATAATGTCCCAATGGACAAGTTGACCGTGCGACCGATGACGTCAGATGAGTTCGATGCATTCCGATCTCGAACAGACCAAGAGTATGCCGCCGAGCAAGTCCGCGCAGGGAACTGGACCGCCATTGAGGCAGACGGACTGGCAGCGAAGTTAACTAACGATCTTCTACCCCAAGGCATTGAAACTCCCGGAATGTTGCTGCTTACTGCCGAGAATTCTGACGGACTGGTAATTGGGCATGTGTGGGTGGCGTTAGAACGTCAGCCTGGCTCAAGCGTCGGTGCCTGGATTTACGAGTTCGAAATCAATTCTGATCAGCGTGGGAAGGGCTACGGTCGCGAACTTTTGCGCCTAGCCGAACTCGAAACGGCGAAACGAGGCGTCACAGCAATTGGTCTAAATGTTTTTGGGTCAAACGTGATCGCAAGCAACCTCTATGAATCCGCTGGATATGAGGTCACATCCAGTCGCATGCACAAGGAACTTCCGCCAATCGCTCAATAAGAGATGAATATCTGGCAGGCTGTCTGCCATGCAACGTGTGGCGGTCGTCGGTTCCGGTGGAGCCGGGAAAACGACATTTACCAAAGCTTGTTCTAAAGCAACCGCGCTTCCCGTTGTGCATCTCGATGAACATTTCTGGAGCCCCGGTTGGGTCGAATCAAATCCTGAGGAATGGAGAGAGCGCCAGATTAACCTCTTAACCGCCGATAGATGGATCGTCGATGGAAATTACGGCAACACTTTGGATCTACGGCTGAGTCTGGCCGACACAATCATTTGGCTTGATTTCTCTCGCTACCTTTGTCTGGTTGGCGCAGTGCGTAGAACATTATTTAACTATGGTCGACCAACGCAGGCGGCTGGATGTCCCGAGCGTTTCGATCGGGAATTTCTTCAGTGGGTGTGGAATTTTCCGCAAGAGAGCCGACCGAAATTGGTTGATGCAATTGCACGCTTCGGAAAGGGAGTCAAGGTTTACCGATTTCAATCTCGTCGCGATGCGAGGGAGTTTCTTAGAACACTTCAAACTCCACAAAATGGCTTGTCAAATTAGACGAGATATCCATTTTCTAGTTCAGCGAAAGTGCCATCTCGCAAAGCGTCTAAGGCAGCGAATATTCGCCGAGCTTGAAAATCTCTGACACGAGCAGAAACTGCGTCGCGGTCGCACCACTCCCATGAGCGAAGCTCCTCTGGAGGAAGAATGATTCGAGAAGAATCCACAGGTCCCACTGCATACATAAACATCAGACCGTCGCCTGGCGTCCGACCTTGGATTACCCAATCGATTGCGAGAAGTCTCCCAATTTCAACGTCGAAACCTAATTCCTCGAGGCATTCTCTTCTCGCTCCCTCTCGAGGAGATTCGCCTGGTTCAACTGATCCTCCTGGGATTTCCCACGTATCTTTGTATGTTGGCTCCACAAGGAGAATGCGAAAGTCTTCATCGACGATGGCGACACCGGCACCGACGCGCTTTTTCGGAAA
>JAHEXJ010000105.1 GCA_023252155.1 Actinomycetes bacterium | reverse complement strand
ATTTAGTAGAAGTTTTCACTGCTTTACTCCAATCGTTGCTGGGACAGCCCGGGAAGTGGATGTCGAGATCGTGTTGCTAAATTAATTTTATGACAGAAGTAATTACGTGTCAAGAGTCACTCTATAGCCAGAAATAGAGGGTGTTTTCTTCATTGAAGAAAGTAATTGGATATGGCAAGGTAGAGGCACTAGGTGTATGAGAGGGTGTGAACGTGCGTATCGCAACTCCTCCTTGGACTCCTGACAGTGGCGTGATCCAGTCTGTTGCGCTCGAAGTTCTCCTTAATGGGCCCATCTCGCGCAGTGATATTGCCAGACGGCTCAACCTATCTCAGGGATCTCTGACCAGATTGAGCACGCCACTCATTGAAAGCGGCCTACTGATTGAGCTCGAAGAACGCGCCAATTCGCATGCAGGCCGTCCTTCTCGACCGTTAGATGTCGTGGTTGATTCACAGCACTTCATTGGAATGAAACTGACTGAGGGCGAAATTGTCGGCGTAACGACAGATCTTCGGGCTAATGTCTCTGCCTCTGCTTCCGCTTCTCTGTCATCGCGCGAACCAAAAATCGTCGCGAAGGTTATAGGTCGATTGGTGAAAGATCTCGCCAAGCATGTTCCTTCGGTTACTGCACTTGGTGTGGGAATTGGCGGATTGGTAGATGAGCACACGATGGTGACAAGCGCCCCCTTTCTTGGTTGGTCCGACGTTCCTCTGGGTCCAATGCTAGAAAAATTGACGGGTATTCCTACGGTTATCGAAAATGACCTAATCGCTTTTACAGAATTGGAACATTGGTTTGGCGCAGGCCGTGGCCTTGATCGCTTTGCTGTGGTGACTCTCGGTGCTGGCATCGGTTACGGCCTTGTTATACATGATGAAATCGTCGTTGATGCAGATTCTGGTATCGGACTAGTAGGGCATTGGCCAATTGATCCCTTGGGTCCGCTTTGTTCCTCTGGACATCGCGGTTGTGCCCACAGTCTCCTTAGCCAATTCGCCATTACTCAAGCCGCGTCCTCTGTTCATGGTCGACCGATCGGCTATGAAGAAGTGCTCGATTTAGCCGAACAAGGTGATCCCTTGGCACGGAGAATCGTAGATGATGCCGGTCGCGGACTTGGCCGAATACTTGCGGCGATCGCAAACTTGAATGCACCCGAACGCATCATTTTGGGAGGTGAGGGTGTACGCCTCGTTGATGTTGCATCAGACGCGATTCAAGAAGGAATTCGTGCGGATCGAAACCCTAGAGCGCACAAGATTGATCTGGTAACGACTCCAGGAGATAACACTGAATGGTGCCGAGGGGCAGCAGTTATTGCGATTCAGCGCTACGTGCTCGGACGTCGCCTTTAACACATTTTCGATCCACTTAGATTACGTAGGTATACCCTGACAATTACGGGATCGTAGAGATGCTGCGCCCACGGAATTGAGGCATGAGATGGACGCCGTTCAAGGATTCAGAGATAAGAGCGTAATTGTCACAGGTGCCGGATCCGGTATCGGGCGAGCAGCCGCAATTGAATTCGCCAAGCGAGGAGCCAGAGTTCTCGTCGCTGATATCAACGAAAAAAGGGCCAATGATGTTGTCGCCGAGATACATGCTCTAGGGGGAGTCGCGGTGGCCGTGGCTGGCGACCTGAGCAATCAAAATACGGTTGAGAAAGTAGTTAGCACTTCCATTGACGTTCACGGTGGATTAGACGTGTTGGTCAATAACGCCGGAATCATGGACAGCATGAGCGCTAATGATGAAGTAAGTATCGAAGAATGGGAGCGGGTTATTCGGGTTAATTTAACTGCGCCATTTTTGCTTTCCCGCGCCGCATTGCCGCACATGCTTTCGCAGGGCAAAGGAGCCATTGTCAACACAACATCGGAAGCCGGTTTGAGGGGGAGTTGCGCAGGTACTCCCTATACAGTCTCCAAGCATGGGCTAATCGGCCTTACGAAATCTGACGCGGTTATGTATCGAAATAGAGGTATCCGAGTTAACGCGGTTGCGCCAGGCGGGACAAAAACAAACATCTCGGTGGTTCCAATCCCCGGCAACAAAGGACCAGAAGTGTTGGGAAGCTATATGGCTAATGTGGGCAAAATAGCCGAGGCAGAGGAAGTGGCAGCCGCAATCGTGTTTCTGGCTTCAGACTTAGCAAGTGACATTACGGGAGTAGTTCTCCCAGTCGATGGAGGCTGGTCTGCTGTTTAATTAATACATGGTCCCTCTAGCACTTTTCATCCTCATAATTGGAATTGATCGTTTGGTGCTGTCGGAAAGATGGCCTTTCTTTGATCCGTTCCGAGCGCAATGGCGGAAATGGTTACCGCGAGCAA
>JAHEXJ010000062.1 GCA_023252155.1 Actinomycetes bacterium | reverse complement strand
ATGATAACGATCTGAGATATACCAACGAGTAGATGAGGAGATCGCAAGTGGCATCAGATAGCAGTTTCGACGTAGTCTCAAAGATAGATCGAATGGAATTAGACAACGCCGTGAACCAAGCAGCTCGTGAAATCGATACGCGTTTTGATTTTAAGAACACCGGATCAAAATTGGAACTTGAAGGTGAAAAGATTTTAATTGAGGCCGGTACTGAAGATCGGGCTAAAGCAGTGCTCGAGGTCCTGAAAGATAAACTGGTAAAACGTGGAGTCTCTTTAAGACACATCGATCCAAGCGAGCCAACCCTGAGCGGCAAGATCTACAAAATCAACTGCCCACTCAAGGAAGGCATCACAACCGAGAATGCAAAGAAGGTTGCAAAATTCTTGCGCGATGAAGGTCCAAAATCCATCAAGACTCAGATCCAAGGCGACGAACTTCGTGTGACAAGCAAGAGTCGCGACGATCTGCAAACAGCGATTGCCATGATCAAAGACGGTAAGTGGGACTTCGCCGTTCAGTTCACGAATTATCGGTGAGCCTGAATTAAGAATCAAAATCATCACACGACCGGGCTGATATATGGAATCAGTGCAAACGTATTATGGGGACTCTTACCGCTCTATTGGAAGTACCTACACAAGGCGAGCGCCTTTGAGATTCTAGCCAACCGAGGAATTTGGTCTCTCGTATTTTGCTTCATTCTTCTGTTCTTCCGCAAAGAATTAAAATCCACCTTCGCCGTATTTCGCAACAAGCGCATTCTGAAAATGTTGCTGGCTACATCATTGCTCCTTGGCATCAACTGGGGAACGTATATCTGGGCTGTGAGCGTCAATCGAATTCTGGAAGCGTCCCTCGGTTATTACATTGCGCCATTGATTAACATCGCATTCGGAGTGTTTATCTTCCGAGAGCGTCTCCGAAAATTCCAGTGGTTCGCCGTCGTTCTTGCTGCAATCGGGGTAATTGCGATAACAATTGAATACGCGGCATTGCCGTGGATTGCTCTCGTGATCGCCATTTCTTGGGGCACCTACGCCTTGCTAAAAAAGACATTGAATTTAGGGGCGCTTGAGGGGCTTTCCATTGAGACGGCGCTGGCCTTTCCGCCATACATGATCTATCTGCTTTGGATAGAGCACCAAGGAAAAGCCCAATTCGGAGCGCATTTTGGATTCACACTTCTTCTCGTCTCTGCAGGAATCATCACCGTCGTTCCATTGTTGCTTTTCAATGGCGCCGCCACTCGATTGCCTCTGTCAATTACCGGGCTACTCCAGTACATAATCCCGACGATCATGTTCGCTATCGGCACACTCGTTAACCACGAGCCGATGTCGGTGGGTCGCATCGTCGGCTTTGCCTTTATTTGGGCGGCGTTGACCTTCCTAGGAATAGACCTCGTCAGATCAAACCGAGTTTCAACCCAGTCTTAAACGGTGCTTGATCCCGTTGCGCTCTTAAGGATCTTGGCCCGCCCGCTCTCAAGTCTTGCAACTGGTACCCGGAACGGCGAGCAAGAAACATAATCGAGCCCCAAATCATGGAAGAAGTGGATGCTTCGCGGATCTCCGCCGTGCTCGCCACACACTCCCAACTTGAAGTCTGGGCGTAGAGAGCGAGCCAGCTGGGTTGCGGTTCGAACGAGAATTCCGACCCCCGCTTGGTCAAGAGACTCAAAAGGACTAAACGGCAGTAACTCAAGATCGAGGTAACGAGGCAAGAATGATGACTCAACATCATCGCGGCTAAACGCCCACGTAAGTTGGGTTAGGTCATTTGTCCCGAATGAGAAGAAGTCTGCGTAGTGACCGAGGCGATCGGCAGTTATTGCCGCCCGAGGAGTCTCGATCATTGTGCCGATCGGAATATCCAGACTCTGACCAGTACCGACAAAGGTCTTTCGGATTTCCTCTTCGAGGGTCTCACGTAAGTAGAGAAGTTCTCTCTGCGTTGCCACAAGCGGGATCATTACTTCAGGCATTGGGTTGTGTCCGAGTTTTCGAACTTCTAGGTAGGCGTGAACAAGGGCTCGAACCTGCATCTTGTAAAGATCGGGAATCAATATTCCAAGACGAACGCCGCGCAAACCCAACATTGGATTGGATTCATGATGACGTTTGACGGCCGCGAAAATCGCTTGATCCCGAGCTGGAATCTCCTCACCGAGGGCCTCGGCGCGGGCCATCTGCGCTGATAATTCCGAAAGTGGAGGCAGGAACTCATGCAGTGGTGGGTCCAACAAACGAACCGTGACGGGCAATCCAGACATGGCCATCATGATTCCGACGAAGTCGGCTCGTTGTAGCGGTTCCATCTCTGCGATTACACCGCGTTGGACATCTTCATTCTCGGCGAGCACCAAGCGCTCGACGTAGGACCTACGTGGACCCAGGAACATATGCTCAGTGCGGCAAAGTCCCACACCCTCAGCGCCGAGAATTCGCGCTCTGATCGCATCCTCTGGGGTGTCTGCGTTTGTGCGAACACGGAGCGTTCGAATCTCGTCGGCGTAAGTCAGAATTCGATCAACCGCCTTTACTAAAGGCGAAGCGGAATCACTTGATGCAGCCAATCGTCCCTCGAGATATGAAGTGACGGGAGAGGCCACAACCTGAACAACTCCTGCGTATACCGCTCCAGTTGAACCATCTATGGAAATAGTTTCGCCTTCATACACCGTCAAACTTCCGGCCGTGAACAAGTTTGCACGTTCATCAACCGATATGCCTTCGGTGCCACAGACTGCAGTTTTGCCCATTCCTCGCGCAACAACTGCAGCATGGGAAGTCTTTCCACCACGACTAGTCAAGATTCCTTCGGATGCCACCATGCCAACCAAGTCATCAGGGCTCGTTTCGCGGCGAACAAGAATGACCTTCTTTCCGCTGCGAGCCAAATCAAATGCTCGCCTGGAATCAAATACAACTTCTCCGACTGCGGCGCCAGGAGAGGCCGCAATTCCGCGCGCAATTTCTTTAACGGATGTAGACAAATCAAATTGTGGGAACATCAGTTGAGCTAGTTGATCCCCAGACGTTCGAAGCAATGCCTCATCCATCGAGATTTTGCCCTCATCGACCAATTGTGTCGCGATTCTAAATGCGGCCTCTGCTGTTCTTTTTCCAACCCGAGTCTGCAAGATCCAAAGTTTGCCCTTTTCAACGGTGAATTCGATATCGCACAAATCACGGTAGTGGTCTTCAAGGATTGCCATCACGCGATCCAATTCAGCAGCCACCTCAGGCGCTTTTTCAGCAAATTGAGCCAGCGACATGGTGTTTCGGATACCAGCAACGACATCTTCGCCCTGTGCGCGTTCGAGATAATCACCGTAGCTACCGGTGGATCCAGTTGCCGGATCCCTCGTGAACGCAACGCCCGTACCAGAATCCTCGCTAAGGTTTCCAAATACCATGCTCTGAATGTTGACGGCCGTTCCAAGGTCAGATGGAATGCGTTCTCTTCGGCGATAAATTTGCGCGCGCTCTGAATTCCATGATCGGAATACTGCTTCTACAGATTGAATCAAATGTTCGTGAGGATCACTCGGGAATGGTTTGGCCGTTATAGCCTCCATCTCTCTGATGTAACCATCAGCAAGTGCCTGCAGTCCAGCAACGTCGAGTTCTTGAATACTTTGCGCGCCATGAAGACCAAGGATGCGAGCTTCGACTCGGTGGAATTCCTCCGGCGATATGCCACAAACGGTTCGACCGTACATATCAATGAACCTGCGATATGAATCCCACGCAAAGCGAGAATTGCCGGTTTGCACAGCAAGTGCTGCAGCAACCTCAGGAGTCATTCCCACGTTGAGAACAGTCTCCATCATGCCTGGCATAGAGAACTTTGCGCCGGATCGCACAGAAACCAAAAGCGGTTTTAGCGGATCTCCAAATACTTTCCCGAGCGAGCCCTCCAAAACTTTTAACGAATTCTCGATCTCTAGATTGAGACCTGCTGGCATTTCACCCGTTGCAAGAAATTCGCGGCAAGCCTGCGTTGTGATCGTAAATCCCGGAGGAACCGGAAGACCAATACGAACCATCTCTGCAAGGTTTGCTCCTTTGCCTCCGAGCAAATCAGATTGAGTGCGATCTCCGAAAGTAAATGGGTGAATAAGCGGCGCTGTCATAGCGATCCATTCCGTTGGGCTTGCAAATAGCCTAGCGGATCAATGAAAAAGCGCGAACCACGAATTAGTGGGATCGATCAATTACTGCATCACATAGTGAGAAAAGTGCCGCAGTCGCATCACAAATTGGTAACGGCCTCAATGCCAGGCGAGCTTCGCCGGCAACCTTGAGCAATTGCTCTTGTGATTCTTCCAGGGCGGAGTGCGAACGCAATGCAACTAGAACCTCCGAGACAAGTGTCTCGGATGCAATAGGACCTTTGAGCAACTCTTGCAATTCTCGATCCTTGGGATCACGAGAAGCCATTACGCGGAGGGTCACCAGGGTTGGCACTCCCTCTCGTAAATCTGTACCGGGGGTCTTGCCCGAATCTTTGGATTCACTAGATATGTCAATGACATCGTCAGCGAGTTGGAACGCGATGCCGATCGTCTCGCCGAATTTCGTAACAGTCTCGGTTATCTCATTGCTAGCACCAGAAAAAAGTGCGCCATATCGCGCGCTCGTTGCGATCAACGAACCAGTCTTATCGGCCACGACCTGCAAGTAATGCTCGAGTGGATCTTGATCTGCATCGGGACCTTGCGTCTCCATGATCTGACCGATAACAAGTCTTTCAAAAGTTTGAGCCTGGAGGCGAACGGCTTCTGGCCCAAGAATCGCCAGAAGCGCTGAACACTTGGCAAAGAGATAATCACCAGTGAGGATCGCGACCGTATTTCCCCATCTGGAATTGGCACTTTCGACTCCACGACGCAAGAGCGCATCATCCATTACGTCATCGTGATACAGGGTTGCCAAATGCGTTAACTCGGCAGCGACTGCCGCCTGAACAACTTCATACTTGGTTGGATCGCCATATTGCGCAGCAATCAACGTGAGAAGAGGGCGCAGTCTCTTTCCGCCGGCAGCGACGAGATGCCTTGATGACTCCTCCACCAACGGGTATTTGCCTTTGATGTGAGTGCGGAGCAGATCCTCAACCTTTCCCAATCCCTCCAGAAGATCTTTTTCAAGGGATGGCGAGAGATCGGGTATTCCAAAGGCGGTCATTAGCGTAAGAAAGTAGCCGTGCTGGAAATGAAGTTAAGCAATGGGGTTGGGAATACACCAAGGAAGATAGTAATTGCGAAGGAGGCGATCACTGTTACGCGAGTCAAGAACGAAGGAATAACAACGCTGGTTCCGTCCTCCACTGGATCGGTGAAGAACATAAGCACAATAACTCGAATATAGAAGTAAGCCGCTATTGCGCTAGAGAGCACACCAACTACGACCACTGCTTTATTACCACTTTCGTAAGCAGCGGAGAAAATCGTGAATTTCCCAATGAATCCGCTCGTAAGAGGAATCCCGGCAAAGGCAAGAAGCAACGTGGCAAAGACTGTTGCGATAAAAGGAGAACGTTTGCCAAGACCGGCCCAACGATTCAAATCAGTTACCTCACCGGAGGAATCCCGCACCAATGTCACGATGCCGAATGCTCCAATAGTGGCGACGCCGTATGCAAAGAGATAGAAGATGGTGGCATCAAGACCTGACTTATTCAGTGCCAGAATGCCTGTGATTAAGAAACCTGCGTGTGCGATTGATGAGTACGCAAGCATGCGCTTGATATCGCGTTGAGCGATGGCAACGATGGCCCCAAAGAGCATCGTAATAATCGCGATTACAGTAAGGAGAGGACGCCAATCCCAATAGGAATTTTCAAAAGCGGTGTAGAAGATTCGAAGCATGGCGCCAAATCCTGCAACCTTCGTCGCCGCGGCCATAAATGCAGTTACGGGAGTTGGTGCTCCTTGATAAACATCGGGAGTCCATGCATGAAATGGAACGGCGCTGACTTTAAAGAGAAGTCCAACAGAGAGAAATGACATTCCAATAAGTAGAAGGACGATATTTCCCGGGCTGGACCCGATGGCATCGTGAATTCCGGCCAGCGACACCGAGCCTGAGTATCCGTAAAGAAAGGCTGCACCAAAGAGGAAGAAGGCCGATGAAAAGGCGCCAAGCAAGAAGTATTTGAGGGCGGCTTCCTGCGAGAGTAGGCGACGACGACGAGACAGGCCCGCCATCAAATACAGAGGCAAGGAAAGCACTTCAAGGGCAACAAAGAGAGTTATGAGGTCGTTTGCAATGGGGAAAAGAAGCATGCCGGCCACTGCAAAAAGGGTGAGTGGGTAGACCTCAGTCAGCTTTTCCCCGCTCTTAACTGCTTCGCGTTCTTCTGAGGAACCAGGAATAGCAGCAGCGAGACCGGTGAAATGCTCTTGGTCTGCAATCAGGAAAACACCAAGGATTGCGATTACGAGGATGGAGCCTTGAAGCAAAATAGCGGGGCCATCTATTGCAACAGAGCCCATCGCAGCAGTCAACGAAGACGAGTGGCGGATTCTAAATACCTGCGCCAGTGACAACACCAACGTACCAAGAGTGATGCTCAATTGCGCAACAGGGCGAATTGATCGAGAGACAAAAGCCTCCACAATAACGGCAAGAACCGCGCCGCCTAGAACGATCAAGATTGGAGATAGGAGTGAGTACGACAGTGCCGGAGCGACGAACGTATCCATTTACTTACCAGCCTTGTCGATTGAAGGAAGCGGATCGCTGTAGCCTGCTTGTGCGATCGAATGCGCCGCTG
>JAHEXJ010000104.1 GCA_023252155.1 Actinomycetes bacterium | reverse complement strand
CCAAGAAATATGAACGATGAGTCCTTTTCTGAATCCAGAAAATGGTTGAATGAAGTGCGACATGGGCGGGCCGTATGATCGATATCAAATATATTCGTGAGAACCCCGATGTAGTTCGCGCATCTCAAAGCGGCCGCGGCGAAGACCCGGGCATTGTTGACCGATTGCTTGCCGCTGATGACCTGCGTCGCGCGGCGATTATTGAGTTTGAATCCTTGCGCGCCGAACAGAACATTTTTTCTAAAACTGTCGGTGCTGCAAAAGGTGAAGAGCGTGCAGCATTGCTCGAACAAGGCAAGACCTTGTCTGCGCAGGTCAAAGCCGCTGACGCAAGAAGGGCTGAGGCCGAAGTTGTCTCTCAAGATCTTGCACTCCTGCTTTCCAATGTTCTAGATCCAGCGACTCCTATTGGTGGAGAAGAAGACTTTGTAGTTATCGAACATGTTGGCACACCGCGCGATTTTTCGGCTGATGGATTTGAGCCACGCGATCATGTCGAGCTTGGCAAATTACTTGGTGCCATCGATACCGAACGTGGTGCGAAAGTTGCCGGATCTCGTTCCTACTATTTGATTGGAGTCGGAGCACTCCTTGAGTTCGCGTTAGTCAATTACGCCATTTCAAGCGCGGTTCGTGCTGGATTTACTCCTGTCATCCCTCCAGTTCTCGTAAATCCCGCTGCAATGCAAGGAACAGGATTTCTTGGGCAGGCCGCGGAAAATGTGTATCACCTTGAAGAAGACGATGTTTATTTAGTTGGCACCAGCGAAGTTCCGCTCGCCGCTTTCCATATGGATGAAGTATTGAACGCTGAGAAGTTGCCGCTTCGGTACGCCGGATATTCAACGTGCTTTCGACGTGAGGCCGGTACGTACGGCAAGGACACCCGTGGAATTATCCGCGTGCACCAATTCGACAAAGTCGAGATGTTCTCTTTCTGCCACCCAGACCAGGCAGTGGCAGAACATCAACGAATCCTCCAATGGGAAAAAGAATTCTTGAACTCGATGGAAATTCCATTTCGAGTTTTGGATATCGCATCGGGCGATCTCGGATCTAGTGCCAATCGTAAATTCGACTGTGAAGCTTGGATACCAACACAGGGAACGTATCGCGAAGTGACGAGCACATCGAATTGCACTCAATTCCAATCAAGACGCCTCAATATCCGCATGAAGGATGGCCAAGTAACTTCCTATGTCGCGACCCTTAACGGTACTGCTGTCGCCATTCCTCGCATGATTGTCGCGATCTTAGAAAACCACCAGAATGCTGATGGAACCGTGAATGTTCCCGTCGCCCTCCAACCTTTCTTGGGGACGACCAGATTTGAGTTGGTGTGAACCGGCGCCCCAAACTAATTGCTACCGACTTAGATGGCACGATTGTTGCGAACTATGGAGAGATATCTCAAAGAACCATAAATGTTTTCAAACAGGCCCACGAGATTGGTATTGAGATCTTTTTCGTAACAGGGCGACCTCCACGATGGATGCCAGAGATCAAAGAAGCTTTCGGTATCGGGTCGGCAATATGCGGAAACGGCGCGATGCTTTATGACTTGCACGAGGGCCGGGTACTTGAGGAATGGTTTGTTCCAGTTGATGCGCAATTAGAGGCCGTCAAGAGACTTCGATCCTCTATCCCTGAAGTTTCATTCTCGGTAGAGAGTGCAGATTATTTTCATCGTGAAAAGGCGTACATCCCTAGATGGGATGTTGGTTTGGACAATATCGGTGTTGAGCAAATCGAAGAGATTATGACCGCACCGGCTTTGAAATTGTTAGCTCGATGTTCTGCGCAAGAGTTAAGTTCGGATGAAATGCTGGCAATTGCACACCGTGAACTCGATGGACTTGTCACAGTCACTCATTCAAATCCGTACGACTCCTTGCTCGAGATTTCGGCCCTTGGTGTTTCAAAAGGCTCAACATTGGCGATAATGGCCGAACGACTTGGTATATCTGCCGAAGATAGCGTTGCATTTGGTGACAACCCCAATGATTTCTCAATGCTTGCCTGGGCGGGACGCTCATACGCGATGGCCGATGGTCACCCAGATACAAAGAATCACGCTAAAAATATTGCTCCAGCGCATACCGATGACGGTGTTGCGATAATTCTTGAGGAATTGCTTCAACTTCCTGCTTAGCCTCGTCGTCATGTAGATTACGCCGCGGAGGGCTCGCATAGCGGCCGAGTGCACCGGTCTTGAAAACCGGCAAGGGAAACCTTCGAGGGTTCAAATCCCTCGCCCTCCGCCATACTTATCTGGAGTTTGAAACCAGACAGGGACCCCATGAAGGTGTCACTTTATCGGCACAGATGGCGATCCATCATTGTTATTTTGGTTGTTGCCGTCCTAGGGG
>JAHEXJ010000103.1 GCA_023252155.1 Actinomycetes bacterium | reverse complement strand
AGAGCCCTCTTTTCAACCTTGAAAGAACCGCCACAGTTGTATCTAAAATCGGCAACGCCAGAAGCAGGAAAGGGATTGCAAGCGACTTGCTTCTTGGAGTTATCTCGGGATCAAGTCTGATAGTTAAAACGGCAACAATAATGCCTAGAAATAATGCACCCGCATCTCCCATGTAGATCTTTGCGGGCATTCGATTCCAAATCAGGAAACCGGCTGTGGCTCCCGCCGTGACGATTGCAAGGGCACTTACCAATACTTGTTGCCGTAAAAATGCGATTGCAAAAATGAACATCGTAATAACGGCAACAGTCCCGGTTGCACCGCCGTCGAGGTTATCGAAGAAGTTGATGGAGTTACAGACTCCAACAATCCAAAAAATCGTCACCATGCTGTCTAGAAATCTGTTGTGCAACGGGGTACCAATTGTGTTCGTCGAAATTAGGATTATCGACACAATTATTGCTGCGACGGTTTGTAACAGTAGGCGAGGCCAGGGTTGTAAACCCTTTAGATCGTCAATGAGCCCCATCACCGCTATTGCTAATGCAGGAACCAAAACTGAACTTGCTAAAGCGAATGTCCTGAGAGAGAAGCTCGAAAAAAGCATCGCTGAATATGCTACGAGGAGGATTCCGAGGGCAATTGCAACACCGCCCAAATATGGAACGGGCTCTTTGTGGGCTTTCCGAGGAATATTCGGTGAGTCAAATGCTCCGATGCGGATTGCAACTACCCTCATGACAGGTGTAAGAACACCGACCAAAATGAACGTGATGACTCCAAGAGCAAGGTACTGCTGAATCGAATAGTGCATACTCTTATGAAAACAGGTCTCTTAGTTTCCGACTTTGGGACGGTTCTGTAACAATTCCTTGACCTCTGATTCGCGATAGCGGCGATGTCCGCCGAGAGTTCTGATCGAAGTCAACTTCCCAGCCTTTGCCCACCGCGTCACAGTTTTCGGATCAACTCGGAAGAGGGCCGCGACTTCTGCGGGGGTCAGCAGAACTTCGGCATCGGAAAGCCTGCTCATGTAATCGCCTCCACATATGTCCGTTTCGCACCGATATGAAAGGAAGTATCCGCCTTTGTTGCAAATGAAGCAAGGGGTATCTAATTACATCGCGTGTTCAAATGAGGCAACCTTGCGCCATCTTGTGACAAGTCGTTCATACCCTCTACCGGCGGCGGTGGCGTCACTCGAGGCCAGGCCAGCCAACGAACTTTGAACATCCTCAACGGAAGTATCCGCATCCAGCCCATCTTCACCTTCAGAAATGAGTGATATCTCTAGGTAACCAGCAAGGCCACCATAATCCAATTCCAAAAACGATTGCGGATGAAACATTTCCAACCAATTTCCAAGTTGTTCGATTTCCTGCTCAACTTGTCCGTTGCCAAAAGCAGTTTGAACCACCGCATGGGACTTTTCGCTGCGAACCTTTGCACTTGCAAGCGCTGTGCGAATTACTGTGAATGCCCCGTTGGCATCTCTCCCGCGCACGCGATCTTCGGCAGAAAAGAGAGAAAACCATCTTGGAGGAATGATCCACGTTTCCGTCAAGATATGAGGAACTTTTTCTTCAGTCAAATCGACACCAGAAGTGATGACTTCCTCAAGTCCTTGTGGAATAAAGAGTGAAGATACAGTGGATGGAAGTGTGGTTTTGAATTCCTCCATCGCAGCCCAACATCGAGTGGCGGTTGACCATGGCGAAACATAGCGTGCACCCTCGATATCTAGAACGTGGGCTCCATCGGGACGAAGTGCCGGCGATTCGGGGACAACAATTCGATGCAGAGCCAACCGTTGCTCTTCACTACTTGTATCATCTTGAATTCCGATCTGAGACCATCGCAAACGGTCTGCCGGCTCAAATGCAATGAGTGGCTCGTAAACCCGCAACGATGCAACGTACGGTGTCGGGCGCAAAACTTGCCCTTACGCTCGCGGGATGTAGTTGCCCTCGGCAAAGGGATCGTCATCGTCACGATCTTTCGCGGGGTCTGGTTCTCCGTGAAGTTCTTTTGCTAATCGATCTAGATCCATCTCATGGGATGAATATTTCAAATCCCGAGCGACCTTGGTCTGTTTGGCTTTTGAGCGGCCGCGCCCCATGACGTGACCTCCTTACCTATGTTCAATCAGAGGGGAAGGTTATCGTGCTTGATACAAACCTTCCAAAATCGCCCCATTGGAACCTGAGCGTTGGTCGACTTGACCGGCGATCCAGGCGTGCATGCCCCTGGCCAAGAGGGTTCTTAGGGCCAAATCGGCCGATTCTGGAGATATGACTGCAACCATGCCGACCCCACAGTTCCAGGTGCTCTCAAATGCATCCTGGACAATTCCTCCAGTCTGCGCCAAGAACGCGGTTGCCACAGGCAAGGTC
>JAHEXJ010000029.1 GCA_023252155.1 Actinomycetes bacterium | reverse complement strand
TCAGATTTGCGGGCAACCTTGTCGATCTCGTCGATATAGATGATTCCGGTCTCTGCCTTCTTAACATCGTAATCGGCAGCCTGAATAAGTTTGAGCAAAATATTTTCTACGTCTTCGCCAACGTAGCCGACCTCAGTCAGTGCGGTCGCATCGGCAATTGCAAAAGGAACATTGAGCATGCGTGCAAGGGTTTGCGCCAGAAGAGTCTTTCCACATCCTGTTGGACCTAACAGCAAAATATTGCTCTTTGATAACTCAACTGAATCTTCGCGCTTTGTATCGCCGCTTTGCACACGTTTGTAATGGTTGTAGACCGCAACAGAAAGGGATTTCTTGGCTCGGTCTTGGCCAATTACATACTGATCTAGGAATTCATAAATCTCGGTGGGCTTAGGCAGTTCCTGTAGACCGAGTGAATTGGCTTCAGTGAGTTCTTCGACGATGATTTCGTTGCAAAGATCGATGCACTCGTCGCAAATGTAAACACCTGGGCCAGCAATAAGTTTCTTGACTTGCTTCTGCGTCTTGCCGCAGAAGGAACACTTCAGCAGGTCGCTAGTTTCGCCGATGCGCGTCATGACACTCCTTCAAGCCCGAGAACAGGGAAGTTGGGCACGAGCCAAGGGTATGTTCAACAGTTGAAATTTGGCGGGCTAATTAGCCGTATGCCTGTTCGCCCTGAGAAGAATTTGTACTCCGAATCGGAGATTTCAAATCTTTGACGCCTGGGACCAGCAGTACGAGTCCACACACCAGTAAATGGAAAACGATGGCAGCCAGAAGAAAGGGTCTCTCCCCGAAGACGTGGGTTACAGGGCCAACCAAAGCCATCCCCAACGGCATCAATCCAACCGATCCCATGTAGTCCACGCTGAAAACACGACCTTGTAATTCTTGCGGTATCTCGCGCTGAATCGATGAAGCCCAGTACGCCTCCCACGGTCCAATCGAAATACCTGCAATTAAGTAGCCAATAATGATGACTGTCTTAGAAGCTGGAAAAGCCAGAACTAACGGAGCTAACGCAAAGAATCCCCAAATGACGACTGCTACGAGACCGGGGTGCTTAGCGCGAACGCGCATTGCGATCAGCGCCGAGATGGATCCTCCGATGCTAAACATCGCGGCGGCAGCCGCAAAGACCGTGTTCGTGTGAAATTCGCGCCGTGTAATAACGGGCAGCAAAACGTTCTCACTTGCCAGGACAACCATCATTTGCAGAGTCGACATTGCAATGCATGCTGCAACCCATGGGGTGTGCCAAACCGTTTTGAGGCCCTCATGCAGATCGGTTACGAACGATGGACGTAAGTCGATAACCGCGCGGGGTTTTTCGACAATTCTCATGAGCAAGAATGTTCCAGCCACAAAAAAAGCGGCAGTGATAATGAAAGTCATCCTGCCGCCGATGATGGCCACGGAAAATCCCCCGATACCGGGCCCAACCACTTGTGCAATTCTCACGCCGATACTTCGCATCACATTTCCGGCCGGTAACTTTTCAGGTGGTAGGACACTTGGCAAGATCGCACCTGACGCGGGAAAACCAAATGCTTCTCCCGCGCCCATCGCAAAGACCAACACGGCTAAACCCCATGCAGGGACCGATGACGCCGATGCAAATATAAGTCCGATCATCAGCACCGCGCGATAAATGTCGGCGCCGATCATGACCATCTTTCGCGGAAGGCGATCTGCCCACACGCCACCCGCCGGTGCCAATAACACTGATGACAAAACGCGCGAGGCCAGGATTAATCCAAGCGTCGTAGTAGTTCCACCTGCATCAAGAACAGTTACTGCCAATGCAATCGGAAAAGCTGAGGCACCAATTGTTACGAGCAGATTTGAAATCCAGAGATTCCGATAGTCCTTATAAGAAAAGAGGTTGCCAGGCGCCAGCAATGCCATAAACGCCTACTCCTGACCGAACTAAGTGGATGCCCTTAGTGTGTCCGTTCATCCTTGCGGCTGGCAAGTACCTGAATGGTCAGAGTCGCGGCAGAACAAATAATCTAGAGAACGTGTCCCCTTCACGGACGACACAATTACTTTCTCTCTCGGACAAATGCTACGAACACTATTCGACGGCCAAAAGTACGGAAGTGAACCGCGCAATTAATGTGTCGGCTTTGCCTTACGGCTGGCAAGTACCTGATCGATCAAACCATATTCAACTGCTTCGGCAGCAGTAAGAATCTTGTCCCTCTCGATGTCTTGACCGATCTGCTCAGGCGTGCGCGTGGAGTGACGAGCAATGAGTTCTTCAAGCAAAGTACGCATGCGTGCTATCTCTCGCGCTTGAATTTCAATATCAGAGGCTTGTCCGCCACCTTCGCTCGACGGTTGATGAATCAAGATGCGTGAATGCTCAAGAGCCATTCGCTTGCCCTTTGCTCCCCCTGCAAGGAGGACTGCGGCCGCAGATGCAGCTTGACCAAGGCAGATGGTCATAACGTCTGGCCTTACGAATTGCATCGTGTCGTAAATAGCTGTCAATGCGGTGAATGAGCCGCCAGGTGAATTGATATAGACCATGATGTCTCGATCTGGATCCATAGACTCAAGTGTTAGCAACTGTGCCATGACATCGTTTGCAACGGTGTCATCGATCGCTTGGCCCAAGAAAATAATGCGCTCTTCGAAGAGTTTTGTATAAGGATCTAGGCGCTTGTATCCGTAACTCGTGCGCTCTTCAATTGTTGGAAGGACGTAGCGGTTGGTGATCTCATTCACGCGATCGAATTCCATTCTCATGCTGTGCCTCCACGACCTGATACCTGAACTGCCGACCGAACGACGTGGTCAACAAAGCCATATTCCTTTGCCTCATCGGCAGTAAACCAACGGTCGCGGTCAGAATCGCTCGTAATTGTTTCGAGAGATTGTCCGGTGTGGAATGCAATGAGTTCTGCCATCTTCTTCTTGGTGAAGCCGATTTGCTCGGCTTGAATCTTGATGTCGGTCGCTGTTCCGCCGATTCCGCTGGATGGTTGGTGCATCATGATGCGGGCGTGTGGTGTCGCGTAACGCTTCCCGGCAGCCCCTGCGCAAAGCAGGAACTGGCCCATCGACGCCGCAAGGCCCATCCCGACAGTGGCAACGTCATTGTTCACGTATTGCATCGTGTCGTAGATGGCCATACCCGCGGTAACGGATCCACCTGGAGAGTTGATGTAAAGAAAAATGTCCTTCTCGGGATCTTCGGCCGCAAGAAGAAGAATCTGCGCGCAGATCGCGTTAGCCATCGAATCTTCCACCACTGAACCGAGGAAGATGATGCGCTCTTTGAGCAAACGGTTGTAAACCTGATCATCTAGTCCACCGGAACCAGATTGCGGTGCACGAGAGATGATCTCGGCCGCGGGCAAGTTCGTGCTAATTAAATCCACGTAACATCCTCCTCATTGAAACTACCTGTATTGACCCTAACAACCCCAAAGGCCAAATGCTTCCCGATTCGACTCCTTAAGCGTGGATGTTCGCTTATAGCGGAGAGATTATTCCTCGGTGAGTGCAGGCTGTGGTCGAAGTGCTTCGAGGTCAACAGTGTTGCCCGAAGCATCAGTGACTGTTACGCGACTTAGAACTCCTGCGAGCGCCTTGGCTCGGGCGACCTCGGCCACCAATTGGCTGATCTGGCCCGCCTTAGAAAGCTCCTGAGCGAATTGCTCGGGTGCCATTCCGTAGCGAGATGAGGTACGAACCAAATACTCGGTCAATTCAATTTCAGTTACTTCAACCGATTCGGCCTTGACCACTGCATCGAGCAAGAAATCTGATTTGAGGGAAGAACGAACTTGTTCTTCAACTTCAGCGCGGTGAACGGCATCTTCCAGCCGATTCTCACCTTGAAGATGGTCGTTGACCTCGGCGGTGATGAATTCTTCAGGAACTGGAATTTCAATATCGGCAAGAAGTTTCTCAACGAGACGATCGCGAGCCTGGGCTCCTTGTTCGAGTTTTTTGACTCGACCAAGACGTTCGCTGAAATCTGCACGAAGCTCGGCCAAGGTGTCGAATTCACTTGCAAGGGCCGCGAAAGCATCATCAAGTGGTGGAAGTTCGCGCTCCTTCACGGCTTGAACGGTTACTTCGACTTCGCCCTTCTTGCCATCTTCCATTCCGACCAACTGGGTTTCGAAAACTTTAACTTCTCCGGCCTTGAGACCTACGAGGGCATCATCCAAACCATCGATCATGCGGTTCGAGCCAACCTCGTATGACATGCCAGACGCGCTGCCGCCTTCAACTTCTTCTCCGTCGATACGGGCGACTAAATCGATGGTGACGAAATCACCGGTAGCTGCTGCGCGTTCGACGGTGTTGAGGGTGCCGAACCGAACTCGGAGGGCCTCAACCTGCTCGTCAATGTCTGCTTCTGTGACATCGGAATCATCGACATTGATAGTCAGCGAGGAAAAGTCTGGCAGGACAACATCTGGACGAACGTTGACTTCAACGGTAAACGACAACTTCTCTTTGTCTACGAATTCCTTGATGTCTACTTCTGGGCGACCCAGAACAAGTACTTCGTGCTCGCGTGCGGCCTGAGAATAAAAATCCGGCAGAGCAAGGTTGATTGCCTCATCTAAAACTGTGCCACGGCCTACTCGCTGATCGATCATCGCAGGCGGAACCTTGCCCTTGCGGAAGCCAGGAACGTTGATCTGCGATGCGATTTTCTTGTATGCCTCACTGAGGTGACCTGACATTTCGTCAAAGGTCACATCAACGGTGAGCCTTACACGGGTTGGAGATAACGTCTCGACCGTGCTTTTCACGTGGAACTCCTTGCTTAGGCGTTTGGATTTGCTGACTTGAATACTGGTCGGGGCGAGAGGATTCGAACCTCCGGTCTCCTGCTCCCAAAGCAGGCGCGCTAGCCACTACGCTACGCCCCGCGGCGCAATTGGAGAGTCTAGAGGAGAAATTACCTTCCTCTTACCGTTCCCGATATCGTTAGCCCCTGTTACGGAGCATTCACGCTCCAAAACACCTTTGCGGGTGTAGCTCAATGGTAGAGCCCCAGCCTTCCAAGCTGGCCATGCCGGTTCGATCCCGGTCACCCGCTCCATTCGAAAGTGTCTCGCTGATGAAATCCCGAGCAATTCTTGAAATATGACTAGTCCTTTTCCCTAGATTAAGGGGGATCGCCACTAAAATCCCCGTAGAAAACTGACGCCTCGGAGACGCCACTAACAAGAGGAGAGCTGTTTACATGAGAATTTCGAAGCCTGCCGCAAGATTTCTAATCCCCGTAGTGGCACTTTCATTTGCCACCGCCATGGCTCCAGCCGTCGCAGATTCATCCAACGGAGATGGCCACAAGAGCGGCGTAATTTACAACAGCGTGATTACTCCGCTTCCTGGCAACCTCGACAGCCTCGGATTTGAAGCCTACGCATTAAATGAAATGGGCAATGCCGTGAACTTCTCGACCAGCGGCAACCATGATCTTTCCAAAGTTATCGTCACGATGAGCAGTTGGGGCTGTGCCTCTGGAAGTTGGTATTTGAAAACGTGCAACACACCTGAGGATGCATCATTTGCGCAACCCATCACACTCAACATTTATAATCCCACCACTACCAACGGTGTGAACCCGGGTACAAAAATCACATCTATCACAAAGACATTTGATATCAAATACCGCCCATCAGCCAGCCCGGAATGCACTGGGTCCAATGCTGGAAAATGGTACGACGAAGATTCAAAGAGATGCTTTAACGGCTTGGCCCAGAACGTCACGTTCGAACTGAAGAACGTCAAGGTGGGAAGCAGCGCAATCTTCGGAATCACCTACAACACAACTCATTACGGATATGCACCCGTCGGACAGAGCGCAGCATGCTTCTCGACTCCTCAGGGCTGTGGCTATGACTCGCTCAATATTGCTCTCACGCTAGATCCGACCGATGTAACCGCTGGTTCGAGTGTAGATACCGGGAAAATGTGGTTCACCTCGCCAAGTATGAGCTGGTATGCCGATGGGGGCGCCGCAGGAGTGGGCACCTTCCGCCTGGATTCACCAAACGTGGCTGCAAATTGGGGCATCAACGCTCCTTACACTTCCGCTCCATGGTATGTACCTGCAATCAAGGTTTTCGCAAGCAATGCGGGAAACGGCGACAAGCAGTCGGAATCCAAATCGGCTCCGTCTCAATCATCTGATAATTCGAACTCCGGAAAGCAAGGAATCAAGAAGGACTAAATTTCTTTTCTCGATTCGTGATCCGCGAGAATCCATGCGGCAAAACTTGCCGTCAGCGCGCTGATCATTGCGATCCCAAATACGATTAGCACCGCAGCGACTACGCGACCCTCTGTTGTAATCGGATACACATCGCCATATCCGATTGTCGTCACAGTGACCAGCGCCCACCACAACGCGTCACTTGGTGTTGTGATGTGACTACCCGGAGCAAATCTTTCGATCTCAAGAACTGCGGCACCCATGATGAGGATCATCAAGATTGTGGTCACTCCGATAAGAATCGGAATTGACTTGATATAGGCAGTCTTATTCCGAAAACTCGCCTTGCTTGTGAAGAGCAACGCGCGTAAGCCCCTCAGAGGTCGGAAGAACGGAACAATCACCAAAAACAATTCGACAAAGTGCGTTTTGAAGAATCTCCTTCGGTTAGTCGTCAAGTAGAACTGAGCTAAATAATCGAAGAGAAACAACGCCCAAATGAAATAGTTGCTCCAACGAAATATTTCTACCCACGAGTGATTCATAGGGTAGAAATAAATAGGAACGACATAGGTGAATGTGTAAAGCAAACTCAAAATCAATGTCGGCGATGCCATCCGCTCTCGCCATCGGACTGCTCTCATATGTGGATTGTTAGTCCCTCATTCGCAGATCTTTACTGGGGTCACTCGGACAGCAGCAACCATCGTCGAGCTTCACGCGGCCAGTGATTCCGCCGTAGGCGAGCACTGCCATAAAGACGAGCACACTGGCTCCGATCACATAGACGAACACGACGACCCCCTCTGGATGAGGACTAGCACTCACCCTCGGGAGTGCCTGTCCTTGAGATCACATTACGCTCGTGAGTCAGAAACAGCCAATATCAATAGACTCTTGAGCAATTGCACTGACAACGTACAAGAGTCGATCGGAGAGTTTGACATGGCTCATGATTCAGGAAGTTCGATAACGGGTACGGGTCCACGCATCGATTATGCACGCCGTCCGATGTTGGTCTTCTGGGAAACCACCCGCGCATGTCTATTGGCTTGCAGACACTGCCGAGCCAGCGCCACCGCCCAGGCCCTTCCAGGCGAATTATCAACGGTTGAAGGCAAGGAATTCATCGACCAAGTTGCGGGATTTGGTCGCCCCTATCCAATTTTGGTTTTAACTGGCGGAGATTGTTTGATGCGGCCCGATATCTTCGAATTGGTCGACTACGCAACCAGTTTGGGAATTCCCGTGGCACTCTCCCCTTCGGTAACTCCGATGCTCACACCTGAGATGATCCAGCGCATCGTCGAAAGTGGCGTAAAGGCCGTATCCATCAGTCTCGATGGCGCGTTAGCCGATACTCACGAAGGGGTGCGAGGAATTCCAGGACACTTTGATAAAACCGTTGAAGCAATACGGGCTTTGAGCAACGCTGGGCTCACCGTACAAATTAACACCACTGTGATGCGGGCGAACGTCGATGAGTTGGCCGACGTCGCTCGAATCGTGAAAGAGGCGGGTGCCCATATTTGGGAAGTCTTCTTCCTTGTACAGATGGGACGCGGAGAAGTAACTGAAGCAGTTTCAGCCGAGGAACATGAAGATATCTGCAACTTCCTATTTGACGCTTCTCAATACGGATTCATCGTTCGCACGGTAGAAGCACCCTTCTTCCGCCGCATCGTCAACCGCCGCATCGCAGGAGACGCCGCCCCGGATACAGATCTCTACAAAACCCTGTCAGCCAAACTCACCTCCATCATGGGTGCTCCGACTAGTCGCCTTCGCGCCCACACAACAGCAACTCGTGACGGCAAAGGAATTGTCTTTATTGCATACGACGGCGAGGTTTATCCAGCGGGCTTCCTGCCACACGGCCTCGGAAACATCCGATCGAAATCGATCGCTGAGATTTATCAAGACAATCCGCTACTTGTACAGATTAGGTCATCCAATTTCTCGGGTAGATGCGGATACTGCGAATACGCAGATCTCTGTGGTGGTTCGCGGGCACGTGCATTTGCTGCAACTGGCGATGCACTAGGTGAAGATCCTGCGTGCGCTTACATTCCTGAAGGCGCACCCATGGCTTTAGTTGGCGATTAAGAACCGCTTGTAACGCTTTTCGCCTTCTCGATGCCCAAATCTTTCAGGCATGCCTCTGCTGCCCTAGCACCAGAACGAAGGCAAGCCGCAATTCCGAGCCCGTCATAGGACGAACCGGCAAGTTGCACTCCGTTGAAAAATGCCAGGTCTTCACGAATTTTGGAAACTAGTTCTACATGTCCAATTTCAAGTTGAGGCATCGCGCTTGGCCATCTTTGAACAAATGACTCAACCGGTTCGGACTTAATCTCCGTTGCCTCAACCAGATCGGCATGAAGTTTGGCCACGAGTTCTACATCATCCAAAGAGTCGATGACTTTCTCGTTTATTCGCCCGCAAGAAAGTCGAACAAGAATTACATCTGAGTCATCCATGTGAGGCCACTTTGTGCTCACAAAGGTCGCCGCTTTCAATAACCTGCCCTTTGCTGACGGTACTAATAGACCGGTTCCTTTGAAGGCCTTTAGTCCCGCGATAGCAGTTCGGGGATAAGCAACTACCACCGTTGCAACGGAGGCATACCGAACTTTCTCAAGCAATGCAGTTGCTTCATGTGAAAGAGGTCGAAGGACTTGCGCTGCCGCCCTTGCGGGAATCGCAAGCACAACCGCATCCACCTCCGTTGACCCATCCGTTACGGTTTTCACTTCGTATTTGCCGTTCGGCAAGACACTCACCGAGTCGACTGGGGACAGAGTTTTCACCTTGACACCGGTATTTATCAACATCCGTTGAGTCAACGTAGTCAATCCGCCAATCCACGTCGCAAAAGAAAGTGGGGCTCCGGTTTGTTGTCCACGCCTGCTCATCATGATTGATTTTCGTCGATCCGCGATCGCTGCCAATTCAGGAGTTATCGCGCGAAGACTTAGCTTGTACACATCACCCGAATGCAGACTTCCGAGTACAGGATCAACAAACCGATCGACTACCTCGCGTCCGAATCTCTTTCCAACATATTCGCCAACTCCCATATCGCCACGCAATTTGCGTCGGGGAACGAGCGGTTCTAACCCGGCCCTAAACAATCCCCCAAAGGACATGACGCCAGATCGAAGTACGGGCCGCAACTTCCTCGGTCCCGAGGGACCGACACCTTCTGGAAGACGTTGTAAACCACTCTCAGTCCAGAGCCAGGACATGCCAGGGTTGGATTTAATGAGTCCGCTAGAGAGTCCGACTTCGCTAATCAGAGCGCTCATCCCTGGGGCGGAAACGTGAATGGCTTCAGCACCCATATCGATATCGTGATCGGCAATATTCGACTTGCGAATCTGCCCACCGAGAATTGCCGAAGATTCAAAAAGGATGACACGAACATTTGCCTCACTCAACCGGCGAGCGCACATCAATCCGCTTATCCCGCCACCGATGACAGCGACAGTTGGCCCCATCGAATTTTCTCCATCTGAATTCGGCGCCACGACGGACACAGTACGCCAATATCCACGTGGGTTTAATCAAATTTGGCCGCTAACTAGTGACGGTGACTTGCCCAACAGTTTGCACTATGGCTTGGCCAGTGAGCGTCATTCTCCCCGCGCCAGAAGTCAAACCTCCTCCATCGACGACATTGATTTTCAGCCAAGTATTCGAAGATTGGGGAACCACCGTTCCGTCAATTATGAAGGTATATCGATGAATATAAGTTGAACCCACATATACAAAGTTTTCAAAGACTGCGGATTGATAAGTCGTTGTCGCCGCAATTGGACCTATCGCTACTGCTATTCCGAAATATCCGCTCGAAACTGTTGATATTCCATGAATCATAATTGAATATCTATATGACTTCCCCAATTCTAGATTTCCGAATTGCGGAGAATCGACGCTAGTACCCAAGGTAGCAGTTGACAAAGTCCAAGTTGGAATTGAAATAACATGGATTTCCGATGGACCTACAGCACCCGTTGCACCGGCGGGACCAGTAGCCCCCGTAGCGCCAGTAGCTCCCGTAGCGCCGACGGCGCCACTAGTTCCAGCCGGGCCCGTTGCACCGATTGAGCCATTGGAACCTGGTGCACCTTGTGGACCAGGAATGCCTTGCGCTCCTGGCGAACCTGCAGGTCCCGGCGTGCCATTTGCACCGGCGGCCCCACTTGCACCCGGCGCACCTGTTGCACCGGACTCGCCTTGCGCACCGGCTGGTCCTGCAACTCCTGGAATTCCTTGAGGGCCTTGCTCCCCCTTAGATCCCGTAGCCCCGGTTAATCCCTGCGCACCTGCTGCGATGACATTGGCAGACGGTCGTGCATCAGCACCGTTAGAACCACTTGGTCCCGTTTGTCCTTGAGGGCCACGAATACTTGCGGGTGATGGCCAATGTGATTTCTTTTTTGGACCGTAAAACAGCATTGCCTTTGTATCAATGTAGAAATCTCCATCAACACCATCAGTTACTTTCGGTGGAATGACACCGCTAAGAATTGTGTTTGCAACAATTGTTGCAATGCGCCCGGCTCTAGATGGCTTGAAATAATGTGTTTTGGTTGCCGCATTAGATGAGGGCATCGATAACGCAGTAATAGCGAATGATGCAACAAGTAAAGAACAGAAGATGCTTCTGCGATTCTTTATCAATGAGCCTCCGCGCCCAGTTTGATTGAGTAGTTAATTTTTAGCGGCGGAGTATCAGCAAACAATCAGGAATCCCCCAACCTCCTCATATTTTGCGCTCTGGGTCGCCCTATCCAATGTGACCAACAACCCATCGTTTTACGTCCAAAAAACAAAACTCTGTCATTTCTTTAAGGTTTTCATAGTCAGATCTTCATGATCGTGAGGTTACCTATGCGTAGTCGATGGCGAAGGGCTGTTGGCGATAAATCCCGAAAGGGACGGAAAGCAGGCATGACAATGTCATCTAAAAAGAAAGTGATCACCATCGCGGTAACGACCGTTGCTCTATCGCTAGGTAGCATCGGAATCGCCAGCGCGAACAATTCGAAGCAATCAGTCAAGGTCAAATCAACAAGCGTCACTCGCACGGTTGCAAACCCAATGTTTAGCGGAATCGGCGGGCCCGGGATGGCCGGAAGAAATGGTGAACTCGCCTCTGTTCTTGCTGGGCTTGTTACCAAGGGAACTCTTACGCAAGCGCAAGTTGACGCGATTAACGCGGCGATTACCGCAGCCGAGTCAAACGAGCAGACCCAAGTAGGCGCCAATCACACGGCCATGCTAAATCTGATCGCCACCACTATCGGGATTGACGTCACGACTCTGAATACACGCCTTGCCGCTGGTGACTCACTCGCGACAATTGCCGGAGCAAAAACCTCCGCACTTATCACCGCTCTCGTAGCTAACGCATCATCAAGAATTGATGCCGCCGTTACTGCAGGCAGAATCACCGCAGCTCAGGCAACAACCTTCAAGGCCAACCTCACCACACAGATCACCGCTGAAGTTAACGAAACACGCGGCGCTCTTGGAACGGGTCGCTTCGACGGTGGACGTGGACGACACATGGGAATGGGTCAACCATTCGCAGGCGGAATGACACCTCCATCTGCTTCAAACACGCAGGGCTAATACGTAGTCTGAATCAGTAAGGACCCGTCACCTAAAGGGGTGGCGGGTTTTTGCTTTCGACCACAATCTTCGTGAGAGACTTCGCGCATGCGCATTCACATCGGCAGTGACCATGCAGGCCTCGAATTCAAGGCAATTCTGATCGACCATTTGACCTCGAATGGCCACCAAGTAATCGACCACGGTCCCTACGAGTACGACGCCCTGGATGACTACCCGTCCTTCTGCATACCCGCTGCGCAGGCAGTTGCAGCAGATCCTGATTCGCTAGGCATAGTCCTCGGTGGCTCTGGCAATGGGGAGCAGATGGCCGCCAATAAGGTTAAAGGCATTCGTGCCGCCCTTGTTTGGAGCGTTGAGATCGCGAAATTGGCACGTGAACATAACAACGCCAACGTCATCTCCATCGGCGGGCGGATGCACACTCCTGAATTCTGCAAAGAGTTAATTGATACTTTCATCGCAACCCCGTTTAGTTACGACGAGCGACACATGCGCAGAATTGGATTGATTGCAGACTTTGAAAACGAAGGTCTTGTCTAAATTTTTGTGTAAATCAAATCAGTAACTTGATGGTCCTTTCGCAAGCCTTGACCTTCGAATCGAGTTAACGGTCTCCAGCTTGGTTTTGCCACGACGCCTCCAATAAAGAGTGGCGAGCCATCGAATCGCTCCTTCATCCATGATGCGTATGGCACCCAGTCGGTTGCCATGTGAATGCTTCCGCCACTCTTCAACTTCTTGGCAATTAGGGCGATGAAGTTCTCATTCACGATGCGACGTTTGTGATGTCGAGTCTTGGGCCAAGGATCGGGAAAGAAAAGATGCACGCCATCCAGTGACGCATCTGGAATCATCTTCTGCAAAATTAGGTGGGCGTCCTCGTCCATGACGCGAATATTCGAAATCTCTTGCTCTTCGATAACCGCCAGCAATTTCCCGATGCCGGGTTGGTGAACATCTACTGCAAGAAATCCTGTCTCCGGAAAATTCTTCGCAATCTCGACGGTCGCCTCCCCCATGCCAAAGCCGATCTCTATTACGACCTGTTTAACGCTGGAAAATACCGAGGTGAAATCGAGTGAGATATCACTCAGGTCAATTCCATAGGTGTCCCAGAGGCGTTCTCGCGCTGATTCCTGGGCCGCCGTAATCCGGGTCCCGCGCAACTTGAAACTCTTGATCGTCGGGGTGTCCACGCCCCTAGCCTTTCATGATTGGATACCTCAAGAAGAATCGACGGACTTTCCTCAAAGGAGAAGACAGTGCCTGGAGTAAATCTCACACACGCAGAGGCCAAGGCTCGCGCAGCCCTCATCAAGGTTGAAAGCTACGACGTTGATTTAGATCTGACTTCGGGGCCCGAGACTTTTGTCTCCACGACCACGATCAAATTCAAGGGTCTAAAGCCTGGCGAGGGCACGTTCGTCGACGCAGTCGGTAAGGCTGTCGTATCGGCAACCCTTAATGGCGCTCCGATCGACACTTCAGCCTTCGACGGTGAGAGCATCTTCCTTCCTTCCATCGCAGCAGAAAATGAACTCAAACTCGTTATCGAAGCCATCTACTCCAAGTCCGGCGAAGGCTTACACAGATTCGTAGATCCCGCTGACGACGAGGTTTACCTCTACACGCAACATGAGACGGCCGATGCTCGTCGAACCTTCCCGTGCTTTGACCAACCCGACCTCAAGGCGACCTTCGCGCTAACGGCATTGGTTCCTGCCCATTGGGAAGTTGTTTCAAACAACGCGCCTGAATCGGTCGTTGAAGTAACTCCAACTACGAAGCGCTGGACCTTCAAGCGCACGCCAGTGCTCTCGACGTATCTCACGGCAATTGTCGCCGGACCTTACTCAAAAGTTAATGACGTATACGTGGGCGAAAAGGAGATTCCTCTCGGCCTTTATTGCCGCAAGTCTCTGGCACCCCACATGGACTCCGAAGAACTCTTCAAGATCACCAAGCAGGGCTTCGCCTTCTACGAAAAGGAATTCGGCCTTGCTTACCCCTTCGACAAATACGATCAACTAGCGGTTGCCGAATTCAACGCAGGTGCAATGGAGAACGCAGGCTGTGTGACTTTCGCCGAAGATTACTTCGTCTTCCGCAGCAAAGTTGCTGAAGAGTCCTATAACTGGCGTGCGAACGTCATTCTTCACGAGATGGCACACATGTGGTTTGGCGATCTTGTCACCATGACCTGGTGGGAAGACCTATGGCTCAACGAATCCTTTGCAGAGTGGGCCTCTTATTACACCCTGGCCCTAGCCACCGAGTTCAAGAACTCTTGGACCGTCTTTAATTCTCAGCGCAAAGACTGGGCCTATCGCCAAGACCAACTTTCCTCGACTCACCCAATCGTCGTCTCGATGGAAGACATGGAAGCCGTGCGCACCAATTTCGACGGAATCGCATATGCAAAGGGTGCTTCCGTTCTTCAGCAACTTGTCGCCCACGTTGGCAAAGACCAATTCATGCAGGGGCTTCGCAAGTATTTTGCCAAACACGCATGGGGAAATACGACGCTAAACGATTTGCTCGTCGAACTCGAAGCTGCAAGCGGACGCGACTTAAAGCCATGGGTGGCGACTTGGTTGCAGACAGCAGGAGTAAACACGCTTCGACCAAAGTTGGACATTAAAGATGGCGCATACGCGAGCGTTGAAGTAATTCAGGAAGCACCACTTATGCCAGTGGGCTCGACGCAATTGCGGCCACATCGCATGGCCGTAGGACTCTACGACTTGATCGATAGTGCACTTGTCCGTCGCAAGAGCGTCGTATTCGAATTATCCGGCGCATCCACCGCGATTCCTGAATTGCAAGGAGAAAAAATCGCCGACCTGGTTCTTCTCAACGATCAAGATCTTTCATACGGAAAGATCCGCTTCGATGAGAATTCAATCAACACCCTCAAGCAACACCTTGGCGATCTGAAGGATCCACTGAGCCGCACGCTCTGCTGGGGTGGCGTGTGGGACATGCTCCGCGATGCCGAATTAGCAGCCAGTGATTATGTTCCGCTAGTCCTTAACGCTCTTGCTGGTGAGACCGATACTTCGGTCATCAAGGTGACGTTGCGACAACTCAATTCGGCGGTCGAGCTTTATTCCTCCGATAGCAACCGAGTTCGACTACGCGCCGAAAAGGCAATCGGGATCGAGGCGCTCCTCGATGGCACCGAGCCTGGAGGCGACCTTCAACTTATCTACGCACGCGAATTCGCGTCATCTGCGAAATCTGCAGCACAGTTCGCCAAAGTTAGGGCAATGCTTGACGGCAAACTTAAGGGTCTGGTCGTCGATGCGGATCTTCGCTGGGCACTGCTCAACGCACTTGTTGAATCCGGTGTCGCCACACACGAAGAAGTTGATGCAGAGCTCGAGCGCGACAAAACTGCAAGCGGTCTTCGCTCGGCGGCATTTGCTCGCGCTGCATTTCCAGATTCAGCCGCAAAAGCTGAAGCATTCCGATCAGCGCTTTACGACGGCCTCAGCAATCACATCCAAATTGCGACGATTCAAGGATTCTACCGACCTTCGCAACGAGAGATGCTCACAAGTTATATCGACAAGTATTTCGATGTCATCCTAAAAGTTTGGGAGAAAGAGACATACGAAATTGCCAGTAACGTGGTCACCGGTCTCTACCCCACTTTTCAGGTAAGCCAAGAAACTCTCGAGAAGACGAAGAACTGGTTGGCCGGACCAGGAAAGGATTCTCCGAACGGATTGCGTCGACTCATGTCAGAAAACCGCGACGCTATGGCCCGTGCAATCAAGGCACAGGCGAAAGATGGGCAGGCTAAGCAGTAGCCGCTTGGGATCCAAACCCTTGTAGGTATGGCAACCATCGCTCGTCAGTGCGACCAGTTCCAAGAATTCGCCATGCCGCGCCAACGGGCTCACGTGGAACCGAACGGAGTCGCCACCCAATTTCTTTAAGGTGTCTGTCGGCTTTCGCGTGATTGCATCGGTGGCAAGCAGATACGACGTTGTCCCAACTGTGACCGCCGCCCCTGCTTCGAGGCACTACGTGATCGATCGATGTTGCAGGCGCCATGCAATAAACGCAACGACCCCCATCGCGAGCAAATATCGCCCGACGCGAAAGTGGAACCGAATGCCGGTATGGAACTCGAACAAAACGATTTAGTCGAATTACCGATGGAAGTGAGACTTGGCCATTCGCATAATGAAAAACGGTGCCGGAATCTTCAATCATGGTTGCTCGTGAATTAAGAACCAAAATTAGCGCGCGTCTCTCTGCGATTACGCCCAAAGGTTCGTAAGTGGCGTTTAAAACTAGAGTGCGCGACATAATCGCTCCGATCAGGCGCGTGGCTCGCGCCGATGCGCATATCTTGCCGTAATAGGCGCCACCTTCGCAGTATTTAGCGTCGATTAAGTTAGAGTCGCCTCATTATGAGCGCTGATTTCGCACTGGCAGCCAGTTTCACAGACCGAACACAGAAAATTTGGGGTTGGTTTAGCGGCTCGCCACTTCACATTCTCGTGATCGTCATCATTGCCGTCCTCGCCCAACGGCTGGGCAGCCGGGCAATTTCCAAGGCCATGAATCGCCTAGCAGCAGTGGATCTGGTCCACGGCCCTGGGCATCTGGCTGCGCGACAGAAGGAGCGGGCAAAGACGACCGGCACCGTTCTTACGAGCACATTGAATGCCGTTATCTGGGTGATCGCCCTAGGAATGATTCTGGGCGAATTCGGCTTAAACCTCGGACCCCTCATTGCTTCGGCCGGCGTCATTGGGATTGCATTTGGACTCGGTGCTCAAACAATCGTCCGTGATGTCTTAGCTGGATTGTTTATGCTCATTGAAGACCAGTATGGCGTTGGCGACCGCATCGACGTCCTCGAAGTTTCAGGAGTGGTCGAACGGGTTGGCCTGCGCATCACGACGGTTCGAGATGACGCAGGGACCTTGTGGTATTTGCGAAACGGTGAAATCTTGAAGGTAGGGAATAGATCTCAGTCTGGTTGATTGACCAACGAGTTTGCTGCCATCTCTAAATATTCAAGCATTTCGATTTCGAGCTCCGTCTCAAGTTCGAGTCCCAGCACCGCGTTTCGCATGCAAGTAAGCCACGCGTCTCTCTGAGCGGATGCAATATGGAAACCGGCATGTCTCATGCGCAGGCGCGGATGTCCACGTTCTTCCGAGTAGGTCGAAGGTCCGCCCCAGTATTGCTCTAGAAACATTTGCAATCTAAGCGCAGCGCCTTTCATATCCTTATCCGGATACATCGGACGAAGGATCGGGTCGACCGCGACTTGCGCGTAAAACTGAGAGACGAGTTCGGCGAAGACTTCGCTTCCGCCGACTCGTTCGTAGAAACTACTCATTACGGAAGGCGAAGCCAGACGGCAGTATCGGTTGGAAGTTTGGAGCCATGTAGTGGTGCGCTGGAAAGCAGAATTTCTGAATGCGCGGGTAGTTCGATGGCATGACCAAAATTCACATAGCAGGCGAAATTTCCTGGACGCGAGAACGCAAGTACGTGATCCCCCGCTTCGATCCAAGACATGGGTCCATCGCCAAGGCCAGCTTCTTCATGGCGAATTGCCAACGCATTTCGGTACATAGTCAGAGTCGACGCCGGATCGCCATCTTGTCTTTCAACGGCGAAATCTCCCCAATTTTCACTTTGCGGCAGCCATGCCTCATCAGGTTTTAATGTGAGCCTTGAAGAAAACCCAAATGCTCCTGCAGGATCCCTCTTCCATGGAAGTGGAACTCGACATCCGTCACGCCCTCGGTCTGTATGTTCGCTCATTGCCCATCGTGGATCAGTCAACCGATCTTCGGGAATATCGCGAGCCTCGGGAAGAGCCAATTCCTCGCCCTGATACACATAAGCGCCACCAGGTAACGCAAGCATGAGAAGCGCACCCGCGCGGGCACGTAATGTCCCACGCTTCAAATTGAATTTCGCGGGATCACCCTGCCGATCGAAGGTAGTACTTCCGGCGCCGGCAATTAGACCAAGATCGAACCGATCCACCGAGCGCACGACATCGTGGTTGTTGAATACCCATGACGAGGGTGCACCAACTTCTTTCAAAGCCTCAAGGGAGCGGTCGATCATTTCCTTGAGCGATGCCGGCTTCCATGGCGAACTTAGGAAATCGAAATTGAATGAGTTTGCTAATTCATCATGACGCAAATATCTAGCGATACGGGATGCTGGACTCACCCATGCTTCGGCAACGGCCATGCGATCGCCGGGGTATGAGTCCAATACTTTTCTCCAATGGCGGTAAATCTCATGAACGCCGTCTTGATCCCAGAAAGGGCGGGTTTCTGCAGCGAGCATCTCTGAATCAGGATCAGCTTCCACAATGTCGGGCAAACCAGGAGCCTTCACCATTCCGTGGGCAACGTCGATTCGGAATCCATCAACACCGCGGTCGAGCCAGAATTTCAGGACGTCAATAAAATAATTTCGAACATCAGGGTTGTCCCAATTGAAATCTGGTTGCTCGACCGCAAAAATATGGAGGTACCACTGGCCCAAAGTGCCGTCAGCCTCGACAACTCGTTGCCAAGCAGGACCGCCGAAGATCGAAGTCCAATTGTTTGGTGGAAGTTCCCCGTTCTCGCCTTTGCCGTCTAGAAAGTGGTAGCGGGCTCTCTCTGGAGACCCGGGAGCGGCTTTAAGGGCTTCCTGAAACCATTTGTGCAGGCTACTTGAATGATTGGGAACCAAATCGACAAGAAGTTTGATTCCGTGATCGTGCGTTTCCTTAATCAGGCGTTCTGCTTCTGCCAAGGTTCCGTAATCTGGCTCGATAGCCATGAAATCGGCCACGTCATAACCGTGGTCAATCTGTGGTGACGTATACCAGGGAGTGATCCATATTGCGTCAATGCCAAGTTCTTTCAAATATGGCAGGCGTGATCGAATACCTTCGACGTCGCCTTTGCCATCGCCATTGGAGTCAGCAAATGAGCGAATATAGATCTGATACGTAACAGCATCCCGCCACCATAGACGTTCATTTCGAGGTTTTAGCGGCGTCATTGCATCCCTTCCGGGGGATTTTCAAGGTATTGGTTCAAGAATTCGCGCTCGTCTTCTCTAATCGGCCTGGATCTTTTCGAATCCATATCAATTGTCACTTGAACTGTCTTCACCTTTGCAAAGATCATTCCATCGCGCGAGATTACATAGCTCAACTCGAAAGAAGAATTTCCAATTCGCGAAACTGTGATGGCCACATCTACATCGATGCCGCCCTCGTATATTGGTTCGATGAAATCGACCTCAGCACGTGCGACAACGAGTTCAGTAAGAATCGGATCTAAGCCTTTTACCTCGCGGGAGAACCAGAGAAAATCCGATCGTGACTCTTGCGCGTAGGTGAGATACGAAGCGTTATTGACGTGGCGAAAAGCATCGAGATCATCCCATCGCACGTGAGTCAGGCAGTGATGAATCATTATCGTGTCAGCTTTCTGTACGTGACTCGATGCGGACGTGCGGCATCGACTCCTAACCGTTCGATTTTGTTCTTTTCGTAGGATTCAAAGTTGCCCTCAAACCAGAACCATTGCGACTCGCCTTCGTAGGCGAGAATGTGTGTGGCTACTCGGTCGAGGAACCAACGATCGTGCGAGATGACAACGGCGCAGCCAGGAAATTCAAGGAGCGCGTTTTCTAGCGAGCCCAAAGTCTCGACGTCAAGATCGTTTGTCGGCTCGTCAAGGAGCAGCAAGTTGCCACCCAACTTCAACGTTAATGCCAAATTAAGCCGGTTTCTTTCACCGCCCGAGAGAACACCTGCCTGTTTCTGCTGATCGGGACCCTTGAACCCGAATGCTGAAACGTATGCGCGGCTTGGCATTTCAACATGGCCCACTTTTATGTAGTCCAGGCCATCGGAGACAACTTCCCACAATGTTTTCTTGGGATCGATTCCGCCGCGGGACTGGTCGACGTAGGAAATCTTTACGGTTTCTCCCACTTTGATGGTTCCAGAATCTGGTTGCTCAAGGCCAAGAATGGTCTTGAATAACGTGGTCTTGCCGGCTCCGTTTGGACCTATGACTCCAACGATGCCGTTACGAGGCAAAGTAAATGAAAGATCATCGATCAGGAGGCGATCTCCAAAGCCCTTAGACAAATGATCAACTTCGACAACAATATTTCCAAGGCGTGGCCCTGGCGGAATTTGAATCTCTTCAAAGTCGAGTTTGCGCATCTTGTCCGCTTCGGCAGCCATCTCCTCGTAGCGAGCAAGACGAGCCTTTGATTTAGCCTGGCGTCCCTTGGAATTCTGGCGCACCCATTCAAGTTCTTCAGTAAGGCGCTTGACACGCTTTGCATCTTTCTGACCTTCGATCTTGAGACGAGTCGACTTAGTTTCGAGATATGTCGAGTAGTTGCCCTCGTAGGGATATGCGCGACCGCGATCGAGTTCAAGAATCCATTGCGCAACATTGTCTAGAAAGTACCTATCGTGCGTAATTGCGACAACGGTGCCAGGGTATTTGCTCAAGTGTTGTTCTAGCCATTGAACCGACTCGGCATCAAGGTGGTTGGTAGGTTCATCAAGGAGCAGGAGATCTGGCTGCTGCAGTAGCAACTTGCAGAGTGCGACGCGACGTCGCTCTCCGCCAGAGAGAATCTTCACGTCAGCATCCGGTGGCGGACACCGAAGCGCATCCATAGCCTGCTCAAGTTGTGAATCTAAATCCCAAGCATTGCGATGATCTAGTTGCTCTTGAAGCTCGCCCATCTCGGCCAGCAATTTGTCGTAATCGGCATTTGGATCTGCCATCTCTTCGCTGACGGCATTAAATCGGGCCATCAACGCCATTGTCTCGGCGACGCCCTCCTGGACATTCTCAAGAACATTCTTCTCATCATTGAGCGGTGGCTCCTGGAGAAGGATGCCCACGGAGTATCCGGGAGATAGAAATGCCTCTCCATTGGACGGCTGTTGCAGCCCTGCCATGATCTGTAAAACGGTCGACTTACCTGCTCCGTTGGGCCCTACAACGCCGATCTTGGCCCCAGGATAAAAAGCGAGGGTTACATCATCCAGAATTACTTTCTCACCATGCGCCTTACGCGCCTTTTTCATCGTATAAATGAACTCAGCCATGGAATGAAACCTTAGTGGTTCCAGCCGTTAGACTCCGTATCGAAAACTTGCCCACGCG
>JAHEXJ010000061.1 GCA_023252155.1 Actinomycetes bacterium | reverse complement strand
CATGTCCGTAGGTTACCCCCTCCCTTTACTGTTCTTCTCGCGCTAGCGTTGGAGGCATGAATGAAAAGACGGTACCCGCCCTTGTTCCTGCCGCTACTGCGGGAAATCTCACAAACCTCGTCGCAGAACGTGCATGGTTCGAACCAGAACGCATCATGCTCTCAAGGCCACTTGGAGCAGGTTGGCAAGAAGTCACTGCCAGGGAATTCGAATCCGAGGTTCGAGCAACCGCGAAAGGTTTGATCGCCGCAGGCGTCCAAATTGGGGATCGGGTAGCAATCATGGCGCGAACTCGATATGAGTGGACCATCTTGGATTTTGCTATCTGGTTTGCCGGCGGGTGCGTTGTCCCAATCTTCGAAACTTCTTCGGCCGGGCAAGTCCAATGGATCCTGAGCGATTCTGGCGCCGTGGCCATCATCGTTGAAACCCCCACCCATCGCGATCTCGTTTCTTCCGTTCTGCCGGCACATACAAAAAAAGTTTGGACCATCACCGAAGAAGCAATGCATATTTTGAGCACAACTGGTGTCGGTGTCTCTGACGAAGAAATTGACCGCCGCAGAAATGCACTTGTTCCAGATACCCTCGCGACTTTGATTTACACCTCGGGCACGACGGGCAAACCCAAGGGCGTCCAACTTACGCATTCAAACTTTCTGGCCGAATGCGGCAATGTCGTCCAAGGCGCTGCAGATCTATTTTTGAAACCAGGTGGCTCGACTCTTCTCTTCCTCCCAGTGGCTCACGTATTTGGTCGAATGGTTGAAATCGGCGCTGTGAGCGCAGGATTGCATATGGCTCATTGCGGCGACCCGTCGACCAGACTTGCTATAGACATGGCATCTTTCAAGCCAACTTTCGTTCTCGCGGTACCGAGAATTTTCGAGAAGATCTACAACGGGGCTGAAGCCCACGCCGAATCCGGTGGCAAGGGCGGAATCTTCCGCAAAGCCGCCGCGGTCGCTATTGCATACAGCCAAGCCCTGGATAAAGGGCGTATCCCAGTTCCGCTACTCATCAAGCATCGCCTCTTCGACAAATTGGTTTTCTCCAAAATTCGCACCAACATGGGCGGTCGAGTCGAAGCGGCAATATCCGGAGGAGCGCCACTTGGTGAGCGACTTGGGCATTTCTTTCGCGGGGCCGGGATTCGAATTCTCGAAGGTTATGGCTTAACTGAGACCACAGCGGGTGCAACACTCAATCTGACACAACACATCAGAATCGGATCCGTCGGCCTGCCCGTTCCAGGCACGTCCATCAAGATTGCCGATGATGGTGAAGTTCTCATCAAGGGACCCATCGTAATGCGCGGATACTGGCAGAACGAAGAAGCCAACGCCGATGCATTTGTTGATGATCAATGGTTTAGAACTGGAGATCTCGGTCGCCTCGACGATGAGGGTTTCCTGTTCATCGTCGGGCGAAAGAAAGAATTAATCGTGACATCCGGCGGAAAGAATGTCGCTCCGGCAGTTCTTGAGGATCGCATCCGCGCCCATCCCCTAGTCAGCCAGTGCATGGTTGTCGGGGACAATAAGCCATTCATCGCCGCGCTAATCACCCTCGACCTCGATGCACTGAAGCCATGGGTTTCCATTCATAAAAAAGAATGGACCTCCGTGGCTGAGCTTGCCAAAGACCCCGATCTCATTGCAGTCATTCAAACCGGTGTAGACGAGGCTAATAAAGCCGTCAGCAGGGCCGAATCGGTACGCAAATTCACGATACTTCCCGTGGATTTTACGATTGCGGGGGGCCAACTCACAGCCAAACTTTCAATTAAACGTCACGTTGTTGCTCAGGAGTTCGCCGACGAAATTGAAGCCTTATACGACTAGAGCAAGGTGATCATGAGTCCTGACCGAGCGCGCCTGGCGCGCGAGCTTCACGATGGAATTGCGCAAGATCTAGTGGCGGTTGGCTACTCACTAGACCTGCTCTTGGCGAACCCAGAAACGTCGACGTCCTCTCGGTCTCAAATCCGAACTCTGCGATTCAATGTTTCCGAACTCATCGATAAGGTGCGGCGAGAGATCTACTTTCTTGGACAACCGGAAAACCTGAGTTTGAGCAAGCGAATCGAGAATTCTGCAATTAAAGAATGCAATGAAATGGAACTTCAACTCGATTTAGAGGAAACGAGCGAAGATCTCGATGGCAACGTGGCATATGAGATCGACCGAATTGCACAGGAGATTTTGCGCAACGTGGCAAATCATTCAAAGGCCAACAAGGTTTCGGTTTCGCTTAAGGAAACGGAGCACGCTATTGAGTTGAGCATTCGGGACACTGGTGTCGGAGGGGCAGAAATCAAGGAAGGCCATTTCGGAATGCAAGGCCTTCAAGGCCGCGCGTTGGCCATAGATGCTCAGCTTGATTTCATTTCGAACGGCTCCGGAACGCAAGTTCTTCTTCGCGTCCCAAGAGGAAAATTTGCTGATGGCTAATTCCGATATCTCGGTTCTACTCATTGACGACCACCAAGTGGTCCGAGATGGCTTGCGGAGTTCCTTGCTACATGAGGGATTCAATGTCATTGGTGAAGCTGCCTCAAAGAGCGAAGCTTTCGCGCAGATCGCCCACAAAGACCCTCATGTAATCATTGTTGACTTGAATCTTCCTGATGGAAGTGGACTGGAGGTTATTGCGTGGGCAAGAAGCGTCTCGCCCACTATCGGTATAGTGGTTCTCACTCTCAATGATGACGACGCCAATCTTCTTGCCTCCTTGCAGGCTGGGGCGAGTGCCTACGTCCTTAAAAGTGATCCGGTCAAGGAAGTTGTCTCCGCCGTTCTGCATTCATATGAATCACCGAACAGTTTCTCAGCCAAGGGTCTAAAGGCGGCGATATCCAGGAAAGAAAATGGCTTCGGTCTAACCGCGAGAGAACTCGAGATATTGGCACTTTTGCCTAAAGGTAGGATGTCATCGCAAATCGCGGATGAATTATTTATAAGTGAAGCGACAGTTAAAACCCATTTATCTTCGATCTACCGAAAACTTTCAGTATCGAATCGAAGCGCGGCCGTGGCACTCAGCATTAAGCAAGGACTGATTTCTCAGATCTGAAGAAGTTGAGCAAATTTGTCCGACCAAATCTTCCATGACCAGCCCGATCTCACCCACTCATTCCCCTTCTCGCCCATTGCCATTGCTTTGGCGGGATCGCTCAAGACTCGCACGATCGCTGCAGCAATCTCATTAACATTTGTTCCATCCACGACAATTCCAGTGACTCCATCGACGACCGCATCAGGTGCACCACCCGAGTTGCCCGCAATAACGGGAAGCCCGCAAGCACCTGCTTCCAAGTAGACAATGCCTAAGCCCTCAACTTCAAGGCCAGCAAGTCGACTGCGCGATGGCATCGCGAAGATGTCTCCACACTGGAAATACTCTGGGAGTTTGGCGTAGTGCACTCTTCCAACGAATGTAACAGCGCTACTCAAATCCTTATCGACCACCATTTTTTCAAGAGATTTTCGATAACTTCCTTCACCAACGAGAAGTAAGTGCACATTAGAGATCGACTTACGAATAAGTGGCAACGCCTCTATGAGCCGATCCTGCCCTTTCCGTGGAACGAGCCGTCCCACGCTGACGATGACGGACTTATACGTTAAACCGAGTTCATCGCGCAATTTGGAAGGTGCTTCTGATGGCACGAAATGGAAAGTGTCGATTCCGGGTGCGAGGTGAACCATTGCCTTTTGTGCCTTTGGCGAGAGGGAGCGCGAAATGTTACGTTTCGTGAAATCTCCCAAGTAAGTGAGTGCATCAACGGTGTTGCCAACACGCCTAATCGCCAGTGAAAAAGGAAAAACCCTGGCCCACCAGACTTCATGGCCATGAGTAAGAGAAACAATTCGTTGAACACCGGCTTTGCGCAAGGTCGGCGCAAGGAGACCCAGCGGCGCAGCTGCCCCAAAGCACGCGACTGACGGCGGGTCGTTCTTAACTATGGATCGAATTGCCCGAGCAACGCGTGGCGTCGGAAGCAACATCTTCGTGCGGTCACGAATTACTTCTACTCCATCGGTCTTCCATTTTGCATCGTAAGCGGAAGTATCACCTTGAGAGGAAGTGAATACCGTTACCGAATCCTTAGGAAGTCGCTCGACCAATCCCATAATGAAGGACTCGATCCCACCGGCACGAGGACCAAAATCATTTGTGACAAAGAGAATTTTCTTCATTTAGAAACGACGAGCAGCTACTAGCCGTTCCCATCCAAACCAGGCGCCGAATGATTCAACTCGCACGCGAGCGCCGGTATGGGGTGCGTCAACCATTTTGCCTCCGCCCAAGTAAATTCCATTATGCACGATGGGCGATCCAAAGAAGACAATATCGCCGGGGCGCAATTGGTTAAGAGGAACTCTTCGGCCGTAATTTGACTGGGCCGCGGCGGAATGAGGAAGTGAAACACCAGCGGCTTGGTATGCGCGCATGGTCAGTCCGGAACAATCCCAGTAGATCATCCCGGCAGCACCGAATACATAGCGATCGCCGATTTGCTTTAGGGCAAAGCGAATGGCAATTCCTGCCCTGCCCGATACTCCTCCGGCTGTCTTGGCGAATGCCAGAGAAGATTTTTGATCCTGAGCATTTGCTTGGTCGTTGAGTTTGGCAAGTCGAATTCGATCGGCTTTCTTCAATTTAGCCAGAAGAGTTTCTACCTGCTTCAATTTTGAATTGGCCAACGCCGTCTGCGCAGCCAAACGAGCTTGCGTCGCCCGCACCAAGGACAACTTGTCGTTCACGGTCATGGTTGTGGCATCGAGTCTTTGGCGAGCTGCTGCATATTGATGAAGTTGAAGGGATTTGCGACGAGTAATCGCATCAAGTGAGCCAGCCGCCGACAGGTACAAAGTGGGATCAGAGGAGAAGAGCAGTTCCAGGCTCTGGCTAAGCCCCCCGGATTGATACTGGGTTATCGCAATGGCACCTAGAGATCTTCGAAGCTGAGTGACCGTCTTGCCCTGCACCGCTGCTTGTTGGCGAATCCCAGTCAGGGTGCGGGTGAGTTGATCGAGTTGCACCTTAGCCGCTTGGGCGCCTTCAGCTGATGCGGCCGCCTGCTCCTGCAGTTGAACGATCTGACGTTGAACATCGCGCAATGAAGGAGCGGCGCTGGCCGGTGCTACCGAAATTCCGACGAAGGTTACGAAGGCAAGACAAACCCTCATCATCCTGGCGAATTTCACCTGGTCAGGCTAACGGGGCTTGGGTTTCGACTCAACCCATAATGGGGGTATCGGACCTTGGAATTAGCCTTGAACAGCCCTCTGGAAGCGCATTGGAGGCACAATCCCGCGTGAGGAGAGCAATTCGATGGCATCGGCCGTCTGATCGCTCACGTCTTCGATCGGGGCGAGGAGAAATGTCACAACACAGTCCTTGCAAGCAATCTCTCGCACAATGCAGGTGTCGCAGTCGATGATCATGCAATTACGGTAGCCAAGACCACTGACATCCCACGGGTTAGAGTTCGGCGCATGGCTGTTATCGCATCCCTAGTGCTCGGCGCCGATGGTTCGAGCAGCCTACGTGGCAATTCCGCGGCCATCTCCACTCCGATTGACCGCGAACGCTTCTTGGCCAGACGACGCCGTTGCGATGTGATTATCGTAGGAGGAAAGACGGCTCGAGCAGATGGCTACAAAGCAACCCCGGTTCCGCTCGTGATCATCTCGCATTCGCGTCCGGACCTCTTGGACGTCAACCCCAAAGCCCACTGGTGGATGATGCCGGCGTCCGAGGCGATCAAGCGGGCGCAAAAGGAATTCGGCTCAACTGTCTCGATTGAGGGCGGAATCTCTATGGTCTCTGAACTTCTCGAAGCTGGTGAAATATCGCAACTTGAACTCAGCATTTCACCCCAGACTGGGGGCGAGAACAAAATAGATCGCGAGAAGTTACTGAAGTATTTCGAGAAGGTCGACGAGGAATTAGTAGTTGAAACGATCTTTTACACCTGCACGGAGCCAGTAATTAAGCAGAGATAACTGCCACCCCGAGCACAGCCAGGATTATCCCGACATACTGAATGCGATGAAGGCGTTCGTGCAATATCTTGAAAGCAAGCACGGCGGTCATGATCGGGAAGAGCGAGCCCAGCACCATCACAACCGATATCAGGCCGTGCGTTGAAGCAATTCCCAGAAGAACATTCGCAGAAAAATCGGCCATACCGACGTACACCAATTTCGGTAGATCCGATTTTTGAATTCCTCCCAAACTTCGATATTTCACCGCAATAGAACATGAGATGACGAGGGTCGTGATCCTCATCATCACCATAGTCATCAGGGCGCTGGAGACGGAGCCTTTTGCCATGAATGTCAGCGCCGTACCAAAACCAACCGCTGCACCAAAGGCGAGAAGAACTGGTCGCAGCGGCAAACCCTGTGAGACCTCTGGCCCGCTTGCACAAAATGCTCCGATGAGGGCAATCCCGATGCCTATTCCCTTGAGATATGGGACGTGCTCGCCAGTTATAAGTGCGACCGTAATCGGAATGATTGCGCAAAGAGAACTGATCGGCGAGACAACACCCATCCGGCCGCTGGCTAAACCTGCATACAGCAACGCAAGTCCAAGGTATCCAGTCACTCCTGCGACTAATGCAGGAAAGAAATATCCGTGATGCCCGAATGCCGGTGCCTTCCACTGCCCAGTGGCAACTACGAGAACCAATCCAAAGATCAATCCGAATGCTTGAGAGACCCCCGTGACTGCAATTGCGGGTAATCGCTTTGCTAGCCGACCACCTTCAAAATCCGAACTCCCCCATAACAATGACGAGAAAAGCGCTAGGAAGATGGCCACGGACGCTAGGTTACCGCCCTGCCTCCCACCTTTAACAAAGGAATATCCATACATTGAGGTAGTGGACGCAAAGGGTTTCGCAAAAGTTT
>JAHEXJ010000060.1 GCA_023252155.1 Actinomycetes bacterium | reverse complement strand
TTTACACTCCCTAGATGACTATCAGCACCGCGCGACTGTTGAGACATATGGCCTGGGCCAACCAGAGAGTCTTCGCATCTGTCCAAACACTCCCCACGCAAGCGCTCGATTCCTTCATCGTTAATGAGGATTGGACTGTCAAGAAAATCTTGGAACACATAGTCTCTGGAGCTGATTGGTTTCTCTACTGCCTCAGAGGTGGCCGACTCCAACAGTTCGGAATTCCATTAAATATGACCGAGGTGGAGGAACTTTCGAACGCGCTGAAACTTGCAGATGCCGAATTGGCAAATCTTGGCGAGTTAGACGATGAGATGTTGACCATCAAATTCAAAGATCAAATTGAGCAGAATTTGCGCTCGACAATAATTTCGCAAGCTATCTACCACGCGATTGAACATCGCTCACAGTTGGTGGGTGCTTTGGAATTTCGCGGCTATAACCCGATAATCCTCGATGACCTTGACCTCTGGGAGTTCGAGAATTTCGAGGCGGGTCTAAAATAAAATCGAAGATTCAGCAACTCCAAATGATTGGCGAATCGCATGGGCAGAGAAATTCGTTGGGCCCTAGGGAAAGATCTCCCTGATCATCGCGAATCACTTGAATGCCTAAGCCGTATAGAGACCTGAATATCAGTCGGAACAGTCAAAGAGGAAAATCTACAAAAATTTCTTGGCCGCAGCGGACGCGAAACTCAAACTATCCGTTTATGGCCTTAGAACCCTCTTCGGGAGGAAGGTCATCATCTCCGAATGCAAAGACAGTATCGAGAATAGTGACTGACTCTGCCCGGCCGGTGCCCTGTCTCAAAAAGCCTAAAGTTATTCTTGGAAGGCCGACCTGACTACTAAGATCGCTGAAGGCGGCACGAACATAGGGGTGTGCGGCCATGTGTGCATAGGTTGTGATTTGCTGTTGGAGCAGTTCATTATCGGCAAGCACTATTTCAGCATCCGGGAGTCCATAAATAACCATGAAAGTTGCTGACAGATTCGCCATCGGCTCTTCATCGGCTGTCGAGATGATGAGCTCTTCTTGCACCTTCACTACTACTTGATCTTTCTCGACAGCCATTCCAAAATTCAAACCAAGTTTGACGCCGTCGGCTGGCCCATCTGCCTCGCGGGATACCTGAATTTGACTACAAAGAACATTTACAAGCGTCATCTGTGGAATGACTTGCGAAATAGTCGGCTTCTGGTCGGTCACTATGCAACCAAATGAAGGATATGAGTAACGGGTGTCACAACTGTTATGCCCACATGAGACTCGGATACGTGGGAGACCTGATCAAGGGATGCGATGTAAGTTGGGGTCCAAAGCAAGGCGTTTTCCAATTGATTTTCCATTTGCACATTGATCGAGGACGAGTTACCGAACTCCGTAACGGGCTCCAGTGCCTTGTGAAAGAATGTGACCCAAGGAATTGAGAATTCAAAACTCGTGGCCTCTGCTTTGTCGCTCGTTTGATCTTGAAACGTAATCGAACTGGCAACTTTGCTTACCGATTGAAGTTCCAGATTGACTTCAAACTCTAAGGCTCTCAGGTATCGTGCAAAGGTATGCATCCGCAGATTTCCATCGCCATTCATTACTTGTGATACCGCACTTTCTGATACTCCGAGGCTTGTTGCCAGGTCGATCTGGCTCATCCCCGATTCCTTCATGGCTTGCTGAAGAGTCAGGATCGCCTTCAATCCCAAATCCGCAGCCGCTAATTCGCGCGCCTCGATCGGGTCATTTTCGATTTGCTCAAGCAATGAGGCAAACTCAGTTGATGGGGTACTAGTCATTTTGTAAATCCTCGTCTCGAATTAGTTTGGCTAATTCAATCTCAGGTGGTGGTGTCTTTCCGCCCGGCTTTGGAAAACCGTGCGTCAGAATCAATTTCTTTTCAAATTTTGGATATTCCCAATATGTATTGTTCCCTTCCGGGTCAACGAGATGCCGGTCCTTGTTCTTCCCCTTTTTGACCAGGTTCCCTTTCTCGTCGAGATCAAAAAAAGGAATACGGAGTTTTACGGCTTTAACCTCCCAAAGTCCGTCAAGCAGAGCATTTATTGCCTTTGGATCTGCGGGAAGGCCGGTTTCAGCCAAATGCCGAAGACGACTAATAAATACGTAATAGTGACGCTTTGGCGCAAGGTTCGGGTTTACAAGTTGAACGACTCCATCGGGCCATGCTTCACTCCTCAGCTTCATCAGAAATTCAAACGCCGGCGTGGAACCATCCATGCGGATAGCGCATTCAACGCCATCGTGACGGTATCCCGGTCTCCTGGGTATTACCACCTGTCGAACTTTAGTCATAACTTAAGTTTCTTGGCAAGCCCATTTCCGGTGAAATCGGACATAATCTCCTGAGAACCGCCCATCTCTTGTGAAATTCGCACACTAACGTAGGTTCACGCTCAGGAGAAGGGTTCGTTCTGGAAAATGCAAAGCATCAAGTTGTGAACCTAATAGACGCCGGTAATCCGGGCATGCGGGCACTGCTCGAAAAATCTAATTTGGTTGAGTCCGACTGCTCGGAAGAATTGGATCCAGGTGATCCGGACTTGTTTTATTTTTGGCACCTGGAGGAAATTTGAAACGCAGCCCTGCAACAATTGCCGACTCTGTCGCCGCGTTAAGTATCGGCAGGGAGATGCTGAAATTCATTGTGGCTGGCGGCAGAGCATTTGAAGCCGCCCGACATGGTCTAAGTGTCTTGCAAAATTGGATTGAAGGAAATGCAACTGTGGCCGAATGCAGAGCGAGTGCCTTTCGCATCCACGAAATAGCCAGGGAATGCTCCGACTCACGTGAACAGAACGCTTTAAGGTCGATTGGCCACGCGGTCGCAACCGCGCACGTCTCAAGTCATCTAAAGGCGTGCAAAGAGTATTCGGTTAAAGTATTGCCATGAAGTTCGGCTACCACTCCTCGCAGTACAACCAGCAGTACTCCAAGCAAGAGGAAGAGAGGTTCAGCGAAGATTTTCAAGGCATCACTTCGCGAATGAACGAATTGATGAAATCTGGTCTATCCGCGTCTGACCCTCAGGTCCAAGCCGAGGTCGCGAAGTATTATGAATTTGTACGCCAATTCTGGAAGCCGAACAGGGAGGCCTACAAATCTCTCGGCATGACCTACATACTTCCCACCGGGTATAAGGATTTTTACGAAGGTTTCGAAAAGGGCCTCGGGAAGTTCACTTACGATGCCGTCGTGATTTGGGCCAACGAGAATTTGAAAGATTAATTTTCAACTCTTGGCATCGTGAACGTACAAATCATCCAGCACGATCTTCCCCATCTCCATTAAAGCCTTCATTGCATACTCAGCTTTAGCTGAGTCAGGGTTCTCGAGGTGATCGCGCATCTGAATTGGTGAGACCTGCCAGCTAAGCCCCCATTTGTCTTTGCACCACCCGCATTGCCCAGCCTTTCCCTCTTTAGTTATGGCATCCCAAAGGCGATCTGTCTCCTCTTGCCCATCGCATGACAGCGATAGGGAGATGGAGTCATTGAATTCCGGACCTCCCGGCCAATTCAGTCCAATGAAACTGTGCCCGAATATCGAAAAATCGGCGGTGAACAACGGCCCGTCTGGTTCCGGTCGATTGACTCCGTGAATTACAACATCTCCAAAAATGCTCTTGTAAAAATCTAGGGCTTGATCCAGCTCTCCGTTAAACCAAAGGAATGTGCGCAGTTCAGTTGGGTTTTTCATTTTCAGAGAATAGAACTTCCAAGTCCAACTTTGAATAGCAAAATCTAGAATTATTCCTGTTCTGAAGGGGGCCGCTTGATGGTGATTTTCAGCGGGTCGCCTTCATTACCGAGTTGCACGCCACGCTGGCCCTGCTCTTCGCGAATTTCATGCGCCTGCTTTTCTTGAGGATGGAACAACTCGTTGGCGCCGGCCAGAGCCGCACTGAGCGCACTGCGACGCTTCGGATCTAGCTGCCAGAAACCTCGCTTTGCCATACCAGGCGATCCTAAAAATGAGGCAAGAAATACTTGCCATACCTGACAAGGATCGCGACCACAAGGATCGTGTAGATGCCTGCGACAATCACGTGATCCCACCCGCGCTTAAGAAATTCTGTCCACTTCTCGTGCTTGGCCGCGGACATGTTGAAAGTGTTATCCAGCAAGTTAACGCGAAGCATCGTTGAGAACACAGTAACCGTGGAGATTGTGACTACGAGGCACCAAGGACAGAACGCCTTGATTACGAAGAATGATTGTGACAGAAGCCAGAGAGCAAAACTGAGACCAAGGATGTAAACGGCTAGTGCGGTTTTCATGAACCATTTTGGAAATTGAGCTCGGCTAAGTCCGGCGATTGCAAGAGTGATAACTACGGGTTCGCAAATCAATCCTATGAAGGCGTTTGGAAATCCAAGCAAGTTCGATTGCCACGACAGCGCCACTTTGCCGCAAGACACGACAGCGTTGATATCGCAGAATAGTTTTGAGTTTGCATTCTTCGCCAACGTGATCGCATCAGCAGATAAGACGAGTGAGGCTATGAGACTCGCCAGGGAGGAGACCAACATCGCAATGTACGTTCGGCGATGAGTCACTACATCTCTAAGGCTCAGATCAACGCTCATTCCGTGCAACCCTTCGTAGCAAATCAGGCAACTTCGCAGAGTGTGAAGTCTAGCCCGCTCTCCCTAGGGCTCAAGTCAGGACAATTCCTTGATAAATACAAGCGAGTTTTCGAATATGAAATCTGAGTCGTAGTCGATCGTTGCTACGTGGTAGCTATTCATAAGCTCGATACGCTGCTTTCGAACCGAACCGACCTCTTCCATGATGATTTCAGTATTGGTCACAGGCAATACGTGATCCTCGACGCTATGGAAGAGCAACAGCGGTGCTTTTACCAAGCCGAGAGTTGAACGAGCGCTCTTGAGCAACTGAGCCAATTGCACGACACCCTTTGTAGGGAGTGCGTCATAACTCCATTCCGAGACACCAGGTCGCTTTATGTCCCCGCCTACAGTTTTCAAATGCGTGCGGAACTTCGCGACAAGCGGAGCGAATTTCGCTGCCAATCCCGGAATGTGAATCATGGGATTTACAAGAACGATTCCTGAAACCAACTCAGCGTGATGAGCTGAAACGTAAAGCGTGGTTCCCCCACCCATAGAAAGACCGAAAATAAAGATCTTGTCGCAGACCTTGCTCAATTCGAGAAGTTCAGTGCTGACGGTCGTAGTCCAGTCTTCCCACGACACTTGATTGAGGTCTTGCCACCTTCTGCCATGACCAGGCAGACGAGGGACGCGCACCGTGTAACCGCGCGCACCGAGGAATTCGGCCCAAGGACGCATCGCAGCAGGTGATCCTGTGAATCCGTGTACTAAGAGAATCCCAATCTTTCCCTCAGGGCCGGTGCCGCGAATGGCAAAGTCTTCAAGTAAACCCTCGGGTACGCCACTTGTTGTCATGCTTGAGAGGGTAGCCCTTTTCTAGATGTCACTTCAATGTCTTACAGTTCCCACCATGGGGGTCGTGGCGGAAAATCATCACTGGCAGGCCACTTTTGACGAAATCGGCCGGCCTCTTTCGCAAACTACTTTCATAGTTCTCGACCTTGAAACGACTGGATCTTCCCCATCAACGGGCGCAGGCATCACCGAAATCGGTGCAGTGAAAGTTCGTGGCGGAGAGGTAATCGGCGAATTTCAAACGTTGGTGAATCCAGGTGGCACGATCCCCGCATTCATCACAATCCTGACGGGCATCACCCAATCAATGGTGGCACCTGCACCGAAAATAGAAGAAGTCTTCCCCGCGTTTCTCGAATTCCTCGGCCCTCATGAAGAAAATGTTCTCGTCGCCCATAACGCGCCATTCGATATTGGTTTTCTCAAGGCGACAGCAGCTAACCAGGAATATCCGTGGCCAAAATATCAGATCGTGGATACGGCAAGACTGGCCAGGCAAGTGCTTCTTCGAGACGAAGTCATCAACTGCAAACTTGCAACGCTCGCGCAGTTTTTCCGCGCGGTTACTTCTCCGACTCACCGGGCCCTCGATGATGCACGCGCGACGGTGGATGTGCTTCATGGTTTGCTCGAGCGAGTTGGCTCTTTCGGAGTCACGACATTGGACGAACTCAAAGGCTTTAGTACTCGAATCACTCCGGCACAACGAGACAAGAAACATTTCGTCAGCGTTATCCCCCAAGCACCTGGCGTCTACATATTTCGCGGGCCAAACAATGAAGCCCTTTATGTTGGAACCTCGCGAAATCTCAAGAGTCGAGTCCGCACTTATTTCACCGCAAGTGAAACGCGGAAACGAATTCAGGAAATGATCGCTATTTCACATCACATCGACACAATCGTGTGCGCAACCGTTATCGAAGCCCAGGTGCGCGAACTCCGACTCATTAGCGAGAAGAGTCCGCCTTACAACCGTCGGTCAAAGGCACAGGAAAGGGCAACGTGGGCCAAAGTCGTGAACAGACCTCAACCGCATTTTTCAACCGTTCGGGGCAGCGATTCGCTCAATGACTCGAGGCAGTGGATCGGTCCGTTCTCCGGTGTCGAGGATGCACGCTTTGCGTTGAGCGCGATCAACCGGTTTGTCGAATCGCCCCTCGAATTCGACAAAGACGACGTCCGGGACATTGTTTCCAAGCTCACTCAACAAATGAATTCTTTGGCGCTCGATGAGAAATTCGAAGAAGCGGCGACCGTGCGAAATCAATTGGGCTCTCTGGTTCGGGGCATTTCTCGAGGTTCGCGAATACGCGCCCTCACTCGAATCCCCGAACTCGTTGTGGCCCAGCGCATTTCTGAAAATGACTCCACGTCATGGGAATTTGTATGTATTCGGTACGGACGATTGGCGGGTTCAGCAATAGCCACTCCAGGAGTGGATGTTGCGCACACGATCTCTTCGCTAATCTCTAGTGCAGAAGTGGTTGCAACCA
>JAHEXJ010000028.1 GCA_023252155.1 Actinomycetes bacterium | reverse complement strand
TTAGAAGATCGATAACTTTGATTCCGGTCTCGAACATTTCGGTCTTTGATTCAAGTTGATCAAAGGGAGGTGGATTACGGTGAATCGACCAGCGCTCTTTGATATCCAAAGATGCGGTTGGCACGTCAAGTGATTCGCCGAGGGTGTTAAAGACGTGGCCCTTGGTGACATCGCCGACTGGCACTGAGATCGCAGAGCCGGTGTCGCTCACTGCTGCGCCGCGGACAAGACCGTCGGTTGGCTGCATCGAGATCGCGCGCACGAGGTTGTCACCGATGTGCTGTGCAACTTCCATCGTCAAGGTACGAGCCTGACCGCTCATGGTTACTTCAACGTGCAATGCGTTGAAGATCGGCGGCATCGAGTCGGCGGGGAATTCAATATCCACCACCGGTCCAATAACACGCGCTACTCGACCTTTACCGGTTACTGTCGACATCATTCACTCCCTGCATTTGCCGAGGCAAGCGCGTCTGCGCCGCCAACAATTTCGCTGATTTCTTGGGTAATTTCAGCCTGACGGGCTGCGTTCGCAAGTCGGGTGAGCGACTTGATTAGATCATCAGCATTGTCAGTTGCTGACTTCATCGCGCGACGGCGAGCAGCATGCTCGGAGGCGGCTGATTGCAACATCGCGTTGAAGATTCGGGCTTCGATATAACGAGGCAACAACGCATTTAGCACCGAGCCTGCATCGGGTTCGAAGTCATACATTGGAAGAAGGCCAGTTGGAATTGGCAATTCGGTCTCGACAACTTCTAGAGGCAACATCCTTTTAGCAATGGCCGTTTGAGTAAGCATCGAATGGAATTCAGTGTAGATAATGTGGATCTCGTCGATTCCAACGCTCTCATTCGCGGAATCAGCCAAGAATGCCAAAATCAACGAGTCGGCAACTTCCTTTGCGTTTTCGTAAGTTGGGCTATCCGAGAAGCCAGTCCACGAACCAGACACAGGGCGGTTGCGGAATTTGTAGTAGTTAACGGCCTTTCGACCAACTAGATACGAGCTAACTTCTAGTCCGCGCTCCCTCAAAGTGGTTGCCAACTGCTCGCCCTCTTTGATTGCGTTGTTTGAATAAGCACCCGCCATACCGCGGTCCGCTGTAATGATCAGAATGGCTGCACGCTTTGGATTCTCAGAAGGCGTGGTCAGCGGGTGGTTGGTCGATGAGTAAGTAGCCAATGCAGTCACGGCGCGAGTTAGTTCATTCGCGTACGGAGTTGATGCCCAAACTCTTTGTTGCGCCTTGACAATACGAGAAGCAGAAATCAACTCCATTGCTTTCGTAATTTTCTTAGTCGCCTTAACCGAACGCATTCGGCGGCGATAGACGCGAAGTTGGGCACCCATTGCTTACTTCTTTTCTACCGGCTGTACGTACTTGGTGACCTGCTCGTTGAGTTCGCCTTCAAGCGGATCAACTGGCTTGTCGTATACGGCCTGTGCAGCAGATGAGATGAAGCGGCTCTTGAACATCAAGACCGCATCCTTCATGGAAGCGATGGTGTCATCGGTGAGTTCTTTGGTCTCGGAAATAACGTCGAAGATCTCTTTGCGCTCGAGGGCAATGAACTCAAGGAGTTCGCTCTCAAAGCGGCGGATATCTGCAACGGCAACGTCATCGAGTTGTCCGGAAGTACCGGCCCAAATCGAAACAATCTGGCGCTCAAGTGAGTAAGGCGAATACTGACCCTGCTTCAAGAGTTCAACCATTCGCGCACCGCGCTCGAGTTGTGCCTTTGATGCTGCATCGAGGTCTGAACCAAACGCCGCGAACGCCTCGAGTTCACGGAACTGAGCAAGGTCAAGACGCAAACGACCTGCGATCTTCTTCATTGCCTTGGTCTGAGCAGAACCACCAACGCGCGATACAGAAATACCGACGTTGATTGCCGGACGAACACCAGCATTGAAGAGGTCGGTCTCAAGGAAGCACTGACCATCGGTAATCGAAATAACGTTGGTAGGAATGAACGCCGAGACGTCATTACCCTTTGTTTCGATGATCGGAAGTCCGGTCATCGATCCGCCGCCGCGCTCATCAGAGAGCTTTGCGCAACGCTCGAGTAGACGGGAGTGCAAGTAGAAAACGTCTCCTGGATAGGCCTCGCGCCCTGGTGGGCGGCGAAGCAACAAGGAGACCGAGCGATAAGCCTCGGCCTGCTTTGATAAATCATCAAAAACAATCAGTACGTGCTGTCCGGCGTACATCCAGTGCTGGCCGATTGAAGAACCCGTGTAAGGGGCCAAGTACTTAAATCCTGCTGGGTCAGATGCAGGAGATGCGACGATCGTTGTGTATTCCATCGCACCGGCTTCTTCCAAAGATGCGCGAACGGATGCGATGGTCGAACCCTTCTGACCGATTGCAACGTAGATGCACTTAACCTGCTTCTTTGGGTCTCCGCTCAACCAGTTTTCGCGCTGGTTGATGATGGTGTCTACGGCAACTGCAGTCTTGCCGGTCTGACGGTCGCCGATGATCAACTGGCGCTGTCCGCGTCCGATTGCCGTCATCGCGTCGATTGCCTTAATACCAGTAGCGAGTGGTTCCTTAACTGGTTGGCGATCGATTACCGATGGCGCCTGAAGTTCAAGAGCACGACGTGCATCGGCTTTGATCTCGCCTTTGCCGTCGATTGGACGCCCGAGTGGATCAACAACGCGACCAAGGAAGCCATCTCCGACTGGCACCGAGAGAACTTCACCCGTACGTCGAACGGATGTTCCTTCTTCAATTCCTTCGTAATCACCAAGGATTACAACACCAATCTCGCGCACGTCGAGGTTAAGTGCGAGGCCGAGTGTTCCGTTCTCGAATTGGAGGAGTTCGTTTGCCATCGTTGAAGGCAAACCCTCAATACGAGCGATACCGTCGCCGGCTTGGGTGACTGTTCCTATCTCGTCTCGAGCGGCGACGCCTGGATCGTACGACTTAGCAAAATTCGCGAGAGCATCACGAATTTCCTCGGGTCGGATCTGCAGTTCGGCCATCTTGTTCTCCCTTATCGAATCTTCTTGAGTTTCTTTTTTAACCCTGAGCGCCCACGAGTGCGCGCCCAGCTCCTGCTATGCGATTACTAATAGTTCCATCGATGATTTCGTCGCCGAATCTCACACTGACACCGCCGACGACACTTGGAACAACTTCAACATTGACCCGCACTGGCTGTCCAACCTGGGCGGAAAGTAGCGTCACTAGGCGTTCGCGTTGCGCATCGGTCAAGCCAACTGCAACCTGAACGTGTGCGATCAAGCGATTTCGTCGAGCGGCCAAGGCGAAGAAATAGTCTTCAAAGGCGGCCTCAATGCTGCGACCGCGCAGGTTGTTGACCAAGTGCGAAACTAACGTCACCGTTGATTGTGTGTAGGTCTTGCTAAGCAGTTCAACCACTAGCGAGGTCTTAATCTCGCTTGCCCCTGACGTGGTGAGCGCCTTGCGTAGTTCGAATGAACTTGAAATTGCCTGCGATACCGCGAAGAACTCGTCTTCGACAAGGTCCAACTCGCCGGCCAGATTTGCAGCCGATCCCTGTGCTTCGATTGCCAGTTGCTCGACTACGGGAACGAGGTCTCCAGATGAAGACCAACGAAGTGAAGCAATGTTGGTAACGATTTCCAGGGCCTTAGCATCGAGTGATTTGCCGAAGACCTCAGTAACAAGTGTGACCTTGGCGGCCGAGTCGCGTGATGGATCGGTGATCGCGCGACGAAGCGCAATCGATCCAGCAAGTACTTCAGCGCAAGAAAATAGCTGGGAGCACAATTGCGACGCCGTCTCCGGAGTCATGCCTTTTACAGCAGCGTCTAGCAGTGCACGAGAGGCCCGAAGGGACTCACGGCTGCTACCGCCAAAATGTGCTCTCATCTTCTTCCTTGACCGTAGTTAGTTGTTGCTATTTGTGGGATTGGTTGCGGTTTCAAGATCGTCTAGAAAACGGTCAACAACTCGCGAAGCGCGAGCCTGATCATCGAGTGATTCTCCAACGATCTTGGACGCCAACTCGATTGCAATTGTTCCCACTTCAGTTCGAAGGGAGGCAATCGCGGCCTGTCGTTCGGCCTCGATGGATGCATGTGCTGCTGCGGTAATTCGACCAGCTTCTTCTTGGGCTTTGGTGCGAAGCTCTTCGACGATAGCAACGCCTTGTGCGCGCGCATCTTCGCGAAGTGAATGAGCCTCATCACGAGCCTTTGAAAGTTGTTCGGTGTACTGACGCAGTGCACGCTCGGCTTCAAGTTGCGCCTTCTCCGCCCGCTCCATTCCACCTTGAATTGCCTCAGTACGAGCGGTGAATGCTTTTTCAAACATTGGAACCACTTTTGAGCGCAAGACAAGATAGAGAAGAGTGAAGGCGATGGCGCCAACAACCAACTCAGCGGTGTGCGGAAGGAGAGGATTAATCTTCTCCGCAGCCAAATTTATTGAATGCATTTGTATCTATGTATTAGAGAACGAATGCGAGTACGAGGCCGAAGAGCGCAAGTGCTTCAGCAAGAGCGAACCCAAGGAACGCGATTGGCTGAAGAACGCTACGTGCTTCTGGCTGACGTGCAACGCCGCTGATGTAAGCAGCGAAGATCATTCCGGTAGCAATCGCGGGTCCGATTGCAGAGAGGCCATAACCGACCAGGTTGAGCGTGCCTTTCATTTTTTTACCTTTCTAGCAGTTGTTTAGTGCTCGTCGGCAAGGGCGCCGGCGATGTATAGAGCCGTGAGCAGGGTAAAGATGTATGCCTGTAGACATTGGACCAAGAATTCGAAGAAGGTCAGACCGATGCCGAATGCGAAGGCAAATGGGCTGATTAACTTCAAACCGATGACCCCCTTGAGCAGATGGTCTCCGCCCAAGATGAAAACAAGTAAAAGCAAATGGCCAGCAAACATGTTTGCAAAGAGACGAAGGGCCAAAGTAAGTGGACGAGTAATGAAGTACGTCGCGATTTCGATCGGCGTCAACAAAATGTATGCGGCCTTTGGAACGCCAGGCATGAACATGATGTCCTTGATGTACTTACGAATTCCCTGCTTGCGAATTCCGATGTAATGGAAGACCACGAATGTGATGATCGCCAGAACATAAGGGAAGCTCACATGCGACATGGTTGGGAATTGCAACAATGGCACGATTCCGAAAATATTGTTGGTCAGAATGAAAACAAAGAGAGTGAAGAGGTAGGGCACAAAACGCATGAACTCATGGCCGATGATGTCGCGACCAAGGTCATTGCGCACGAATCCATAAAGGCTCTCGCCAGCAAACTGCAATTTTGAAGGAACGATCGCTGCCTTGCGCGAGGCCAGGATGAAGAAGATCGAAATCAGGAGAACAGAGAGGAAAACCAGAAGAATTGGCTTTGTGGCGTATTGGCTGTGGCCAAAGAAAGAAGGGAAGATGAAGTCGTTACTGCTAGGCGGGACGAAACCTCCGCCACTAGCGCTTAACAAGTGCAACGAGCGCACGCACACTCCTCATAGTTCTGTAGATCTTCTTTGTTCTAGTCGTGCCAACATATGGGGGAAATTCGGCCAGCGGGGCAACCTTATTGGGAAAGATTGGAAACTGTGAAATCGGCTAGAAACTCCCCCGAAATAGGACATTTACACGCGGGGACTATTTGGACTTTCGCCCGATCCTTAACCAGATGAGGTACATCGCCGCGCCGGCTCCAAGGAGTAGTCCAGCCAGCAAGAAGTAGCGGGTGTGAAGCCAATGATCTACGGCCCAACCGACTCCGCCCCAGAAAAGCAGGCCAGATAGGAGGTACCCAACGATCGACCAGGCTGCCCCGTCGTCATTTGGTTTCATTTGCCCTCTCCATCTTTTCGCGCTTGCGGCAATGGTAGGTGTATCCGAAGCTTTAAGAAACTTCTTATCTCTCCCCCGAGCCACGCGACCGTGAGGGCAAGGGCAACTACCCCGAAACTTGTCCGATCAATGGTTGATCGCGAGGTAAACCGAGTCAAGAGCCAGAGAAAGAGTCCCAGCAAGGCAATTTTGGCGAAGTAAGAGAAAATCGCGAGAGCGAAAGTTGTCAGTGGATCCAATTTTCGTGAGATTGCTGAGACCGCCAAGTGGACGGTGAAATACATCACAACTACCAGTTGAGCAAGAAGTGCGCCGAGTAATCCAGCCTTTCCTCGGGCTATTCCGAAAATGACGATGCCGAGAATTCCAACTACGAAAGTCGGGATCAGGGCACCGCGCATCATGTCTCGTTCGTTGCTCTTTTCAGAAGTCACAGAAGTGCATCCGTTTTCTCTTCGATGAATTTTTTGCGCTCGAACCAACGGCTGGAAATCGAGATGCTAATTGCGGCTAGAGCCACGGCTGTAACGAGGGCAGCCCACCACGGCCAGAATGCGAGAACCGTGACAGGTATTGCCAATGTGGCCGTCCAGAAATACATGATCACAGCAGTGCGTTGATGTGAATTGCCGGCGCCGAGAAGTCGGTGATGCAGATGTTCCTTGTCGGGAGCAAATGGCGAGCGTCCGGAAAATACCCTTCGAAAGACGGCGAGAATCAAGTCCATCAGCGGGATTGCAAGTACCGCAAACGGAAGCAGGAGTGGAAGAAGTGTCGGTCCGTGATCCTCAGCCGTGATCGCATTGGCATCGACTTGGCCAGTAAGAGTGATGGCAGCGGCCGACAGCAGCAGACCTAAAAACATCGAACCAGAATCTCCCATGAAGATTCTCGCTGGATGCGAATTATGAGGAAGGAACCCGATGCATACTCCGACGATTATCGCGGTAATCAAGGATGGCGAACCTGCTCGGCTAAATCCGTTAACGACAGCTAATAGGTAGGCAAAAGCAAAGAAGGATGCTCCGGCAATTGCAACAATTCCTGCAGCAAGTCCATCCAAACCGTCTATGAAATTCACCGCGTTTATCGTTACCAAAACAACGAGGACCGTTACTGCCTGCCCAATGCTGGGTGGCAGCGTTGTCACGCCATTGATCGGCAGCCAGAGAATCTGAACTCCGTACAGCAGCAAGATTCCAGCCGCCAGAGCTTGTCCGGCTAATTTTGTAATGGCATCGAGTTGATAGCGGTCATCAGCCATTCCCAAAATAATGACGAAGGTTGAAGCGAGAAATATCCCCTGCAATTCATGTCCATGAATCTTTCCGATTAAGGAAAAATGCCTGGCGATCACGAATGTAAGGACCATCGAGATCCACATCGCGACCCCACCCCAGCGGGCGGTAGGAAGGGTGTGGACATCGCGCGAGCGAATTTGCGCGACGGCACCGAACTTCTCGGCGAGCCTTTTGACGAAGGGAGTAACCAGATAACACAGCGCTGCCGCTAGGAAGGCGGTGGCAAGATAAACGCGCATGTGTTATTTCTGATTAGGCGGAATAGATTGGAAAGCGTGAAGTAAGTGCATGAACCTCGCTGCGGATCTGGCCCAATACTTTCTCGTCTTCGCTGGAAATAGCCCTAGAAATTAAAGAGGCGATCGTCTTCATCTCGGCCGCGCCCATTCCTTGAGTCGTAGTGGCAGCCGACCCGACACGAATTCCACTTGTGACAGCTGGTGATTCAGGATCAAAAGGAATTGCGTTCTTGTTGAGCACTATTCCGGCTTGTCCGCAACGCTGATCGGCAACCTTGCCTGAAACGCCGGTGCTTCGAATATCGATCAAAGCCAAGTGAGTTTGAGTACCACCGGATACTGCGCGCATGCCCTCGGCCTCAAGAGATGAAGCAAGGACCTGGCAGTTTGAGATGACATTTCTTGCATACTCTTGGTAAGCAGGTTGAGCGCACTCCTTTAGCGCAATGGCCTTGCCAGCGACGGCCGACATGATTGGCCCGCCCTGCATTCCGGGAAATACTGCCTTGTCGATGGCTGGACCATGCTCGGCTTTTGCGAGAATCATTCCGCCACGAGGTCCACGCAAGACCTTGTGCGTCGTGAAAGATACGACGTCGGCATGGGGAACAGGCGACGGAATCGCCTTTCCTGCAACGAGTCCGATGAAGTGGGCCGCATCCACCCACATGATCGCGCCAACCTCATCGCAAATGGCGCGCACTTTCTCGAAATCGATCAAACTTGGATACGCGGTTGCGCCAGTGCAGATCATCTTTGGCTTGTTGGCAATGGCTAGATCGCGCAACTCGTCGTAATCAATGAGCTCGTTATCTTTGCGAACGCCGTAAGACACGATGTTGAACCACTTACCCGAAAAATTTACCTTTGAGCCGTGCGTGAGGTGTCCTCCGTGTGGAAGCGACATGGCAAGGACGGTGTCTCCAGGCTTTGTAAATGCAGCGTAGACCGCGATATTTGCACTCGCACCGGAGTGAGGTTGAACGTTGGCGTGTTCGGCACCAAAGAGTGACTTGGCCCGTTCGATTGCAAGGTTTTCAGCTTTATCTACTTCTTCGCATCCCCCGTAGTAGCGCTTTCCTGGATAACCCTCTGCGTACTTGTTAGAAAGTGTCGAGCCCAATGCAGCAAGGACGGCACGGGACGTGAAGTTCTCACTCGCGATGAGTTGAAGATCAGTCTGTTGGCGATGCAATTCCGAGAGTAGAACCGCCGCAATGTCTGGATCTTGCTTGGAGAGGAGGTCGAAATCAGGACCGTAAAAAGGGGTATCAGACATGATGTAAGCCTATTCTCTCGGTTTTGGATTTGCGGAGCCCGAAACAATAATGTCAGGGACAAGCTCTTGCAATTGATGGAGCGTAACGGCTCCCTCTCGAATTAACTCGATACCAGGCTCACCATCTGAAACGATTGTCGAAGATGGAGCCTGAATGAGAACTCCGGCGTCGAAAATCCCAGCCAGGTCGTACTCACGTGCTGAGATGTCAAAGGCATTAATCAATGGCGGGGTGCCCGCTGGGGCGGCGCTGGCCACGGCCAAGGGGCCGCTCTTGCCAAGAAGAGCCAGAACAAATGGGGCCGAAGGAACGCGCACCGAGACTCGATCCAGATGTTTATCGTCCCCCAAATCCCATGACAGTCCGCGTTGAGGATAGAGATTGAAAGTGAGTTGGCCAGGCCAGAAGGTGGACATAAGGGCCCGAGCATTTGGCGAAACTTCGCGAGCAATTCCATCAATTACTTCTTGCCCCGAAATAAGAACTTGAGAAACTATTCCGAGGGCATCACCCCGCATGACATGCATTGCGCGTACAGCATCGTGATCGAATGCATCCGCAAGATACGCATAACCATTTTCAAGCGGAGCGGCAATTATCAAACCAGACCTAATCCATTGCAGTGCTTGGTCTACATGCACAGCGGTATCGCCGGTTCGAATGTCTATCTTCTGTGTCATCTCATCCGCCCCTAACGCCCCTAATACCCTAAAGCCTTTGCGCACTTGTCCAACGAGGCCGATTGTTCAGGTCATCATGAACTCTAATATCCGTGAAGTCATTTTCGAGTGCTTCACGGACCGCGGCGGCCTGCCCTTCGCCATGTTCCATCACGAATATGCCCTCAGCCTTGAGTAGGCGGCTCGCCGCCGCGATAAATTTGCGTGGAACATCCATGCCGTTCCTGCCACCAAAAAGTGCAACGTGTGGCTCGTAATTCTTCACTTCAAATGGAAGATCCTCGTCGTTGGGCACGTACGGAGGATTGGCAACTACCAGATCAGCCTTTACGCCTTCGAGGGCAACGCTGACATCCTCTGCGACTATTCGGACATCAACATTATTTTCTTCAATATTTCTTCGAAGCCAGATCAAAGCCTGTTCATCGTTCTCAACGGCTATGACGTGAGCAGTAGGAACTTTGGCAGCGATCGCAATAGCAATAGCGCCCGAACCCGAACCTAAGTCAATAACACTCGTCTGGCGATTTAGCGCCTCCAAGTGCGGAATGACATTTTCAACAAGCGATTCTGTTTCGGGCCTTGGAATGAGAACACCTGGTCCGACTTGAAGTTCCAAATCGCAAAAATAAGCCACACCCGTTATGTATTGGACGGGTTCGCCGCCAAGGCGCCTTGCGCACAGAATTTCAAACTGTTCGACAACTTCATCGATGCTCTCGAAATTTTCTATGACCTTATCCACTGTGACGCTGTTGTGCAGTTCCATTCGAGTGATTCCCAAGACGTGTGCGAGCAATAACTCGGCATCAACTTCGGCATACCCAGACTCGCCAAATTCGCTCTTGGCGCGGCGCAAAGACTGTCTAAAGTCCATGCTTAGCTGGTAGCAGCTAGCTTGGAGGCCTTATCGGCATCTAATAGAGACTGAATCAGCGGATCTAGTTCTCCACTAAGGACCGCGTCCAAATTGTTGGCCTTGTAATTGACCCGGTGATCGCTGATGCGATTCTCTGGGTAGTTGTAGGTGCGAATTCGCTCGCTTCGGTCCACTGTTCGCACCTGAGACTTACGTTCCGCCATGGCTGCTTCATCTGCCGCTTCTTGAGCCGCGGCCAGCATTCGTGCCCGCAAAATGCGAAGTGCGGATTCCTTGTTCTGCAATTGACTCTTCTCGTTCTGGCAAGAGACAACAATCCCGGTTGGGATGTGCGTAATTCGAACGGCGGAGTCTGTCGTATTAACGCTCTGTCCGCCTGGACCACTGGAACGGTAAACATCTATTCGAAGATCGTTCATGTTGATCTCGACATCAATTTCTTCGGCTTCTGGAAGAACGAGTACGCCCGCAGCAGAGGTATGAATTCGTCCTTGCGATTCAGTCTCTGGGACGCGCTGAACTCGGTGCACTCCCCCTTCGAATTTCAATCGCGCATAAGGAGATTGCCCAGGTTCTGGTACGCCCTTTGACTTAATCGCAATAGAAATATCTTTGTAGCCACCTAGATCTGACTCTGTTGCGTCCAGAATTTCCGTCTTCCAACCATGTTTTTCTGCGTAACGCAGATACATGCGAAGTAGGTCGCCGGCAAAGAGAGCAGACTCATCTCCCCCTGCACCCGCTTTGATTTCCATGATGACATCGCGGTCATCATTTGGATCACGAGGCAGAAGCAACTCTTCAAGTCTTGTTGCAGCCAGATCGCACACTTCCTGTAGAGCAGGAATTTCGGAAGCGAAATCAGGATCAGTCTCGGCCAGTTCGCGAGCAGCGGCCAGATCATCTTCGGCCGCACGCCACTCACGAAATCCGGCAACGACGGGACCGAGTTGGGCATAACGTCGGCCAAGAAGCCGCGCTCTGCCCTGATCATTATGAATACTTGGATCGGCCATCTGGGCCTCGAGTTGGGCGTACTCGCTGACGAGCTCATGGGCCGAAGCAAATCGATCTACATTGCTCACCTTCTGGCCCCTTTCACTCGTCACACAAATTTGAGAAATAAAAAGACCGCAACCGTTACCTACGTAACGGATGCGGTCTAATTGAAAGCTACTTAGCGTCCTTCTTGCCGAAACGCTCTTCGAACTTCGCAACGCGTCCACCAGTATCAAGAATGCGCTGCTTGCCCGTGTAGAACGGGTGGCAGACTGAACAAACTTCTACGTAGATGGCACCGCTTGGAACGGTTGAACGAGTAACAAATGTCTCGCCGCAACCGCAGGTGACAGTTGTTTCACCATATTGCGGATGGATTTCCTTCTTCATTTCCTTACTCCTTTGGTTGGGCTGGGTCGCTCTTGAAAGAGTCGTGAACCAGCTCGTTACGGGCCAAGGCTACCGCCCGCAGGCGCACCTTGGAAATCGAGGGAAAAACTAGCCTTCTAGACCGTTTGCCACTGTCGTTTTCTGGACCTGCATCAAGAATTCGACGTTGGATTTGGTGCCCTTCATCTTGTCGAGAAGTAGTTCGAGGGCTTGTTGGGCATCGAGAGCATGAAGAACTCGACGCAATTTCCAGACGATATTGAGTTCTTCGCTGCCCATAAGGATTTCTTCCTTACGAGTTCCTGAAGCATCAACATCTACGGCCGGGAAGATTCTCTTATCGGCCATACGACGGTCGAGCTTGAGTTCCATATTTCCTGTTCCCTTGAACTCTTCGAAAATGACCTCATCCATTCGAGATCCAGTTTCGACCAGAGCCGTTGCCAAAATCGTAAGCGAGCCGCCATCTTCAATATTTCTTGCGGCACCGAAGAACTTCTTTGGAGGATAGAGCGCAGCAGAATCAACGCCACCAGAAAGAATTCGGCCACTCGCAGGAGCTGCGATGTTGTAAGCGCGACCCAGACGAGTAATCGAGTCGAGCAGAACAACCACATCGTGTCCTAGTTCGACAAGACGCTTTGCCCGCTCGATAGCAAGTTCGGCAACCGTTGTGTGATCATCGGCAGGTCGATCAAATGTTGAGGCAATGACTTCGCCTTTAACCGATCGCTGCATATCTGTAACTTCTTCTGGTCGCTCATCAACTAGTACAACCATCAAATGACACTCGGGATTGTTTGTGGTGATCGCGTTTGCAATCGCCTGCAAAACCATCGTCTTACCGGCCTTTGGCGGAGAGACGATCAAACCACGCTGTCCCTTGCCGATAGGAGAAATCAGATCGATAACTCGGGTCGTAAGAATGTTTGGAAGCGTCTCAAGACGCAGACGCTCCTGTGGGTAGAGAGGAACAAGTTTGGAGAACTCCACGCGGTTGCGAGCCTCTTCTGGTTGCATGCCGTTGATGGTATCCAGACGCATTAAAGCGTTGAACTTCTCGCGACGTTCGCCTTCATGAGGTTGTCTTACTGCACCAGTAACGACATCACCTTTGCGTAGGGCGTAACGCCGTACCTGTTGCAAGGAGACGTAGACGTCATTTGGACCAGGAAGATAGCCAGCGGTACGGATGAAGGCGTAACTCTCCATGATGTCGATTAGGCCACCAACTGGAACTAATACATCGTCATCTGAGAGAACTGGTTCGCGCTCTTCACGAGGGCTTCGGTCACGATCGCGATTGCCATCGCGACCTCGGTCTCTTCCTCTGTCTCTGCCTCTGTCGCGACCACGTCTGGAGTTCGAATCCCGATCGTTATCAAAATTTCTATCGCTTTCTGAACTTCGCTCCTCATTTGCAGGGGCCTGTTCAGATTCTTCAGCCGCTTCGCGCTTCTTGTTCCGTGCCGCATTTCGTTCGGCTCGACGGGTTTCGCGTTCCAATTTCGCGGCTTCGCGGTTAGCTGCTTGTAAATCACTAATTGCCTGCACAAGTGCGGCCTTTTTCAGTTTGCCGGCGCCCTCTACTCCTAATTGATTAGCAACTTCTTGCAGTTGCGGAAGGAGCATGGAAGATAATTCGGGGCTGCTCGAGCGTACGGTGCCTTTTTCAGTCATTGAGCTTCATTTCAGTTATGGGAATACTCCCGTGATTATTTTTCTTGATTCTCTGAAAGTCACACGCCATATGGCGGATCAGATGCCAAAACCATACCACCCATTCGGCAAATGCACCAAACGATGAAAATATCAGGCTGAAACGACTCCTGCCCCGGTAGATGAAATATCAAGGGCTTGTAAGGAGAACGCGTCACCAGCGGCTCGTTGCAACTCGGCCACTTCACTTGGATCGCCTGTATGTAGCACCAACACCGTCGGACCCGCGCCAGAAATAAACGCGGCAACACCTGCTGCTCGCAACATGGTGACGAGGGCAAATGATTTCGGCATTGCCTCTTGTCGATATTTCTGATGAATGAAATCCTCGGTTGCCACAAAAAGAAGATCTGGCCTATTGGTCAAGGCATGTACCAGCAACGCTGTATGAGTGGAGTTTGCAACCGCGTCCGCATGTGGAACGGCTTCGGGCAATAATTTGCGCGCCTTTGTTGTTGCCACCGAATTTGAAGGAACAAAAGCCAACGCCTTGATGCGTGGGTCTACAGAAATTCCTACGCACCTGGAAATCATTTGACCGTGACGCATTTCCTGCCAAGCAATGGTTGCGCCACCGCAGAGTGCGGCGGCGACGTTGTCTGGGTGACCTTCAATTCGGGATGCAATAGTGAGTAAAGCTTCGTCATTCATCCGATCATCACCGGAGAGCACAAGCGCTCGTGCCAATACGAGCCCGCCGACGATGGCAGCAGCTGATGACCCCAAGCCGCGACCATGGGGAATGACATTTAACGCACGCAGAGCAAGACCTCTTGGTTTGCCACCCATGAAATGAAAGCCCTCGTACATAGCGCGCACAACTAAATTCTTTTCATCGCGACGTACGTTGTCTGAACCTTCACCCGTGACGTCAATATCCAAACCCGGCTCGTCCATGATTTGTGCGACGTAGCGGTCGTTTAATCCCAGGGCTAATCCAAAAGAATCGAAACCCGGACCGATATTTGCACTCGTAGCCGGCACTTGAACCTGAATTGCATTGGCTCGAAAAGTTGGCTTTGCCATGGTCTTAACTTAAACCCAAAGCTTCTGCCGCACGCGCAGCGATCGGGGGGATCACAACCGGCTCGGCGGCGCCCTCAAGCGCCCAATGGACATCTTTCAAACCATGACCAGTAACCGTGATGACGATGCGCTTGCCGTGTGGCAATCGACCCAGACGTTCGTACTTAATCAAACCAGCCAACCCAGCAGCGCTGGATGGTTCAACAAAGACACCTTCTTTTGAGGCAACCAATCGGTATGCGCTGAGGATTTCCTCATCAGTTACCGAATCGATGAGTCCTCCAGATTCATCACGAGCGGCAACGGCTTGCTTCCAGGAGGCAGGGTTGCCAATTCGAATCGCTGTCGCGATCGTTTCGGGATTTGGAACAATTTCTCCTCGAACAATTGGCGCAGATCCCTCGGCTTGGAAACCCCACATTGCCGGCAACTTTGTGCTCATATTGTCGGCTCGGTATTCGTTGTAACCCTTCCAATACGCCGTAATATTTCCGGCGTTGCCAACTGGCAAAGCGTGAATATCAGGTGCGTCACCAAGGAAATCGATTACCTCGAAACTAGCCGTCTTCTGTCCCTCGATGCGAAAAGGATTAACTGAGTTAACAAGTGCGACTGGGTACTTCTCTGACAATTCGCGTGCAACATTTAGGCAATCGTCAAAGTTTCCGTCAACTTGAAGAAGGGTGGACCCATGGATGATTGCTTGAGCCATCTTGCCCATCGCGATCTTTCCTGCAGGAACTAAAACCGCCGGAGTCATACCCGCCTTTGCCGCATATGCCGCAGCGCTTGCACTTGTATTTCCCGTCGAGGCACATATAACTGCTTTTGCACCATCTTGAGCGGCTTTAGAAATCGCCATCGTCATGCCGCGATCCTTGAAAGAACCAGTCGGATTTGCGCCTTCGAATTTCAGCCAGACGTCATTATTCAAAAGTTGAGATAGATGCTTCGCGTGTACGAGAGGAGTCCCACCTTCGCGCAGAGTGATGATCGGGGTATTGGCATCAACTGGAAGACGATCGCGGTATTCCTCTATTACTCCTCGCCATTGGTGCGCACCTGGCTTGGTCATCGTTGAACAACTCCTTCGACTCGAATAACACTTTCAACAGTTCGGACGGTATCCATCTGGGAAAGTCGCTTCACAGTGAGAGCGAGGGCGTGCTCGCTAGCGCCATGGGTTACGACGATCAGTTCAGCATCAACGCCGCGACCACTCTGTCGCACAGTTTGAATCGAAACATTCTCGGTGGCGAAAGCTTGAGCAACTGCGGCCAAGACACCTGGCTTATCGGCCACATCTAGGCGGATGAGGTATTGAGTTTTGATGTCATCGATGGAGGCGATATTTCGGTCTGCATAATCGCTTTCACGTGGACCTAATGCGCCACTTGTCAGATGTCGCGCCACCGCAACAACGTCGCCAAGTACCGCGCTCGCTGTTGGGGCACCTCCGGCACCACGACCGTAGAACATCAACTCACCAGCGGCTTCCGCTTCGACAAAGACGGCGTTATAGGCGTTGCGCACGGATGCAAGTGGATGAGTGCGCGGGATGAGCGCCGGATGAACGCGCACGGAAATTCGATCATCTGGAGTGAGTTCGGCAATGGCAAGAAGTTTGATCACGTGATTCATAGATTGCGCAACTGCGACGTCCGTTGCCGTGATCTCGGTGATGCCTTCGCGATACACATCAGTTGAGGTGACTCGCGTATGAAATGCAAGACCGGCCAGAATTGCCGCTTTCGCTGCGGCGTCAAAACCCTCAATATCTGCAGTTGGGTCCGATTCGGCGTATCCGAGATTTTGCGCGCCCTCTAGCGCTTCGTCAAAACCGAGACCGTCTTCATCCATCTTGGTCAAGATGTAGTTGGTAGTACCGTTAACAATGCCCATGATGCGAGTTACGTGATCGCCGACTAGGGATTCGCGAAGTGGCCGAAGAATGGGAATCGCGCCAGCAACTGCTGCCTCGTAATACAAATCCACGCCACGTGCGTCGGCAGCGCTGTACAAATCTGCTCCGTGAGTTGCCAGCAAGGCTTTGTTGGCTGTCACGACTGACTTGCCGTTTTCGATTGCCAAAAGAATGAGTTCGCGCGCAGGTTCGATTCCGCCCATCACTTCGACTATGAGATCGATCTCGGGGTCGGTGACTATGGATTTGGAATCCGTTGTCAGAAGTCCTGAATCAATTCCTTCGCGAGGAATTTTCAGGTCGCGAACCGCAATCTTCTTCAGAAGTAATTCGGCGCCCGATCGAGTCGAAAGTTCTTTCTGGTGGCGAAGAAGCTGTTTTGCGACCTGGGAACCTACAACTCCGCAGCCCAAAATACCTATTCGTAGCTTCGGCAAGGGCGTGCTCATGGGCTTACTCTTTCACACATCAAGGTTGAGAAGATCAGTAAATGTCTCACGACGAAGAATTACACGGGCCTTTCCATCATTTACAGCCACAACAGGAGGTCTTGGAACATGATTGTAATTGCTGGCCATGCTCCTGCCATAAGCACCCGTTGCCGGAACCGCAAGTAAATCTCCTGGCGCAATATCGGCTGGCAACTTGATATCCCGGATGACGATATCGCCAGTTTCGCAGTGCTTTCCGACCACGCGGGTTTGAATCAGATTTGCAGTCGATACACGATTGGCAATTACCGCCGTGTATTCAGCGCCATATAAAGAGGTGCGGATGTTGTCGCTCATTCCCCCATCGACGGAAACATAATTTCGGGTTCCCTCTTCCTCCAGTACAACTTCTTTAGTGGTGCCGACTTCGTAGAGGGTGAACATTGTTGGACCAACAATCGCACGGCCCGGTTCGATCGATACGCGAGGAATCTTCAACGCGCGCAATTCGCAAGACGCCTCGACGGATTTGTAAAGCGAGGCAAGAACTTCATCAGGCTGCAGGGGGTCATCTTCGGGAAGATAGGAAATTCCATACCCACCCCCGAGGTCTAGTTCGGGAAGTTCCTGTCCGAATTCGTCTCTGTAACGAGCAAGCAGTCCGATCAAACGATCGGCTGCAATACCAAAGGCATCCATACTCAAAATCTGGGATCCGATGTGACTGTGAAAACCACAAAGTTCGATTTCGGGATGGCGCCTTGCTGCCAGGATTGCATCCCAGGCTGCACCACTTGCAATCGAGAAACCGAATTTCACATCTTCGTGAGCAGTTGCAATGGATTCGTGGGTGTGAGCCTCAATCCCAGGTGTGAGTCGGAGCAGAACCCTCTGGCGCTTGCCGTGACCTTTGGCGGCCATCGCCACACGTTCGATTTCAACGAGTGAATCGATAACAATTGTTCGCACACCGTTTTCTATCGCGGTCTGGATCTCTGCGACAGACTTGTTGTTCCCATGAAGTTCCATCTTGCTTGGCGGAAAGCCAGCAGCCAAAGCAACGGCCAGTTCGCCACCGGTGCAAACATCAAGCCCGATTCCGCACTGGGCCACCCAACGCGCGAGCTCTAAGCAAATAAAAGCCTTAGCCGCGTAGTAAACGGTGCCGGCATTCTCACCAAACGAATTCTGAAGTGCGTGGCCCCATGCAGTTGCGCGATTCCGAAAGTCTGCTTCGTCAAGAAAGAAAGCTGGAGTGCCGAAATCACTCGCCAAGGTCGATGCGGAGATTCCACTCAGATGCAGGTGACCGTTTTCAAATGAGACTTCCGACGACCAAACATTCGACATCGTGGCTACATCCTCTCTGGCGCGCTGACGCCAAGAAGGGAAAGGCCGTTGCTAATTACTTGTCGTGTCGCTGCGCATAAATTGGCTCGCGCAGAATGTATTGGCGCAGCCGGCTCGTCACCCATCGGAAGCACACGGCAATCCGAGTAAAAGCGGTGATATACACCTGCCAACTCCTCTAAGTAACGGGCGATGCGATGGGGCTCGCGAAGTTCGGCGGCGCCTTGGACGACTCGCGGAAATTCTGCGAGCGCGCCGAGTAAATCGCTCTCTCGATCGTGGGTCAGGAGCGCAGGATCGAAATCTGCAAGGGCAAAAGGCACTTTGAGGTCAATCGCATTTCGAAGCACTCCCGAGATTCGAGCATGTGCATATTGCACGTAGTAAACCGGATTGTCGTTGGTGCGCTTCTTGAGTACGTCGACGTCGAGAACCATAGGCGTATCCACGGGGTAGCGAGTGAGTGTGTAACGGGCAGCGTCAACACCTACTTTTTCGACCAAATCTTCAAGGGTGATAATGGTGCCGGCGCGCTTGGAAAGTTTTACCTCTTCGCCGCCTTCGATGATCTTCACCAACTGGCCGATGAGAACATGGATGTTGTATTCGGGATCATCGCCTTCGCAAGCAGCCAAGGTTTTGAGTCGATTGACGTAACCGTGGTGATCGGCTCCAAGCATGTAAATGCAGATGTCGAAACCGCGCTCGCGCTTGTTGATGTAATAAGCCGTGTCCGTCGCGAAATAGGTTAATTCGCCGCCACTTTTGATGAGGACTCGATCTTTATCGTCCCCGAAATCCGTGGTGCGCAACCACGTCGCTCCATCTTGTTCGAAGACGTGACCCTGTGTCCGCAATTTCTCAAGTCCATGTTCGACGGCTCCGCTATCGTGCAAACTCCGCTCGGAAAACCAGACATCAAAATGAGTGCCGAAATCGTCAAGAACTTTTTGCTGTTGTTCTAGTTGCGCCTTGTAGGCAAGTTCGCGGAAGGCGACCATTTGTTCATCGTGGGGCAAAGTCAGAATTTTTGGATCTTCGCTGACAACAAATTCGGCGAGATCGTTTATGTACGCGCCTTGATACCCATTCTCAGGGATTGCGTTGCCAAGTGCCGCCGCTTGTACTGAGGCACCGAAAAGATCCATCTGATTGCCGCGATCGTTGATATAGAACTCGCGAGTCACTGATGCACCCGCCGCAGAAAGAACACGGCCCAGGGCATCGCCAACTGCAGCCCACCTCGTGTGTCCGAGGTGCAACGGACCGGTGGGGTTCGCGCTGATGAATTCGAGGTTGATATTCACGCCAGCGAGCGCGCTGCCGCAACCAAATTTCTCGCCGGCGTTCACAATTTGGCGCACGACTTCTGCTGCATTTGCCTTGTTAAGTGTGACATTGATGAAGCCGGGCCCTGCGATATCAACGGATTCGACCGCATCCAAAGACTCGAGGCGGCCCTTCAACATTTCGGCAATCTGGCGGGCAGGCAGGCCCGATCCATTGGCCACTTGGAGAGCAATAGAAGAGGCGTAGTCGCCGTGGTCGCGATTTTTTGGCCTTTCAAGCGTGATTTGCGCAGGGACAGCGCAATTTAGCTCACCGCTGGCCACCAAATCTGTGAGGGCGGCACGTATTTGCGCTGCGAGTAGATCACTATTGGAGGACACCTGAGCAAGGCTACCGTTGCGCACTCATCTATAGGCGCAAGATTAAAAAGTGGAGATTGTGGTTCTTCGCAACAAAATAGTTATGCAATCGTTAGATGGAATATCCCAAATGTCCGTTTCCAACTAGTGCGGGATTTCACGTACGGACGTAGGTTCACGACGTACTCAACCGTACGACTTTAACAATTGGCTAAAAATAGGTTTTGGCCAGGGTTGAGAACACCCTCTCGAAAGGTATGTTCATATGACCAAACGTCGTAACGCGATCACGGCAGTTCTTGCAGCTGCTGTTCTCGCACTTACTGGCTTTGCTACCACTTCAGCATCTGCGGCTGGGGCTCAGGTCGGCGTGATCCTTCCAGACGCCGCCTCTTCGGCTCGCTGGGAAACTTCCGACCGCACCTTCCTCAATGCAGCATTCAAGGCGGCAAATGTCACGGTTAACATCCAGAACGCAAACGGAGATGTAGCCGCGTTCCAGACAATCGCTGACCAAATGCTGACAGCAGGCGTAAAAGTTCTCATCATGGTCAACCTTGATTCCGCATCTGCCAAGGCAGTTCAGGACAAGGCAAAGAAGCAAGGTGTACCAACCATCGACTACGACCGTCTAACTCTCAACGGTTCTGAGTCCTACTACGTTTCATTCGATAACGTTGCAGTCGGCAAATTGCAAGGTAAGGGCATCGTTTCCTGCCTTGCTGGAATGCACAAGAAGACCGCACGTATCGTCTACTTGAACGGTTCACCAACCGATAACAACGCAACGTTGTTCAAGCAGGGCTATGACTCAGTTCTTCGTCCATTGATCAATGCCAAGAAGTACACCCTTGTAGATGACACCGCCGTTCCCGGTTGGGACAATGCAAAGGGCCAAACAATCTTCGAACAGCAGTTGTCGAAGGCTGGCGGAAAACTAGACGCGGTTGTATCAGCTAACGAAGGTCTCGGACTCGCAGCAGTTGCGACTCTCAAGAAGACCCACCTAAACGGTAAGGTCTGCGTCTCCGGACAGGATGCAAGTGTTGACGGTCTTCGCGCTATCTTGACCGGCGACCTTTCAAACACCGTTTACAAGGCCGTTAAAGCCGAAGCAAACGCAGCAGCCGCACTTGCCGTGGATCTAATCCAGGGTAAGCCAGGTAGCACTCTTGCTAAGGCAAAGGTCAACAACGGAACAATCAACGTTCCTTCAGTGCTTCTAGTACCAGTTGGAATCACTAAGGCCAACGTCAAGGTTGTTATCGCTGACGGCTTCCAGAAGCGCGCAGATGTCTGCAAGGGCATCGAAGCACTCTGCAAGCGTTACAAGGTCTGATAGCCAGATCGATTGCTGCTTTACAGCAAAGAATGAATTTCGGCTCGGGGCTTAAACCCCGAGCCGAAATTTTTTCAAGTATCAAGCATTAGGAATTGTTAACTCAGGAATAGACTTTGGACAGAGCAGTCCCGCAAGATTTTGATCTCAAATGAAGGAGCATGGCGTGAGCACTCCAATACTTTCGCTCAGAGGAGTAAATAAGTCTTTTGGGCCAGTTCATGTACTTAAGAATGTTGATCTTGATGTTTACTCCGGTCAAGTCACGGCACTGGTCGGCGACAACGGCGCAGGAAAAAGTACGCTCATTAAGTGCATTGCCGGGATTTACTCTCCCGATGGCGGAGATTTCATGTTCGAAGGTAATAGAGTCGAAATCAACGGACCGCGTGAAGCAACCGAT
>JAHEXJ010000102.1 GCA_023252155.1 Actinomycetes bacterium | reverse complement strand
TTTGGAATGGAAGTCTTCCGCGCCTCGCCTCGTCAAGCAGATCTCATGATCGTCGCCGGTCGCGTCTCCAACAAGATGGCGCCGGTTTTGCGTCAGATTTACGATCAAATGGCAGCGCCAAAGTGGGTTATCGCAATGGGCGCGTGCGCTTCATCCGGCGGAATGTTCAACAACTACGCAATCGTTCAAGGTGTCGATCATGTTGTTCCAGTAGATATTTATTTGCCAGGTTGCCCACCGCGGCCTGAGATGTTGATGGATGCAATCTTGAAATTGCACGAACAAATCAGCAACGAAAAGCTTGGATCAAACCGTGCGCAGGTCATCAGAGAAGTTGAAGCCGCAGCGATGGCAGCCAAGCCAACCATTCAATTGAAGGGGTTGCTCGCGTGACGAAAGAGAAGGATTTATCAGTAGGACATGGATTATTTGGCACTTCCGGCACTGGTGACACTTCGGGATTTGGTGGTCTGGTCCGCTCTATCGCTAAACCAGGCTCCAGTGAGCGTCCTTATGGCGGCTATTTTGACGATGTAGCCGACGATCTCGAGCGTGCATATCCTGATTTTTCCGATGCAATCGAACGCGTTGTTGTTGACCGAGGCGAACTAACTCTGCATGTAAAGCGCGAAAAGTTGGGCGAAGTTGCGCTCATTTTGCGTGACAAATTGCTATTTGAAATGTGCCTTGGTGTTAGCGGAGTTCACTATCCAAATGAAACCGGACGCGAGCTTCATGCGGTGTATCCACTTCTTTCGATGACTCGCAACCAACGCATTCGACTCGAAGTTTCAATTCCAGAATCCGATCCACACCTTCCTTCGTTGGTCGAAGTCTGGGGCGGCAACAACTGGAATGAGCGCGAAACCTTCGACATGTTCGGAATAATTTTTGACGGACATCCAGGTCTTACCCGCATCTTGATGCCAGATGACTGGCGCGGACATCCGCAACGAAAAGATTATCCACTCGGTGGAATCCCAGTTGAGTACAAGGGCGCGACAGTGCCACCTCCCAATGAGCGTAGGTCATACCGATGAGCACAATGCAAGATCCATACGCATCTTCTCGCGAAACCACCGAAGGAACAGTTTTCTCGGTAACGGGTGGAGATTGGGATTCGCTTGTAACTGAAATTGGAGCGACCAAAGAAGAACGTGTCGTCGTCAACATGGGACCGCAGCATCCATCCACGCACGGCGTGTTGCGTCTCGTACTCGAACTTGAAGGCGAAACGATCACTGAACTTCGTGCCGGCATTGGCTACCTTCACACCGGAATTGAGAAGAACGCCGAGTACCGAAGCTGGACGCAAGGCGTCACGTTTGTGACTCGTATGGACTACCTGGCTCCGCTTTTCAACGAGACGGCCTACTGCCTTGGTGTTGAAAAGCTTCTAGGAATTACTGACGACGTTCCAGAGCGCGCCACCGTAATCCGCGTCATGATGATGGAATTCAATCGAATCTCATCGCACATGGTTGCCCTTGGCACCGGAGCACTTGAACTTGGCGCGCTTTCGCCAATGATCTTCTGCTTCCGTGAACGCGAGAAGTGCCTAGACGTCTTTGAAATGGTCGCTGGCCTGCGCATGAATATGGCCTATGTCCGCCCCGGTGGCGTGGCTCAAGACCTGCCACCAAACGCACTTTCAAAAATTCGCGAAGTAGTTAAAGAACTAAGACGCGATTTCAAGGACAACGACAGCATCCTTATCGGAAACACCATTTGGATGGGCCGCACCGCAGGAGTCGGGTACCTAGATCTTGCAGGCTGCACGACGTTGGGTATTACAGGCCCCGTGCTTCGATCCACCGGTATGCCATGGGATCTCCGCAAAATGCAGCCTTATTGCGGCTACGAGGATTATAACTTCGATGTCGTAACTGCCGACACATGCGACGTGTATGGACGCTTCCTTATCCGCATGAACGAGTTGGAGCAGTCGCTTCGAATCATCGAGCAATGCGTCGACAAGTTAGAAAAGCTTCAAGGCGCTCCGGTCATGGTTGCTGATAAGAAAATCGCTTGGCCATCGCAGTTGGCACTTGGCGGAGATGGTCTCGGTAACTCACTTGATCACATTCGCGACATCATGGGCGAGTCTATGGAATCACTTATTCATCACTTCAAATTGGTGACTGAAGGATTCCGAGTTCCTGCAGGTCAGGTCTACACCGCCATCGAGTCTCCTCGTGGCGAACTCGGAGTGCACCTTGTATCCGATGGCGGAACGAAGCCATATCGTCTTCATTTCCGCGAACCTTCTTTTAATAACCTTCAATCAACTTCTGCAATGTGCGAAGGCAGTTTGATCGCCGACGTCGTAGCCGCTGTTGCTTCTATCGATCCTGTGATGGGCGGTGTTGATCGCTAATGGCGTTTACTGATCAAGATATTCAAGTGATGGATTCCATCATCAAACGCTATCCGCGGTCCCGTTCGGCGA
>JAHEXJ010000101.1 GCA_023252155.1 Actinomycetes bacterium | reverse complement strand
AGAATCTCACTAACGGAAAGAATACGAAGATTCGCGGAGTCGAACCCGCATCGTGCCCATCACTTACTCGCGGCGAATACCGTTACGACTTCGGTGACACTGCCGGCATGACACCGCTGATGAAGATGCACACCCTCGGACATGATTTCGTTCCGGACCCAATTCACGCAGGTGGCCTTCGCTATCACGGTATGGCACCCCTGATTTCACACGTATACGAACTCGGTCTCATGGATGCCGTTTCAATGGGACAACTTGATTGCTTCGCTGCCGGTGTTCAATTCGCTCGCACAGAGGGAATTGTTCCCGCGCCAGAGCCCACACATGCATTGGCCGAAATCATCCGCCAAGCAAAAGAATGCAAGGAAACCGGCGAAGAGAAGGTCTTGCTTACGGCGCTATGCGGTCACGGACACTTCGACTTGGCTGCCTACGATGCATTCTTGGGTGGCACGATGATTGATCACGAACTATCGCAAGATTCGATTAACGCGGCCTTGGAGACCGTTCCAAGGATTTAGGTGAATGTAAAATCGGGAGTTGCTTCGGCAATTCCCCGATTTTCGTGCCTATGCTGGACGTTTTGGTCGGTTTTGTCATTGGCATCTTCTAAGGTACTCATATGTCATTCACCTTCATTGACCTTTTTGCGGGAATCGGCGGGTTTCACGCGGCACTTGGAGCCATGGGTGGTCAATGTATTTATGCTTCTGAGATTGACAAGGATGCAGCGAGAATTTATCAACGCAATTGGGGCTTGAAACCGGATGGTGATATCACTTTCGCTGCGAACGATGACACGATGGACGTTCCCGCACACGATGTATTAGTTGGCGGGTTCCCATGCCAACCTTTCAGCAAGTCGGGCAAGCAGCAGGGAATGGAAGAAACCCGGGGGACACTATTTTGGAATATCGCCAAGATAGTTGAAGTTCATCGCCCGACGTTAGTTCTTCTCGAGAATGTGCGGAATATTTCAGGTCCGCGACATTTACATGAGTGGGGCGTGATCACCTCAACCCTCCGGCAGTTGGGGTACAGAGTGAGCGATACGCCAATGGTTGTTTCGCCCCACCTGATTCGCCCCGAATTCGGTGGGCGACCACAGGTCCGTGACAGAGTATTCATTGCGGCGACAAAGATTCCAAAAGGAATACGGGACCATAATTCATCGACGGGCATTCCTGATCTAAGTTCGGTGAAGATGAACTGGGATCCTCAAGACTGGAATCTAAAGACGGATTTGCCTTTAGACAAACCAAAGGCCGCGTTCGCTAACCACGCAGTTGCACTCGGGGATTCGGAAATTGTCTGGATCGAGGCCTGGAATGAATTTGTTGAGATCATGCGAATCCGACTTGATGGCGCATCTCTCCCAGGTTTTCCGATTTGGGCTGATGATTGGGTTCACTTTGACGACCTCGAGATACCTGCCGGGACGCCTGAATGGAAATCGAATTTTCTGACGAAGAATGCGCTGTTCTATACGGAGCATAAAGTGGTTCTTGATAAATGGCTCAAGCGATGGAATTACCTTGCCGATTTTCCGCCGAGTCGAAGAAAATTCGAATGGCAGGCGCAAAATGCCAAGAATCTTTGGGAGACCGTGATGCACTTCCGCCCGTCTGGAATTCGCGCCAAGCGTCCGACCTACTTGCCAGCCCTCGTGGCGATAACTCAAACTTCGATTGTCGGCCCCCAAAGGCGAAGAATTAGTACTCGTGAAGGCGCCAGATTGCAGGGACTCCCTGACTGGTTTGACTTTGTGGACCAATCTGATGCCCTGACATTCAAGCAACTTGGAAATGGCGTGAATGTCGGTGCCGTATATAACGTTCTGAGAGCACAAGTCTTGCGCGATTTGGACTTGCTTGGCGAGAGGCACGATTTAGTGCGCTCAATCTTGGGTGCACCTCCAAGTCCAGACTTGGTGTTGGCCAATTATTCCAAATTCCATGCCTTAATAGCCGAACCAAGGGATATTGCTCTCGATTTTGAAGTTCCACTGAAATTAGTCAAGTAACGAATCTAGGCGGGCAAGATTTCCCAACCAAAAATTTTTCCCTTTCCTCCGCACGGATGTCGCCATGCCCCCTCAAAATCCTTGGTGACAACATCCTTCACCAAGTTCCTATGTCTGAAGATTTCATTTGCAAATTCAACCATTGGAGAAATCCCCAGTTCTCCTCGGGAGGGGTCGTTTTTTCTGCAGACCTCGCGAACATTCAGTACATATTCGGCATGGTTGGGGTGCAAGAGCAATGCCTCAAGGCAACTATCGAAATTGTATTCAAAGCAATAACCGAGTACGGCTTGCCGTTTCCCCATTGGGTAAGTTCGCATTCGCTTAATGTCGTGAATTAGGGAGCGATCTTTGAGATACGGAGAAAGTATTTTTTGAACGCCATAATCGTTGTTCTTTCCGTTGTTGCCAACTAGGGCAATGTGTTTAATTTCGATAGCCCACTCTGGCGTTTC
>JAHEXJ010000003.1 GCA_023252155.1 Actinomycetes bacterium | reverse complement strand
GTTTTCGCATTCATAGTGTTCTTTCCAGATGGTGCGAAGCAGGCGGATGGTGGAATCGCATCAGCGATGGCATCTATCGCCCTGACGATGGGGCGCGTGCACTGTGGAGAGTTGAGGCAGCTCCTATCGGAGCCCTCACCACTTTCGAGATCGAACGCGATGAGATCACTGGTAGTTGGCGCATCACCGTCCTATGAGCACATTTGTCCATCTACGCGCTTGTAGTGCCTACTCACTTAAATACGGCACCACTCAGCCACATGACTTGGTTGCCCGTGCAAGCGAGTTTGAAATGCCGGCTCTGGCACTTACTGACCGCGACGGATTAGCCGGAGCGATTCGTTTTGCTCAAAGTTGTGTGGACTATGGGGTTGCTCCAATTATCGGAATCGATCTTGCAATTGAGACTCCACGGATACTGCCTCGTGCAAGAAATCTTTCTCGCCTCACGCTCTTGGCTCATGGCGATGGTGGATGGCGCTCGCTCGTCCGATTGCTGACTTCGTTGAACACATATGAGACACCTGATGCTTCATCAAGGCACATACCAATTCTTACTATGAATTTTCTCCAGCAATTTAACGAGTACAGCAGAAATCTTTTGGTATTGCATGGTCCTGAATCACCGATCGGCGCAGCAATTGCGCTGCATCGAACCGATCTTGCTTACGAGTGCTTCGATCAGACGCGCGAACTTTTCGCCGACCATGCCATCGAATGTGTATCGCATCTGGTTGCGGGGGCGGGTCCGCGGTCTACCGCCCATGCTGCCCGATCATTGATTTTTGCTCGAGATCACAAGATTGCCGCTGTGATCACCAACGCGGTTCGCATGCGCGACCGTGAAGATGGCCCCATTGCCGACATCTTGGATTCTGCACGCCAGTTGGTGCCCTTGCATGCCCGCCACGTCGAACGAAAAAACGCTGAAGCTTTCCTCAAATCGAGTCAGGAGATGGTGGCTCTTGCCGAAGAAATTTCTCGGGCAGCAGGAGAGCGCACTGCTCGCGAACTCCTTGCCACAACCCGCGAATGGGCGATGCGTGCAATTTTGTCTCCGACCAGCGATATCGGATTGGGAGGGATTCACCTACCTGAGCCACATGTTGTGGGTGCCGATTCATCTTTGCAAATGCAATCCTTATTACGCGCTCGTTCGGAGGCTGGTTTGCATTGGCGATACAGCGACGGGGCAAAAATCGCACAGGCCCGCAGACGTTTAGACGACGAACTCGCAACAGTTGCGACCTTGGGCTACGAATCTTATTTTCTTACCGTTGCAGATATCACTGATATGGCTCGCGAAAAAGGCATTCGCGTTGCAGCACGAGGCAGTGGTGCGGGTTCTCTTATATGTCACCTTCTCGGGATCTCTGGAGTCGACCCATTACAACATGGGCTTTTAATGGAACGCTTCTGTTCTCCTCTTCGTCGTGCTCTTCCTGATATTGATATCGATGTCGAATCTGCTCGTCGATTGGAAATTTATGATTTAGTTTTTAAGCGTTACGGCGACTCCAATTGGAGCAGGCCCGGCAATACTTCTCGTTGCGCAACCGTTGCGATGGTCGACACATATCGCGCACGACACGCAATTAGGGATACTGGTGCAGCACTCGGGCTTCCCTTCATTGAAATCGATCTCATAGCAAAGTCTTTGCCGCATATTCGGGCTCGTAATATTTCGCAGGCATTGGCGAGTCTTCCTGAATTACGTGGAATCAACCTCAACAACCCATTGACGGCAATGACTATCTCTTTAGCAGAGCGGCTTGATGGCCTTCCACGCCATTTGGCCATGCATCCATGTGCGGTTGTTTTATCCGATGGGGCATTTCTTGATCGTGCCCCTTTGCAGATTAATGCAGGGGGATATCCGATGGTGGAGTTCGATAAAGATGATGTCGAAGCGGTGGGTCTGCTCAAACTCGACATTCTCGGTGTGCGCATGCAGTCCACTATCGCTTATGCAATTTCTGAGATTGAGCGAACCGAGCAACCAATCGACATTGACGCCATTCCATTGGATGACCAGCCAACCTTTGATCTCATAGCCTCGACTCGCACTCTTGGAATTTTTCAAGTTGAAAGCCCGGGTCAACGCGAACTCGTCGGAAAACTTGCACCGCAAACTTTCACTGACTTAATTATTGATATCTCTCTTTTTAGGCCAGGGCCAGTAAAGAGCGACATGATTTCACCGTTTCTACGTGCACGACATGGGTGGAGTCCTGCGCAGATCATTCATCCAGATCTTTATAACGTCTTGCACGAAACTGAGGGCGTTGTCGTTTTTCACGAACAGGTGATTGAGATTATTTCGATTCTTACTGGTATTTCACTTGCGCAGGCAGATGAAAAAAGACGGGCACTAGGGGATAGGCAAGGCCAACAAGAAGTCTGTGATTGGTTTTATCCCGCAGCGTTGGCCCGCGGATATGAGATCCATACGGTCAATGCCGTATGGGATATCTTGCGCGCCTTTGCGTCATTTGGCTTCTGTAAAGCGCATGCAGCAGCGTTCGCGCTTCCTACATATCAATCGGCCTGGCTCAAGGCCCATTACCCTGCCGCATTTATAGCTGGAGTTCTGACGCATGACCCTGGCATGTATCCCAAACGGTTGATCCTTGATGATGCGCGCCAGTTGGGTGTCGTGATCGCTCCGATAGATGTTAACCGTTCATCTGCTACCTATCGCGTCGAGCGGGTTGATCCGAAAATGGCACGAGTGCCGGCAGTGGCTTTCGACGGTAAGAGCACCGGACGCAGCCTCGCCTTGCCTGACGCGCGGGGACATGCAATACGTATGTCCTTTGCGGATTTGTCAGGCATCAGCGCAGAAGAATTAGAGTCGATAGTCACCGGTCAGCCTTATTTGGATTTATCTGACTTTCATGCCCGATCGGGTGCTTCTTTCCCGACAACAGAAAAATTAATCTTGGTTGGGGCTTTTGATGAGATACACGAAATTGGTCGAGGGAAAATCAACCGTAGAGATCTACTTTTGCATCTGAGCGACCTTCACCGTTCTCCGGTTCGTTCGCTCGGAGGCTCACAGCTCAATTTCGGTTTCATACCGCCTGCACTTATTTCAAGCGGCCTTCCAGATTTGGACGCAAGCGAGAAAATGCGTCACGAGATTAATCATTTAGGGATGGATGTATCTCGTCATCTTCTCGAGTTCTATGCAGACTTTCTTAATGAGATCGGTGCCGTGCGATCCACAGATCTCCTTGCGCAAAGGTCGGGCTCTTCGGTGTTGGTCGCCGGAGTCAAAGTCGCTCGACAGAGCCCTCCAGTGCGTTCGGGCAAGCGTGTTATTTTTCTTACCATCGACGACGGATACGGCTGCAATGACGCAACTTTTTTTGACGATGCCCAGCGCAATTACGCCGACGTCCTCTTCAGCTCTTGGCTATTTTTGGTGCGCGGAGAAGTTCGCCGAACTGGTCCACGTGGGGTCTCACTGCGAGCAACCGGAGCTTGGGATCTTCGCGCTGCTTACGAAAAACATATGCAGAGTAGAAGTACGCTCGTGATATGAGCACCGCAACCATTCTCCACGTTGACATGGATGCGTTCTATGCCTCGGTCGCCGAACGCGATGATCCCTCGCTCAAAGGAAAGGCCGTAGTTGTCGGGGCTGGGGTTCGTGGTGTCGTGCTATCTGCAAATTACCTAGCGCGCACATTCGGAATTCACGCCGCGATGCCCGTAGGTCGAGCACAGCGACTGGCACCGAATGCCATATTCATCACTCCAGATCATGGGCGCTATAGCGAAGTGTCCGAACACATCATGGAGATCTTTCATTCGTATACGCCATACGTCGAACCGCTCTCACTTGACGAGGCATTTCTTGACGTAACTGGATCGAGGCGATTACTCGGAACGGGACGCCAAATCGCAACCGCAATTCGTGCAAAGGTAGAAGCGCAAGAAGGCATCACGTGTTCGGTGGGAATTGCGCCATCGAAATTTATCGCCAAACTTGCATCCGGTCGTTGCAAACCAAATGGAATGCTTGAAATCCCTGCCGACCGCATTCTCAATTTCCTCCACCCTTTGCCAGTCTCGGCCATTTGGGGGGTAGGGCCAAAAACAACCGAAGCGCTTGAGCGGCTTGGTCTGCGCACCGTCTCTGAAGTTGCGAACACACCTCGCGCAACATTGATTCGCGCACTGGGGGAGGCTAGTGGTTCATCTCTTTACGAATTGGCATGGGGACGGGATTATCGCGATGTTATTTCGGATGAACCGGACAAGAGCATAAGCGCGGCCGAAACCTTTGCGCGTGACATCGACGATCAAGAAACTATTTTGCAGGAGTACCTGCGCCTATGCGAAAAGGCTACTCATCGCTTGCGCGAAAGAAAGTTATTTGCAAAAACTATCTCCATCAAAGTTCGCTACGCAGATTTCACGACTATCAATCGTTCAAAGACAATGCCACTTGCAATCGACAGCACTCACGAGATTTACGAAGTTGTAAAAAAACTTTTCTTGGGACTCCACCTCGACCGCGCCCGACTTCGACTAGTCGGAGTCGGGCTGGAAAATCTCGAATCCCAAGCCCCAGAGCAGCTGATTCTGGGCTCGCGGGAGCGTGGCTGGCGAGAGGCCGCGGGAGCCATCGATCGGGCCCAGGCTCGTTTTGGGGCCGGAAGTGTTCGACCTGCGCGTTTGCTGCGAGAAAAGAAGAAGAAATAGGGCTTTGAGAATTTGAGTGTGCATGTAGCGAGTAGATGTTCTATTGTGGGCATGTTGGATCGTATGCAAAGGAGTGCAAAGTGCCGCTTTCAGATCACGAACGCAAACTCCTTGCCCAGATGGAGGAAGCTCTTTCGGCTGATGATCCTCATCTAGTTTCCACGCTCACCGGAACTCGCCTCTACCCGGGCCGTAATCGAATTCTGCTCGGCGTTGCATTGACCCTCGTCGGACTTGCCACCATTTTTGCCGGATTGATCTCAAAGACAACCCCCGTAGGAATATTGGGATTCTTGATTTCTCTAGGCGGGGTCACACTTGCCATCTCTGCCCTTTCAGGCGTTAAGGGTCTGCGAGCCCCCTCAAAGCGCTCACGCAAGGGCAAACTCAATTCACGTCTAGAAGATAGGTGGGAAAGACGCAATTTTGATCAGTAAGTTGGACTAGCAATTCTCGGCCCCCTAGTGGGGCCTTTTTTATTCTCTTTTTTTCTCTTTCGGGGGAGCGATCTGGGTGCCAAAGGGAGAAAGTTGGGTCAAGGTGGTTGAAAAGGGAGAGAAATGGAGTAAAGTGGAGTAAAGAACGCGGACCTGGGGAAGGGGACCATCTTGTTTCTTGGCACCCACGAACCGCGACTGGATGAGAAGGGCCGTCTCATACTTCCGGCCAAATTTCGAGATGAATTGGCCAGCGGATTGGTCATTACCAAGGGCCAAGAGCGCTGCCTTTATGTATTTCCTGCCGCTGAATTTGCCACCATCACCGAGACTTTGAGGCAGGCCCCCGTAACCTCCAAGACGTCTCGTGACTACATGAGGGTGATGTTTGCCGGTGCCCATAACGAAATTCCTGACCGCCAAGGTCGCATCACCATCCCACAAGGGCTTCGCGCCTACGCATCCTTGGAAAAAGAGTGCGTAGTAATAGGTGCGAATACTCGCGTTGAAATTTGGGACGCGCATTCCTGGAGTGAATACCTGGCAGATCGCGAAAAGGGATTTGCTGACGTTTCAGAGGAGGTATTCCCGGGTCTCTTCTAATACGCACGAAATCGAGTGGATCTCTCTTGTGGCCACCGCCGACCTTATGAATCGGCACCCCTTCCCCGGTGCCGACCAAATAGTTCCGTCGGCCGGCGGTGACCAGAGGAGAGAACTTCGATTTAGAAATATCAAAAGCTGAGCACTATTACTAGAAAGTTAGGGGGAGAAGATGGCAAAGCATGTATCAGTATTGCTTGAAAGATGCATCGAATTACTTACTCCCGCTATCGAGCGAAGCAAGAACCCCGTAATCGTTGATGCAACTTTGGGATTGGGCGGTCACACAGAAGCTCTGCTACAGCGGTTTCCAAATTTAGTTGTTATTGGTATTGATCGAGACAAGGATGCAATCGCTTTTGCATCAAATCGACTTGCGAATTACGGAGAACGTTTCAAGTCGGTTCATGCGGTATACGACCAAATGCAAAAATGCATTGAAGAATTTGGTTACAGAAAAGTTGACGGCATTCTCTTTGATCTCGGAGTGTCGTCAATGCAATTGGATGAAGTCGAACGTGGCTTCTCCTACTCGCATGACGCACCGCTCGACATGCGGATGGATAAGACTCAAGGCAGGACTGCTGCCGACGTCGTGAATCTTTCGAGCCGCGATGAGTTGATTTCCATCTTGAGGCGCTATGGCGAAGAACGATTTGCGCCTCGCATCGTTGATGCAATCCTGCGAAGAAGAGCAATTTCGCCAATGAATTCGACCGCAGAACTTGCTGCCCTCGTGAAGGAGAATATTCCCGCTGCAACAAGGCGAACTGGTGGCAATCCTGCAAAACGAACATTCCAAGCTTTACGCATCGCCGTTAACGATGAGTTAAATGTTCTAAGTTCGGCAATCCCCGCTTCCTTAGAAGCACTTGTTCTCGGGGGACGACTGGTCGTCATGTCCTTTCAGTCTCTCGAAGATCGCATTGTTAAGGCGTTCTTTGCCGACGCTAGCGAATCCAAAACACCTCGTGAACTTCCCGTGGAAATCCCAGAACTTGCTGCCAAGTTCATGTTGGTTGTCCGAGGCAACGAAACTCCATCGCCTGCCGAACTTGCCGAGAATCCCAGGTCTGCGTCAGTGCGGCTTCGTGCAATAGAACGGGTAGCGGCTTAATGGCAATCCCAGTACTCGCCCCGACAATTACTCGTTCGCGACAACTTGTCGCTGACAAGTCCTCGCGCGCAGCTTTGCGTTTGGTTCCAGATCTTAAAACGGGAGAAAAGGCCGACAGAAAGACATTTGTCATCTTCCTTTCGATCATTGGGGCGATCGGCTTATTGTTGCTGCTTGCTATCAATACCATGCTTGCCCAGGATGCTTTTGAGTTGCACCGACTGCAGGCGCAAGCCACGATGTTGAGCGATCAGCGTGAGGCAGTGATGCGTCAAATAGATTTGGTGTCCTCTCCCGAAGTCCTATCGGCTCGTGCTGCGGCAGAGGGGATGATTCCTTCTCAGAGCCCGCGCTTTCTAACACTGGAGTCTTCGCCCGTGAATGTGACAACCCCTAAAGGGTAGACATGGCAGATTTTTCGTTGTCCCGCTCTCGAATACGCGTTCTGCTTTTTTCGATAATCCTGATTCTGAGCTTGCTTTCTATCCGACTGGTTGATATTCAGGCAGTGCAGGCTCACACTTACGCAGCTCGCGCGGCAAATGAAATGTCAACGATTTCGATCATGCCCGCGCCAAGGGGTTCCATCACTGACATTAACGGCGTGGAATTTGCCAGGAGTGTTTCGGCAGTTAACGTGGTTGTCGATCAAACTCTGATTTCGGATCCGAATAAATTTGCTGAAATTGCTGCACCTGTACTTTCGATGTCTGTCAATGATGTCGCCAAGACCGTTACCGGTAAGCGACGGTGGAGCCTTGTTGCTCGAAATGTGACACCAGCGACGTGGATTTCTCTCAAGAATGCCTTTGCCAGTTACAACCAGGGCCTAAGCGCTAAAGAGGCTTCGACAAAGAGGATCTTCGGTTTCTATGCAGAGCGCGATTACACGCGTGATTATCCATCGGGGGAATTGATCGGCTCGCTCATTGGTTTCGTGAATCAGGCTGGAGTCGGGGCCACAGGGTTGGAATCGAGTATGAATTCCTTGCTTACGGGAGTCGAAGGTAAATACAGTTACGCAAACGGTTATGGCGCGGAAATTCCAGGTTCGCAACAAGAATTAGTGGCTGCAAAGTCAGGGACAACAGTGCGCTTGACGATCGATCGAGATGTGCAGTGGATCGCATCGCAAGCAATCACCGATGCAGTCAAATCCGCCCATGCCATCAGTGGGACAGTGATCGTTATGGATCCGAAGACGGGTCAAATTTTGGCCCATGCCACTGCGCCAACATTTGATCCGAACAACACCAAGAAAGTTTCTCTCGCTCTGATGCGAAACCCTTCAGTGCAAGATGTTTACGAACCAGGCTCAACTGGAAAAGTCATGACCATGGCCGCTGCCCTCGAAGAAGCAAAAATCACACCGACAACACTCTTCACGGTGCCGGATAGCTTTAAGGTGTCCAACATGGTATTTCATGACCATGATAAGCACGCAACTGAGCAGTTAACCCCAACGGGAATACTTGCAATTTCCAGTAATGTTGGTGCAATCAAGGTTGGAGAAAAACTGAGTAACGACGTTCTTTACAGCTATCTAAGAAAATTTGGCGTGGGCACCGATACGGGTTCGGGTCTACCAGGTGAGTCGCAAGGCGTTCTACCTAATGTGGCTAGTTGGAGTGGAACAACGGCACCTACGGTGGCTTTTGGCCAGGGGTATTCTGTAACCGCGATGCAGGCCACGAGTATTTTCGCAACAATCGCCAACGATGGCATTCGAGTTTCACCAACAGTGGTCGCTGGTACAAGTGATGCCAGCGGGCACTTCACGGCTTCCGCGAGCCGAGATCAAGTAAGGGTCGTCAGTCCTGCAACGGCAAGTGAATTGCGGCTGATGATGGAGAGTGTTGTTTCTGCAAATGGTACGGCTCCAGAAGCCGCGATACCTGGATACCGAGTTGCAGGCAAGACTGGTACGGCTCAGAGGGTAGATGAGAAATGTCATTGTTACCGTGGATATACCGCTTCGTTCATTGGCTTTGCGCCTGCTGACAAGCCACGTTACGTCATCAGCGTGACAATCCAGGGTCCTCAGGGAATTCACTGGGGTGGAACGCTTGGAGGTCCAGTATTCAAAAAAGTCATGTCCTTCGTGCTTCAATCCCGACATATCCCGCCAACAAGTACTCAAGTTACCCCTTATCCTCTCAATGGATCCCAAGTTGCAAAGACGTTGAGCGTTGCGGCACCAGTTAAGGGAAAACATTGATGGAAAGACCACTTTTAGATCACAAGCGAACCTTAAGTTCCATTGCCGATCTTCTCGATGTCGAGAGGCCGTCGGTCGATGCAATGATTTCCGGGGTGACGCACGCAAGCTCCGAGGTCGAGAATGGTGACATCTTTCTTGCATTTCCTGGCGCAAAGACGCACGGGGCGAAGTTCGCAGCTCAAGCTTATGAACGTGGAGCACAAGCAGTATTAACGGATTTAGCAGGGATGCAGATCATTCAAGAAGTTGCCCCAAAATTGCCCGTTGTCGTAGTTGAGAATCCTCGAAGAACTGCTGGCGTCCTGTCTGCCTGGTTCTACGGAGAACCGATGCGCGACATGTTCAGCGTCGGAATCACCGGAACCAACGGCAAGACGACGACGACGACGCTGCTTTACCAGATTTGGATGTTTGCCGGGCGAGAAAGCGGCCTCATTGGCACAGTGGAAACGCGGATCGGTACCGAGTTGCTTAAGAGCCAGAGGACAACACCTGAAAGTTCTGATCTTCAAGCACTAGTCGCAACGATGCGAGAGCGCCATATCCGCAATCTCGCGATGGAAGTCTCGAGTCATGCAATATCTCTGGATCGCATACGTGGAGCACACTTCGATGTCGTTGCCTTTACTAATTTGAGCCAAGATCACCTCGACTTTCACAATACAATGGATGAGTACTTCAAGGTGAAGGCCGAATTATTTTCATTTGAGTATGCCGACCTTGCTGTAATTAATATTGACGATGCTCATGGCGCCCTTCTTGCCAAGAGCGTGGATATTCCTATCCGTACGCTCTCAAGGGCAAAGGCAAATGCAGACTGGAGATACGAGCGCGTCTTTTCACATTCGTCGGGAAATGATGTGGCAATGCGTGGTCCCGGCGGAATTCTTATAGAAGGTTTGTTGCCGCTACATGGCGATTACAACTTGGACAATGCATTGATGGCAGTGGCTCTGGCTGTTCAAAGTGGAATTGATCCCGTGGAAATCGCCGCAATTTTGCCCCTGCTTTCGCCAGCTCAAGGTCGTCTCGAAGCGATAGCTGTCGGCCAGGATTTCGCAGCATTTGTTGACTATGCGCACTCTCCAGATGCGGTAGCCAGTGTGCTTGAGACCTGTCGAGGGATGACGGCCGGAAAAGTGATCGCCGTGCTGGGTTGTGGCGGAGATCGAGATTCTTCCAAGCGCCCATTGATGGGCGAAGCGCTCGCTAAGGGAAGTGATGTCGCCGTATTCACTAGTGACAATCCAAGATCGGAAGATCCATTGAGAATCTTGGATCAGATGACGTTGGGCATGTCACTCGTCTCACCTGACAGCGTCATTGCCGACCGCAAAAGTGCAATTGAGTATGCGGTAGCGCAGGCGCAGACGGGAGATCTGGTTGTAGTCCTCGGCAAAGGACACGAAACGGGACAAGAAATTGCAGGAGTTATTACGCCCTTTGATGATCGCTTGGTCTTAGCGCAGGCCATCGAGGGTCGGAGATGATCACACTAACTTCAAGGCAAGTATCGGAAATAGTTGATGGCCAACTGTTCGCCGACGACGACATCCTTATTACGCGAGAGCCAGTTTTTGACTCACGAGAAGCAATGTATGGTTCGATATTTCTGGCCCTCAAAGGCGATTTCCGTGATGGTCATGATTTTGCTCAATCGGCGATCGACCAAGGTGCCGCACTCGTTCTCGCGAGTCGCAAACTTGAACTTCCGTGCATTGTCGTTCCAGATGTTCTTGAGGCATTGGGCAAGCTCGCTCACCACGTTCGAGTGCAATTAACAAATTTGAAAGTCATTGGGATCACCGGATCCCAAGGTAAAACGACTACCAAAGATCTATTAGCGTGGATTCTTCGCCTTCATGACGAGACTGTTGCCACCCACGCGTCTTTCAACAATGAACTTGGCGCACCATTGACGCTATTGCGGTGTACCCGATCCACCCAGTATTGCATTTTAGAGATGGGCGCTCGCCATGTCGGCGATATCCAATCTCTATGCAAGATTGCCGAGCCGAATATCGGAGTAGTGCTTGAGGTTGGAAGCGCTCATGTCGGTGAATTTGGCTCGTTGCAGGCCATCGCTGAAACCAAGTCGGAATTAGTTCGCAATCTGGCTGATGACGGTATTGCGATTCTGGGACGGTACGACGAATTTACGCCGAAGATGGCGGAGGGTCTAAGGGTTCCAGTTCTCACTTTTGGGCAGACACACGAGGCTCACGTACGAGCAACGGATATAGATATTAGGGAAGGGCGGGCGCACTTTGACCTTGTGACACCACAGGGGAGAGCGGCGGTTGCACTAAGACTTGTCGGTGCGCACCAGATTCCTAACGCGCTTGCTGCTGCTGCTGTGTGCACGGCCTTGAATATTCCTCTTGATGTCATTGCTGGCGGACTTTCGACGGCAGAACTGCAAAGTAAATGGCGCATGGAGTTGTCGGAAGTTTCAGATTTGCTTGTCATTAACGATGCTTATAACGCGAATCCAGATTCAACTTCCGCCGCCCTTCGAACGTTGTCATTCTTCGCTCAAGAGCGAGGAGGGCAATCCTGGGCCTTTCTGGGCCGAATGCATGAATTGGGTGAATCACTTACCGAGGAACATGCCAAGATCGGACTGCTGGCCCATTCACTTGGAATAGATAACTTGGTCTGCATTGGTTCGCCTGAATACGCTGAAGATCTTCCCAAGGATGGTGCCACTGAAGTCCATTTTTGCAATTCCAAGGAGGACGCACTAGAAATCTCCAATTACTTTTCACCCGGGGATGTGGTCTTAGTTAAGGCATCTCGCGCAGAAAAACTGGAAGAATTGGTGACAGCTTTGATAGAACGTTGGGAAAAGAGAGTGGGGGGAGACGAATGAGAGAAATCTTGATCTCGGGTGCTTTTGCTCTTGTCATCAGTTTGTTTGGTACCCCGGTTCTCATTCGCATTCTTGCTCGCCGTGGCTACGGTCAGATTATTCGCGATGACGGTCCCAGCAGTCATCACACGAAGCGCGGAACCCCAACCATGGGTGGAATAATTATTATTCTTGCATCCTTGCTTGGCTACCTTGCGAGCCATGCTATTTCCCGAGTCCCGCTGAGTATTTCCGCGCTTTTAGTAATTGGTTTGATTATTTCCCTGGGTTGCTTAGGTTTCATTGACGATTGGCTCAAAGTCTCACGTCAGAAATCGCTAGGTCTGACCAGTAGACAGAAGATTTTTGGTCAAACAGCCTCCGCAGCTATTTTCGGAGCACTCGGAATTCATTTCGCTAACAAGGAAGGTCTCACGCCGATATCGCTTTATTTATCGACGGTCAGGGACACTTCATTGAAGTTGGGTCCGGTTCTCGTTGTCATCTGGATAATCTTTTTGGTGACGGCAACGAGTAATGGCGTGAACCTCACCGACGGGTTGGATGGACTTGCAACAGGCGCTTCAGTTATGACCTTCTTGGCCTTCGTCCTGATAGGAGTTTGGGAATTGCGAGAGGGATGCTCGGTAGCTACCGGATATAACTGTTATCAAGTAAGAGACCCACTCGACCTGGCAGTTCTAGCCGCCGCACTCGGTGGATCTCTTGCAGGATTTCTCTGGTGGAACGCTTCACCGGCGAAGATATTTATGGGCGACACGGGTTCATTAGCTCTAGGTGGAGCTTTGGCGGGACTTGCTGCGACTCTTCGAATTCAACTCCTCCTTGTCCCACTCGGTGGCTTGTTCGTAATCATTACTATGTCAGTGATAATTCAGATGGTCTACTTCAAGGCGACTAAGGGAAAGCGTATTTTCAAGATGGCTCCGTTGCATCATCACTTCGAGCTAAGCGGTTGGGGTGAGGTAACGATCCTCCTTCGATTCTGGATAATCGCCGGAATCGGTGTGGCCCTAGGCCTTGGATTGTTTTACGCGCAATGGGTTGTGAAATAGAGATGAAACTTGCCGATTTGGTACTTGCAAAGGTACTGATCGTCGGGGGTGGGGTAACGGGGACGTCAGTGGCGGATGTCCTCGAGCGCCTTGGAAGTGAAATCTCGATCTTTGACGAGGATTCATCTTTGTTCGCCGATGCACGTTTCATTTCAGCGGAGCAGGTTCAATCAGGGGACTGGCATCTTGCAATAGTTTCTCCAGGTTGGCGGCCAAATCACCCGATATTGGAGGGTCTTCGCGAGCGGGGCATCCGCTTCCTTAGCGAAGTGGATCTTGCTTGGTTTCTAAAGACGGAAATAAATCCAGGCCAGAAGTGGCTCGCGATAACTGGCACTAATGGGAAGACAACCACCGTTGAAATGACGTCGGCGATGTTGCGCGCCGCGGGAAGAACGGCTTTTGCTTGTGGGAATGTGGGCGAAACTGTAATCGGAGCAGTTGTAGGCGATGTGCAATATGAATATCTCGTGCTCGAATTATCTTCTTTCCAATTGCATTGGAGTGATCAACCCGAATTCAGCGCCGCCGCCATCCTTAACATTGCGGATGATCACACTGACTGGCACGGTGGCTTCCAAAACTACGCTCTTGCGAAACTTCGCATTCTCAATCGAGCACAAATAGCAATCTTGAACTCGGAGGATCCGGCCGTTGTAGAAAATACGTCATCATGGGAGGGCAAGAAAGTTTTCTATTCTCTTGGTTCTCCTCTCCCCGGAGAACTCGGCGTCGTGGAGGAACTGTTGGTTGATCGTGCATTTGTTGCTGATACCAGTGAAGCAGAAGTGATAGCCGAACTGGCGGATGTGATACCGACTTCGCCGCATAATGTTTCCAATGCCTTGGCCGCCGCGGGGCTGGCTAGGAGTGTCGGGATTGCCCATTCATCAATTCGAATGGCCATTCAAGAATTCCGTCCTGGCCGCCACAGAATTGAATTGGTTGGAGAAAAGAACGGCGTTCGGTGGGTGAACGATTCGAAAGCCACCAATCCTCACGCAGCTGCTGCTTCGTTGAATTCAGCGCATTCCGTTGTCTGGATAGCGGGGGGCTTGGCAAAAGGCGCTTCTATGCATGAACTCGTCGCAAAAATGGGGGAGCACATCAGAGTTGCACTGCTCATAGGGAAAGATCGCGAACTCATAGCAAAAGAACTCGAAGAACTAGCCCCGCACGTGGAAATAATCAGGATTGATGTTTCTGAAGATGATGAGAACTCATTAATGGAGAAGGTTGTGTTGACTGCCTCCGTATTAGTACAAAGTGGCGACACAGTTCTCATGGCACCAGCATGCGCATCGATGGACCAGTTTATTTCTTACGCAGACCGGGGCGATCAATTTGCAGCCGCTGTCCAGAAATTCGTGCTTACGTGAAAGAGTCAAGAGGTTTTCTCGCCCAACCAATTAGCTCCTATTACTTATTACTCGTGTGCACGGGCGCCTTAACGGGCCTAGGTCTAATTATGGTGCTTTCGGCCTCTTCGATTCACTCACTAGAGACAAACGGATCGTCATTCGCCATCGCAATTCGCCAACTAATTTTCTTACTCATCGCCCTTCCTATCGGATTCTTAGCCTCACGTCTCTCAATCTCCTCCTGGAAATGGATAGCTCGATTTGCACTTATTGGCTCAGTGTTTCTTCTTTTACTTCTTCAAATCCCTGGCTTAGGTAACAGAGTAAATGGGAATACCAATTGGATTGCGTTTGGACCCGTTGTCTTTCAGCCAAGTGAATTCGTAAAGTTCTTTATGATTTTGTGGGCTGGCACCATGTTGGCCAGACACGAGGAAGCCAAAAGTGTTCAATCAAATGTGATCGTGGTACTTGTGCCGGCTTTTGCCGTAATTATGGCGTTGGTCATGGCAGGCGGCGATCTCGGAGACACAACAATTATCGCGGCGGTTTTAGTCGGTCTCCTTTTTGTTTCGGGAACTCGGATGCGATGGATTGGGTTTACAACTGTAATTGGTCTCTCCTTGATCGGGGCCTTGGTTGTCACTGTGCCGTATCGCATGCGCCGATTTCTTGCCGTGCTTCACCCTTTTTCGCCCGAGTACTACAAATTGTCTGGATGGCAGCCTGCGCATAGCATCATGGGGTTGGCCAGCGGGGGACTCTTTGGTGTGGGGCTTGGAGCGAGCAGGCAAAAATGGGGCAACCTTGCCGAAGCCCACACTGACTTCATCTTTTCCGTAGTCGGAGAAGAACTTGGACTTGTCGGAACTCTTGCAGTCTTGATTCTCTTTGCTCTTCTCATATTCGCAATATTTCGAATTGCTATGCGCGCCTCGGATCCGATGATCAGATATACCTGCGCTGGTATTGGATGTTGGATTGCCGTTCAAGTGGTCCTAAATGTTGGATCGGCAACGAGTGTCTTTCCTGTCGTAGGTATTACCCTCCCATTACTTTCCTATGGAGGATCATCACTTATCTCCACCTTTCTGGCATTGGGATTTGTGGCAGGGGCTGCTCTCCGAGACCCGAAGCTGATTTCGTCCAAACAGGCCAGGCGATCATGATGGAGACTCGAACGGTGGTATTCGTCGGTGCCGGAACCGCAGGCCATATAGAACCGGCCCTGGCCGTAGCACGTGCGTGGAAAGTCAGGCACCCGAATGATCACTGCATTTTTCTGGGAACGCCGACTGGTCTTGAAAATAAGTTAGTGCCTGCTGCAGGCTTTGAACTGCACAATATTGAAAAAGTTGTCATGCCGCGATCGCTCAGCCTTGAGTTGATGAAAGCGCCTTTTCGATTGGGCAAAGCTGTACTTTCGGCAAAGAAGATTATCGACGGCACTGATCTGTTGATTGGATTTGGTGGTTACGCATCGGCCTCTGCATACCTCGCCGCGCGGATGGCAAAGGTGCCCTTCATCGTTCACGAAGCCAATGCAAAGCCGGGTTGGGCAAATCGTTTGGGGGCTTTGCTAACGAAATATGTTGCCGTTGCCAGGCCTGTGGGGTCCTCCCGCTTCTCTCACGCGCGTGTCACTGGTTTGCCGCTGCGTGCAGAAATCAGAGCGGCCTACAAGAGTGCATCTCTGGATTGGCACAAGGCGCGCCTTCGCGCAAAGACCGATCTCGGTTGGAGCATGGATCATCCGACGCTCCTTATCCTTGGAGGGTCGCTGGGATCGACATATATCAATACACAAATCCTGAAGGCGCTTCCCTTCTTCCGAGAGAAGAAGATACAAATCCTTCACTCAGTCGGCGCAAAGAATTCACTGCCTGAAAATTCAGATAGCTACAGCGCAGTTCCCTATATCGAGGATATGGCAACGGCGTATTTGGCAGCCGACGTAATTCTTGCGCGAAGCGGCGCAGTAACATGCGCTGAATTTGGCGCCCTTGGCCGTATGGCAGTATTCATTCCGCTCCCCGTTGGAAACGGTGAGCAAGCCCGAAATGCCGACCAACTCGTATCGGCTGGTCGAGCAATAGTTCTTCCGCAGAAAGCGTTTTCAAACGTGTGGCTCGAGGAAAATTTCGAAACCGTGATTGAACAGAGCAACCGCTGCCCTGAGAGTGGCTTGAGTCAGGATATGGAATCCGAGGAGAGAATAATCGAACTCATGGAGATTGCGCTTCAAGGTGGGGGCGCATGAGAACCACATTGAAGGATATTGCCGGCAAACGGGTTCATTTCATCGGCGTTGGCGGTTCTGGCATGAGCGGACTTGCGCGCATCATGGCCTCCGAAGGTATTGAGGTCTCCGGATCAGATATTAAAGAGTCATCCGTACTCGCGGCTCTAAAAGCCATCGGCGTTGACACCAAGGTCGGACACAGGGCTTCCAATATTGATGGCGCTGATTTCGTGGTCTTTTCAAGCGCCATAAATCCAGAAAATGTCGAGTTAGTTGAGGCGAAAGAGAGGAGCATTCCAACTCTCTCGCGTGCTCAAGCCCTCGCCATTTTGATGTCCGATTCCAAGAGTATTGCAGTGGCCGGTACCCACGGGAAGACCACTACGACATCGATGCTTACGGTGGCGATTCAAAGTTGTGGGGAAGATCCTTCCTTTGCAATAGGTGGCATTTTGAAAGCTTCGGGTTCCAATGCACACAAAGGCACCGGCGAATATTTCGTAGCAGAAGCCGATGAATCTGACGGTTCGTTCATTGAATATCATCCATTTGGTGCGATTATCACAAATATCGAACTCGATCATGTCGATCACTTTGCGACCCTTGAATCCGTTTTCCAAGCATTTGAAGAATTTTCCGAGACCATTTCTCAAAAAGGATTCCTTGTCTACTGTGCTGACGATCAGGGTTCAAAGGGATTGGGTGATGCGGTGACGCGATGTCAGACCGTTTCTTATGGGGTTGACCCGGATGCAGATTTGCGAATTGATGAGATTGAATTGGCACCAGCAGGTTCCCGCGCACGGGTGCTTTGGAAGGCGCGGACAATCGGACACCTCGAACTCCAAACCCCCGGGCACCACAATCTACTTAACGCATCTGCAGCGTTGGCGGCCGGACTTTGTCTGGGACTTCCGGCACCGCAATTGATTGCAGGTCTAGCAACCTTTCGCGGAACTGGCCGACGATTTGAACTCAAAGGTCAGGTGCACGGAATCAGAGTTCTGGATGATTACGGGCATCATCCGACAGAAATAGATGTCACGCTGGAAGCAGCAAAAAGGTTCGCAACTGACGGGCGAGTATTAGTGGTGTTTCAGCCACATCGTTATTCAAGAACGCGCGCATTCCTAACCGAGTTTGCTTCTGTTCTCGATCACGCCGATCACACTTGGGTTCTCGAAGTTTATGGCTCGAGCGAGAAGCAAATCCCGGGAGTAAGTGGACAATCAATTGTTTCGCTCATGACAAAGGGCACTTTTGAACCAAATTTCCTGGCCGTTGTCACAGAGGTTGTGAAAGAGGCCAAACCGGGAGATGTCATTTTGACTCTGGGTGCAGGAGATGTCAGTTCTCTGGGTCCGATAATCTTGGAAGCACTCACCGCTAAATACGGTGCATAGCGATAACGATGGGAGTGAAGAAAAGGCGTCGAAAGGCCTGGTTCGCGGCACTATTAGTGCTTACTCTACTTGGCTCAGCTTCTTATGTGCTTGGCTGGTCGACATTACTTTCAGTCAAGAAGATTGTTGTAGTCGGGGCACCAAATCCAAGTGAAGGCTTTGCGATTCAGCACAATTTTCGAATTGGCGAAAAAATGGCGCGACTTGAATCTCATAAAATTGGAAAGGCATTAAAGGCGTACACATGGTTAGACCACGCCAGCATAAGTAGAAATTGGCTAAAGGGGATTGTTACTGTCCGAGTGTGGACCCGAACGCCGATCGCTCAATTCCAAAGTCACCTTGTCGATCAAAACGGCGTCGTGTTTGACCTACCGAATATTGATACAACGCATTTGCCAATCATTACTGGAACGAATTCCACATCAGCAAAATTCGCCACTGATTTGTTATCCGCTCTGCCACCAATGATGCGCACCCAAATTTCCGACATTTTGGTGCGAGACCTTGACTGGGCGATCCTGACAATTGCCGATCCATCGAGAAACAGAAATTTATCGGTTGTTTGGGGTGATCTGGCGGAAACATCATTAAAAGTGAAGGTATATCAGGCACTTATCGCCTTGCCTGAAAATGTGAAGATCACCTACATTGACGTTTCAGCTCCACACGCTCCTATTGTGAAATAGAAACTAAAGGCTTGATTGATTTTCTCACTGTTAAATGAATTTGGATAAATTGCGTACAGATTCGTGTCGGTATTTGCGTGGATGTGTAGAGCGCTCTACTTTCGTCTTATTAGAAAGCAGAACTGTAATTCTCAAGTTGAGGTTCATGGTTCATAAGGAGGAAACAACGTGGCTTCACCGCAGAATTATTTGGCTGTCATCAAGGTCGTTGGAATTGGTGGCGGTGGAGTCAACGCGATCAATCGAATGATTGATGTTGGACTCAAAGGAGTTGAGTTCATTGCTATCAATACAGATGCACAACATCTTTTAATGAGTGATGCGGATGTGAAGTTAGACATCGGACGAAAGTCAACACGCGGACTTGGTGCAGGTGCATCACCCGAACGTGGACGCGAAGCAGTTCTTGATCATGTCGATGACATTGAAGAAGCATTGCGCGGTGCAGACATGGTTTTTGTAACTGCAGGTGAAGGTGGCGGAACCGGAACAGGCGGGGCACCGATTGTTGCAAAGATTGCACGAGAATTAGGTGCACTAACAATCGGCGTAGTTACGCGCCCATTTTCCTTTGAAGGCAAGGTGCGTTCGCAACAGGCGGATAGCGGAATTGATGAACTTCGCGGCGAAGTCGATACCTTGATTGTCATTCCCAATGATCGTCTTCTAGCGATATCCGATCGTTCGATCACAGCAGTAGAAGCATTCAAGAGTGCAGATCAAGTGCTTCTGTCCGGAGTGCAAGGGATTACCGAGATAATCACTCAACCGGGTTTGATCAATCTAGATTTCGCAGACGTAAAGAGCATCATGACGAATGCAGGATCTGCGCTTATGGGAATTGGTTCTGCGCGTGGTGAAAATCGCGCAGTACGGGCGGCTGAGTTGGCCATATCGAGCCCGTTGCTTGAAGCATCAATTGATGGCGCGATGGGAGTCCTGCTTTCAGTAGCCGGTGGATCGGATTTGGGACTGTTTGAAATCAACGAGGCGTGTGAGCTTGTCCAATCCGCGGCCCACCCTGATGCAAAGATTATTTTCGGAACAACCATCGACGATGCACTGGGCGATGAAGTTCGCATTACCGTGATCGCAGCGGGCTTTGACGGCGGAGCGCCTAAGCGGGTTGCCGTGCCGGTTCTAGACGCAAGTTCGCTTAACGGGCACGCCGATCCGATCAGCGCCAATGATCCGTTGGCGGTCGCACTCGATCTCGAGGAGGAAGAAGTTCCGACAAGACACCGGGTCACTTTTGAGCAATTGATCGCGGAGGATGAGATCGACGTTCCCGATTTCATGAAATAGCGCTTCGCCCGATCGATCGATAATTACTTGGTCGCCACTTTATTTACGAATCGAATTGGGGGAGTTAGTCACTCTCCTTATGCGACGAACAATCTCGCATTTCACGTCGGTGACAATGCCGAACTTGTCGCCGAGAATCGGCGGTTAAATGAGGCAATTGTCGGACGCACACAATTCATGAACCAAACCCATAGCGACGTAATCGCATTGGTTGATGGAATTTCTCCGCAAGATCCAAATGCCGACGGCCTAGTTACGACTGAACCCGGAGTCGCGTTGGGGGTTCTGGTAGCCGATTGCATTCCATTGTTGCTTTGGAGTCGAGATGTCGTGGCGGCAGTTCATGTCGGTCGCAAAGGACTTTTGAACAGCGTCGCGTTAAATGCAGTCACAGTGATGGCATCCCTTGGGGCGGAGAAAATTGAGGCAGTTCTGGGGCCTTCAATATGCGGAAAGTGTTACGAAGTCGGTGAGGACGTTTATGAGCAAGTAAGTGAGAGGTACCCTTTTGCAAGAGCGATCACATCCAAAGGAACATTGAGTTTGGACCTTCCTGCTGCTCTCTCTCACGAGTTGGCGGAGCACGGCGTCAAAATCACACGATCTAGTATTTGCACGGTGGAGAATCCCAATTTCTTCTCTTATCGTCGCGATGGTGTGACCGGTCGACAGTCCGGGGTGATCTGCCTGTGACAAGTAGATCTGAAGAAATTGCTGCCAACCTCGTATCTGTCCTCAATCGAATTAATGTTGCCGCCCGCGGTGTTCATCGAAGTGAGACTGACATAACCCTTATCGCAGTTACCAAAACGTATCCGTCGTCGGATGTGCAAATTCTTCATGATTTAGGAATTCGGAATTTTGCCGAAAACCGCGACAGCGAAGGAAAGGAAAAATCCGAGCAAGTTCCCGCCATATGGCATTATCAGGGTCAGATTCAAAGCAACAAGATTGCGTCCATCGCCTCCTGGGCCGATGTCGTTCAATCCCTTGACGATCCACGCCATTTGCGACTCCTGAGTAAGGCAGCCCTTGAGCCGAAGGTCATCTCAATATTCATTCAGGTTTGTCTTGATCCTCAGCCAGGACGTGGGGGAGCATCACCCGATGGACTATCTCCGCTTGCAGAATTGGCGCTACAGGAGCCCTCCCTTAAGCTGGAAGGATTGATGGCTGTAGCGCCACTCGGTGAGAATCCTGAGAGTGCTTTCGAACGCTTAGCCCAAATTCATAGTGATTTTAGCCAACAATTTCCCACCGCCAAATCCCTCTCCGCTGGTATGAGTGGGGATTTTGAGGTAGCAATCAAGTACGGCGCGACACATGTCCGAGTGGGCAGTTCAATCCTCGGTTCCCGCACTCACCTTGGGTAACCTTTTACCTATGGCTAATGCATTGCGAAAAATGGCGAATTATCTCGGACTCATGGACGATCCAGAGTTGGGTTCTGAAGAAGTTACCGATCTGGTTTTTGCTCAACCAAAGACTCATGAACAGCGAAACAAATCGGTGGTCCGCCCAGCAACTTTGGCGATTGCACCCGTGACACCTAAGCCTGCTCCAATGCAAATGGATTTACCGGTACTCGATCGAATCGTGACTCTTCATCCGCGTTTCTACAATGAAGCCCGTACCATCGGCGAGCAATATCGTGAGGGCAATCCCGTAATCATCAATTTGTCAGACATGGATGAATCCGAGCGAAAGCGCCTCGTGGATTTTGCAAGTGGGTTGGTTTTCGGACTGCACGGCACAATCGAACGAGTTACTTCAAAAGTTTTCTTACTCTCACCCGCAAACGTGCGTGTAAGCAGTGAGGATAAGACAGCGGCTGCTGAGGCAAGCTTCTTTAACCAGAGTTAGTTATGCTCCATATCGGCTCCTATTTAGTTCTCCTCCTCCAAATATTTTTATTGGCATTGTTGGGTCGTCTCGTTTTGGATTACGTCCGCCTTTTTTCGCGAACATGGCGACCTCGCGGAGTCGTGTTATTCATGGCCGAGGCCATTTACGCAATTACGGACAAGCCGACCGCTTTCGTGCGTCGCTTTATCCCGCCTCTTCGCATTGGGGCGGTTAGTTTGGACCTATCTTTTCTTGTGCTTTTCTTCGCGGTTCAACTGCTCATTCCGCTGGTGCGAAACATTTAGTTTTATATTGCCTTGCACAACTTTGCACTAAAGCCCATTTCGTTACTTCCCAATTCGATCTCGGCGTTATGTGACATTTGTAGAGCTAGGACTTCATTTTGAATATGTTCCTTAGCATTGATAACCGCAGGCAAGATGTCGGCGTTCACATTGAACTCGACATCGATTCGATCGCTAATGTCGAAACCTTGAGTTTTACGCGTTTCTTGAAGAAAGCGAATTACCTCTCTCACTTGTCCGGCAGCCAAGAGTTCTGACGTCAGGGTCAAATCAAGTGCAACGCTTTCACCATCGTGACTTGCGACGGTCCACCCACTCTTTGGCACTTCGGTGATTACGAGATCTTCGGCTAGCACCTGCCATTCGTCTTTGTCTGTCGTGAGCAAATGAGACCCATTTTCCCGAATTTCTCGAACCAAGTCCGCTGCCGGCAATGCGGCTATTGCAGTTGCGATTTTTTGGACGTTCGACCCGTACTTTCCGCCTAGCGACCTGAAATTGGCCTTGACGGTGACGTCGACGAGGTCGCCATGAGCCGCTGCGATATCTTCTAGCTGCAAAACATTGAGTTCTTCAGCAATCTGCTCCTTCATCTCTGCGGGGAGCTCATTCCAGCCCGGCGCGGCGATTAATGCCCGGCCAAGCGGCTGTCGGATCTTGACCGAGGATTCTGCCCGCGCTGCGCGACCGAGCTCGACTATCCGGCGGGTCTGAGCAACATGGGCGGCGAGTTTAGAGTCAATGTATTGAACCTGCGCTTTAGGGAAATCTGCCAAATGAACGGACTCAGGTAGCCCTGATTCGACGGGGCGGAGTAGTTCTTGCCAAACATTTTCAGTAACAAAGGGAACTATCGGCGCAAGAAGTAGCGTGAGAGTGTGAAGGCATTCATGAAGAGTTGAGAGGGCACTGCTGTCACCTTCCCAGAAACGTCGGCGTGAGCGGCGCACATACCAATTTGATAAATCATCGATGAAAGTGGCAAGTGCCTTACCTGCTCTTTGAGAGTCAAAAGTGGCTAATGCATCATCGACTTCGATGACGAGGGCTTGTAGATCTGAATAAATCCAACGATCCATCAACGGACGTTCTTCCATCTTTGGCGCTTGTGATGGCTTGAAATTCGAGGCCTTGGCATAGAGGGCTAAGAAGGAAACCGTGTTCCAATATGTAAGCAGTGTCTTTCTAACGACGTCGCTGATGGCATCGTGTCCGACTCTGCGGGGCGTCCACGGGGAACCTGCGGCAAACATGTACCAACGAACAGCATCGGCACCATGTTGATCCATCAGTGGCATCGGCTCCAAAATGTTGCCGATGTGCTTGCTCATTTTGCGGCCGTCCTGGTCAACGATGTGGCCTAAACAGAGCACTGTCTTGTACGAACTCTCATCAAAGACCAAAGTTCCAATAGCCATAAGCGTGTAGAACCAGCCGCGAGTTTGATCGATCGCCTCGCAAATGAAATCAGCAGGATAGGCCGCTTCGAACTTTTCCTTTGACCCTTCCTTGTGTGGGTAGCCCCATTGAGCAAATGGCATTGAACCCGAGTCGTACCAGCCGTCGATGACTTCCTTAACGCGAACCATCTCTGAATCACACTCCGTGCAGGGCCAAGTAATGTCATCTACAAAGGGACGATGTGGGTCCATGGAACTCAAATCGGCTCCAGAGAAAGCGCTTAATTCCTTGAGTGAGCCGACGCAGACCATGTGGCCGCCCTCGCAGCGCCAGATGGGAAGAGGTGTTCCCCAATAACGGTTTCTCGAAAGGGCCCAGTCGATGTTGTTTGTTAGCCAATCACCGTAGCGACCAGTCTTTATAGTTTCTGGATGCCAGTCGGTTTTGGCGTTTTCTCGCAATAGTTCTGACTTGATCGACGTCGTGCGGATATACCAAGAGAGTTGGGCGTAGTAGATCAATGCTGTGTGGCATCGCCAACAGTGTGGGTACTGGTGCTCATACGGCTCGTGTTTGTAAAGCGCACCGCTCTTTTTCAGCTCCTTTACCAAGAGTTTGTCTGCATCCTTGAAGAACATGCCACCAATGAGTTCGACTTCTGGCAAGAACGTTCCATCACTTGCAATTGGATTGACGACCGGCAATCCGTAATTTCGGCAGACCTGGAGATCGTCGGCACCGAAGGCGGGGGATTGATGGACTAGACCTGTTCCATCCTCGGTGGTGACGTAATCGGCGAGCACAACAAAATGGGAGTCCGGAATTTCGACGTATTCAAAGGGGCGTCGATAAGTGGTGCGTTCAAGGTCCTTGCCTTGAATATGGAGAAGCACTTTCACATCACCCTTTAGAAAGCCGACGAGTTCCTTTGCGATGACGAGAACTTCTTTTTTGCCATCTACGGTTTCTTCTACTGCAAGGTAGGTGACATCAGGATGTACGGCGATGGCAGTGTTAGAAACGAGCGTCCACGGCGTAGTCGTCCAAACCAGCAATGAGGCGTTCATCTTTTCCAAAGGACCGGAGGTGATGGGGAAGCGAACATAAACGGAAGGGTCGGTTACCGTCTCATACCCGAGCGCAAGCTCATGGTCAGACAATCCTGTGCCACAACGTGGGCAGTATGGGGCAACTCGATGGTCTTGGACGAGAAGTCCCTTATTCCACACTTCTTTGAGACTCCACCAAACACTCTCAACATATTCAGGCGACATAGTCCAATACGCTTGGTCGAAATCAACCCAGAAGCCCATGCGATTAGTCATGTTCGTAAATTCGCCAACGTGACGTTGAACCGATTCGCGACACTTGTCATTGAATTCGGCGATGCCATATTTTTCAATGTCGCCTTTACCAGTAAATCCGAGTTCCTTTTCGATGGCAATTTCTACAGGCAAGCCATGACAGTCCCAGCCGGCTTTGCGAAAGACGTACTTACCCTTCATTGTTTGGTAGCGTGGAAAGACATCCTTAAAGACTCTTGCTTCGATGTGGTGAGTTCCAGGCGCCCCGTTTGCCGTCGGAGGGCCCTCATAGAAAGTCCACGCTTCATTGCCTTTTCGGGCTTCAAGGCTCTTGTGAAATATTGCGTTGGTTTCCCAAAAATCGAGGATGGAGTGTTCCATTTTGGGCAGATCTATATGCGCCCCTAATTCACGGTACTCACTCATTCATCTCTCCGCTCTCCTTCACCATGTGGGGTGTAAGTCAATTGGAGGGACGCGCTCGAACTACGAGCTCGCGGTACCACCCGCCTTGTGCGTTCCTTAAAAGAAGGGCGCACCGCTTAATAGCCTTAATAACGCGTATCGGTTCTACCTCGCAGGGTTTGCCCTGCGTCTCTTCCGACAGGCTCTGAGGTGATTGCCTCGTCAATGCCCTTTCGCGAAGGTTTTAGTGTAATACATTGCGCGTAGAGTGGCGTTTTGTCCGAAATCAGCATAAGGTGCGCGCCGTGGCATTGAAGAAAAAGAGTCCAGCAAGCAAACCAGCAGCCAAGAAGGCTCCTGCCAAAAAGGCACCTGCAAAAAAGGCTCCGGCTAAAAAAGCACCTGCGAAGAAGGCCGTTGCCAAGAAAGCCGCTCCGGCCAAGGCCATCAAGAAGGCTCCCGGGCGACCATTTCCTGCAAAGAGCGTTGCAGCTCCTGTCCCTGTGATTGCACCCCTTGCTGCTGCGGTTCCTGCCGTAGTAGAGGAACGACGTTTGGTGATGCCACCCCCACCACGACCCACCAAGAATGGTCGAAAGAGCGCGCCCTTGAAGCCCCTTAAGGCAGCTCCAACTCCTGTTGTGGTTGCAGACAATGAGGCTCCGTGGACTGCTGCCGAACTCAAGGTCGTTAGAAGCGCCCTAGCCAAGGAACTCGTGCGTCTCTCTTCAGAATTGGCGGCGGTCGAAGTTGAGATGGATGCCCTCATTCGTGAATCAGGTGAAGGTGCAGGCGATGATCAAGCTGACGCCGGGACTAAAACATTTGAGCGCGAACACGAAATGTCTTTGGTAATCAATGCTCGCGACATGGTTTTGCAGACCGAACGAGCAATTGAGCGCATCGACGATAAGACATACGGCCGTTGCGAAGAGTGCGGCAATTCAATTGGTAAGGCTCGACTTCAGGTTTTCCCACGTGCCACTTTGTGCATGCTCTGCAAACAGAAGGAAGAACGGCGCTGACGTTGCGCCGAAAGCCTCCAATATGGGGAAGCGTCCTGCTAGTCGCGGCGCTAATTTGGGCGATTGACTTTGCAACGAAGAATTGGGCTATCAATTATCTTGACGGGCGGAATCCGCGAAGGATCTTCGGCAGTTTTCTTCAACTAACTTTTGCGAAGAATTCAGGGGCGGCTTTCAGCTTTGCCACGCGTGGAACTTTTCTTCTGACAATATTCTCAATCGTTGTGATCCTGGCGATCGGGTACTGGAGTCCGCGCCTGACATCAAAGCGATGGGGACTGGTTCTTGGATTAGTCCTTGGCGGCACACTTGGAAATTTGAGCGATCGTATTCTTCGTGCGAATAGCGGAACAGGCGTATTCAAGGGCGAAGTCATCGATTGGATTCAGTTGCCTCATTGGCCCGTATTCAATCTTGCAGATTCTTCGATCGTCATTGCCGCGCTCATCGCAAGTTATCTTTCGATAAGGAATATACCGCCCATCACGAAAATTCACGTCGATGATGCAAAGCACGACCAAGGGGGAGACCACAATGGCTCGTGAATTCCGGACTCTAGAAATTCCTGAGGGGATAGATGGCGAACGAGTCGACAGTGCTCTGACGCGAATGCTTGGCCTTTCCAGGACGACAATCGCTCGATTGATCGAAGCGGGAGAAATCACCTCTCATGGCCGTGCCGTGGCTAAATCCGAGCGAGTTGCCGCGGGCCAGGTTATTGAGATTCTCTTGCCAGATATGAGCATTGGCGAACCGATTCCGTTGACTCCGATCGAAGGTCTCGAGGTTGTCTATGACGACGATTCCATCGTCGTGATCAACAAGCCTGTCGGTTGTGCCGCACATCCAAGTCCTGGTTGGACCGGGCCGACAGTTGTCGGCGCTTTGACCGCGGCAGGGTATTCCGTCTCTACAAGTGGGGCGGCCGAGCGTGCGGGAATTGTTCACCGCCTCGATGTCGGAACAAGTGGCTTAATGGTTGTTGCAAAGACGGACCAGGCATATTCATTTTTGAAGCATGCGTTTAAAAATCGAGAAGTTGAGAAGATATATAACGCTCTTGTCCAAGGGCACATGGATCCGTCAACAGGAACTATCGACGCTCCCATAGATCGACATCCCAAGGAGGATTACAGATTTGCTGTTGTCGCCGATGGCAAAGCGAGCATTACCCATTACGAAGTTATCGAATTTTACAGAGCGGTCTCATTAGTTAAAGTTGAACTCGAGACTGGCCGAACTCATCAAATCAGGGTTCATTTCTCTGCCCTTCGCCATCCCTTAGTGGGAGATCTCACTTACGGCGCGGATCCGACTCTAGCGGCGCGCTTGGAGATGTCTCGACCTTGGCTGCATGCATTGGAACTGCGCTTTCGACATCCGCTCACAAACGCCTCGATGGATTTCAAGGCGCCTTATCCGTCGGATTTAGTTCGAGCCCTAGCGTTGCTTGACTCGTCCGTGCTCCCTTAAGGACTAGTCTCACCAATCGTGACCTCATTTGTTCATCTCCACGTACACACCGAGTATTCAATGCTCGATGGTGCCGCAAGGGTCGCAGATTTGGTAGGCGAAGTCGCAAATCAGAAAATGTCGGCAATCGCCATGACAGATCATGGAAACGTTTTTGGCGCCTTTGACTTTTATAAGCAGGCGAAGAAGGTTGGTGTTAAGCCGATTATAGGTATTGAAGCCTACGTCGCACCCGAATCACGATTTGATAAACGCAGAGTTAAATGGGCTGAAGGCGGAGAAGACGACGTCTCCGGAGGAGGCGCATATACCCATATGACGATTCTTGCCGAGAATAATGTTGGGCTTGGCAACTTATTCCGTCTCTCTTCTCTGGCATCCCTCGAAGGTTATTACTACAAACCACGAATGGACCGCGAACTTCTCGCCAAGTACAGCGATGGGTTGATCGCGACCACAGGCTGCGCGGGTGGAGAAATCCAAACTCGGCTACGGATGGGTGCATACAAAGAGGCGGCGCGGGCCGCCGCCGAATTGCGCGACATTTTTGGCCGCGAAAATTTCTATCTCGAGGTAATGGATCACAACATAAATGTTGAGACTCGAGTTATGGAAGATCTCTTGAAATTGGGTAAGGACTTGGGTCTGCCATTGCTTGCAACTAACGATTTGCATTACACGAGGAAAGAGGATGCAGCCGCCCACGAAGTACTGCTCTGCGTTCAATCGGGTTCGACGATTGCGGACCCAAAAAGATTCAAATTTGAAAACGACGAGTTTTATTTGAAGACAGCAGATCAAATGCGCGAACTTTTCAAGGACATTCCAGAAAGTTGCGACAACACATTGTTGGTTGCCGAACGATGCAACGTGACTTTGCGAGAAGGCGAGAATCTTCTCCCGAAGTTCGAAGTCCCTGAAGGAGAGACAGAAGATACGTGGCTTCTCAGAGAGAGCATAAGTGGACTGACGCAGAAGATGGGCGGATCCATACCGAGCGTCCATATGGAACGCCTCCAATACGAACTCGGCGTCATGATCAAGATGGGGTTCCCTGGGTACTTCCTTGTCGTCGCCGACTTGGTAAGTCATGCGAAACAGGAGGGGATTCGAGTTGGGCCAGGGCGAGGATCTGCTGCCGGTTCGCTTGTTTCATACGCATTGGGCATTACCGCCTTGGACCCAATCGAACACGGACTTTTGTTTGAGCGCTTTTTGAATCCTGAAAGAATTTCCATGCCGGATATCGATCTGGACTTCGATGAACGCCGACGCGGGGAGATGATTCGCTACGCGACCCAGAAATACGGCGAGGACCGTGTTGCACAGATCATCACCTACGGCACCATTAAATCCAAACAAGCGATAAAAGATTCCAGCCGGGTACTGGGTTATCCGTATGCCGTTGGCGACAGGCTTACCAAAGCCCTTCCGCCCTCAATTATGGGCAAAGACATTTCCCTTGCAGGTGTTTTCGATTCTAAGAACGATCGCTATGTCGAAGCTGGTGAATTTCGTGCACTGTATGAATCCGATCCAGATTCCAAACGCGTAGTCGACACGGCGCTAGGTCTTGAGGGGCTCAAACGCCAATGGGGAGTTCATGCGGCGGGAGTTATCCTCTCGCGCGAACCTTTGTTGGATGTAATCCCAATTCATCGTCGCGAGGCCGATGGAGCAATCATCACGCAGTTCGACATGGGCGCCTGCGAAGCAACTGGGTTGCTCAAGATGGATTTCCTTGGACTTCGCAACCTGTCCGTACTGGATGATTGTTTGCTCAACATCCGCGCAAACAAAAATGAAACGGTTGTTCTCGAGTCATTGTCGTTGGATGATCCACACACCTTTGAATTGCTTGCTCGCGGTGACACATTGGGCGTCTTCCAACTTGATGGTGGACCCATGAGAGCGCTTCTTCGCTCCATGGCGCCAGACTCCTTTGCCGATATCTGCGCGGTCATCGCTTTGTACCGCCCGGGTCCAATGGGTGAAAACGCCCATAACAACTACGCAGATCGAAAAAATGGTCGCAAGGTCGTCGAGCCGATCCATCCCGAACTTTCTGTACCGCTTCAGGAAATTCTTGGCGATACATACGGTTTAATCGTGTACCAAGAGCAGGTAATGGCCATTGCTCAGAAAGTGGCCGGCTTCTCTTTGGGTCGCGCGGACCTGCTTCGAAAGGCGATGGGAAAGAAGGATCGAAAGATTCTTGATAAGGAGTATGTCTTCTTCCAGGAAGGAATGAAGGCCAATGGATTCGGCGCCGCCGCCGTCGACAAACTTTGGCAGACGTTGATTCCGTTTTCTGACTATGCATTTAACCGCGCCCACAGCGCGGGTTACGGAATGGTTTCGTACTGGACCGCCTATTTGAAAGCGAACTATCCAACCGAATACATGGCGGCTCTCCTAACCAGCGTTCGAGATGACAAAGACAAGTCTGCGCTCTATCTAAGCGAGTGTCGTCGTATGGGCATTCAAGTCCTGCCGCCAGATGTCAACGAGTCCAATTCTGAATACACACCTCGAGGCGTCGATATCCGGTTCGGGTTGGCAGCAATCCGCAACGTCGGTGAAGGTGTCGTTGCATCCATCAAGCGAGCTCGAGAGTCAAAGGGACGATTTACCTCGTTCGGGGATTTCTTAGCGAAAGTGGATGCGCAAGTTTGCAACAAAAAAACCATTGAATCTCTGATTAAGGCCGGAGCATTTGATTCATTCGGCGTATCGCGACGCGGATTGATGAGTGTGCATCTGGAAGCAATCGATTCGATCATTGAAACTAAACGGGCCGAGGCAATCGGGCAGTTCGATTTATTCGGTGGCGAGCCGGTTGAGAATGTTTCTGGCATCGACTTGGACATCCCAGCAGGTGAATGGGAGAAATCCCAACTGTTGAGTTATGAGCGAGAAATGCTTGGCCTCTACGTTTCCGACCATCCTTTATTAGGAATTGAGCACATCTTGCGATCGGCAACAGATGTGACGATCAGTCAACTTCTAGATGATGTCTCGGCTCAAGAGCGGACAGTGACCATCGGCGGACTCGTAACAGGAATTCAAAGAAAAGTCACGAGACAAGGTGCATCATGGGCCATTGTCACTATCGAAGACCTTGAAGGTTCTATCGAAGCACTCTTCTTTTCAAATACTTACACTCAGTATGCGCTTACGCTTACCGAAGATCGAGTGGTTGTCGTACGGGGGCGAGTGGATCGCCGAGATGATCAAGTTCGATTCACTGCATTGGAAATGACTTTCCCTGAAGTGTCGCCAGGCGCAGTCGGCCCCTTTGTTATCAAGATGCCGATTGTGCAATGTACGCCGCCAATTGTGGATCGGCTTAAAGAAATATTGCGCACTCATCCCGGCACACGAGATGTTCACCTTCAATTAGATGATCACGGCAAGAGTACGGTCCTCAAGCTCGAACCCAGGGTCACCGCATCTCCGAGCCTGAGCGCCGACCTCAAGGCGATTCTCGGACCCAATTGCTTGGTTTGATCGCGCGCTCCGCTTAGTAAAGCACGGATGAAAATCTCGGTCCGAGGTCGCAGGTCGTGCCTCTAGACTTGGGCTTGCTTCAATTGGGATTTGAGACCACTAAAGAGAAACGGGAGCGTGGGGGATGATACGTACCGTTGACTTCCGTGGTCGCACGCTTTCAAAGGCCGAGTACAGAAGTGAACTCCCACGTGCTGCCCTTGATGTGGCCGAGGCAATGAGCCTGGTCGCGCCAATTCTTTCGCGCGTTGCCAATGGGAATGAAAAAGTTTTGCTGGATTTGGCTCAAGAATTTGATGGAATTCGACCTGCATCCATCCGAGTTCCCAAGGAGCACATTGAAAAAGCCCTTGGTGATTTGGATCCAGAAATTCGGACAGCCCTCGAACTTTCAATTGCAAGGGTCCAACAAGTTCACGAAAGTCAGCGTCGCGAAGAAACTTTCACCGAAGTTGTAGACGGCGGCACTGTCACTGAACGGTGGATTCCAGTTGATCGAGTGGGACTTTACGTGCCGGGTGGGCGAGCGGTCTATCCGAGCAGTGTGATGATGAATGTAATTCCAGCCCAGATTGCCGAAGTGGGAAGTATCGCAATCGCATCGCCTCCGCAAAAGGACTTCGGCGGTTGGCCCCACCCCACGATTCTCGCCACCTGCGCGCTTTTGGGAGTGGATGAGGTGTACGCAGTCGGCGGGGCCCAGGCAATAGCGCTCTTCGCATACGGGATGGAAGATGTTTGCGAGCGCGTGGATATGGTCACCGGACCTGGAAATATTTATGTGGCGGCGGCAAAACGGGCACTTCGGGGAACTATCGGGATCGACTCGGAAGCTGGACCTACCGAAATTGCGATTCTTGCGGATGGAAGCGCTCACGCCTCGGATGTCGCTGCAGACATGATGAGCCAAGCCGAGCACGATGTTATGGCTGCCGCAGTTCTTGTTACTGATTCAATCGATCTTGCAGCGGCCGTCGAAAACGAACTTCGTGGTCGTGTGCCAAAGACGAGGCACTCAAAGCGAATTAAAGAGTCCCTTTCGGGCATTCAGTCTGCCATTGTTCTCGTCGACTCGATTGAACAAGGAATCGATGTAGTGAACGCCTACGCCGCCGAGCATTTGGAAATTCAAACAACGAACGCGCATGAAGATGCCTTACTCATTCGCAATGCGGGTGCCGTCTTTATTGGCCGTTTTTCTCCCGTTTCGCTGGGAGATTACTCTGCCGGATCAAATCACGTCTTGCCTACCGGAGGATGCGCGTGCCACTCAAGTGGTCTTTCAGTTCAGACTTTCTTACGTGGACTACATTTCATTGAGTACGGCGAATCTGCCTTTAACGACATCACTTCTACCGTCGTAACCCTTGCCAATTCAGAAGATTTGCCGGCACACGGCGAAGCGATGATTGCTCGGTCGGAGAAACTGTGAGTCAACACAATTGGCCGCAATGGTTGCCTTTGAGATCTGATCTTCGAAATCTTTCACCGTATGGTGCTCCGCAAATTCCTTCCCTTGCTCGGCTCAATACAAACGAGAACCCGTATCCGCCATCAGCAAAATTAGTATCCGCAATTTCCAAACGGGTCGATGAAGTGGCCGGTACTCTCAACCGCTATCCCGATCGAGATGTCGTTGAACTTCGCGCAGAGCTCGCAACTTTTCTAAATAACCGTTCCGGCACCTCCATGTCGTATGACAATATTTGGGCGGCAAATGGAAGCAATGAGGTAATCCAATCCCTCTTCCTTGCCTTCGGTGGAGAAGGAGCACTTGGTTTCACGCCTTCTTATTCAATGCACCCACTCATTGCCCAGGTCACTCAGACTTCTTGGATAAATGGGAATCGTAATTCTGATTTCTCACTCAATGTCGCGTTAGCAAGTGCGCAGATAAGGGAAATTAAACCGAAATTAGTCTTTGTGACTACGCCCAACAATCCAACCGGAACTTCGGTTCCCTTAAGTGACATCAAAGAGCTTGCCAAGGTTAGCGCTGAAGTTGGCGGACTTTTGGTGGTCGATGAGGCTTACGCCGAATTCTCAAGGGAGCCATCTGCTATTACCTTGTTGAACGCATTGCCGAATTTGGTGGTCATTCGCACCATGAGCAAGGCATTTGCATTTGCCGGGGCAAGAGTTGGATATCTCGCGGCAGACAAGGAAGTAATCAGCGCCCTTCAACTTGTCCGACTTCCGTATCACCTGGGCGCAGTCACTCAGGCAATTGCCTTGGTGGCTCTGGAACACCAGAGTGAGCTTCTGGCGAATGTGGAGATCCTCGTGGCCGATCGCGATCGCCTGGCCCTTCAATTGCAGCAACTTGGTGCGACGGTAATCCCTAGTAGCGCGAATTTCCTACTTTTCACCGTCCCGGATTCGAAGCAAATATGGCAGTCTCTTCTCGATCAAGGCGTCTTGATCAGAGATGTGGGATTATCTGGCTATCTGAGGGTCACAATCGGCAATGCCGCCGAGAATGAAAGTTTTGTTATGGCGCTTGCCAAATCACTAGGAGGAAAAATATGAGAACTGCTCATGTGGAAAGAGAAACAAAAGAGTCTCATGTCCTTGTGGAGCTCAATCTCGACGGTCATGGCACCATCGATATATCCACGGGCGTGCCTTTCTTTGACCACATGCTCGGTCAACTTGGAAAACATTCTGGATTCAATCTAAGAGTTAAGTCACAAGGAGATGTCCACGTAGATTCGCACCACACAGTCGAAGACACTTCCTTGGCGTTTGGACAAGCACTGAAGGAAGCGTTGGGCGATAAAGCAGGTATTCGTCGCTTTGGCGACGCGATGGTTCCTTTGGACGAAGTCCTGGTTCAGGCCGCCGTTGACCTTTCTGGAAGACCCTATTTGGTACACCGCCAACCTGAAATTGTTGAATTGATCGGAACATTTGATACCACGTTGGGCAAACATATCTGGGAATCTATCGTTGCAGAGGCACACATCGCACTTCACATTCGCGTACTCGAGGGCCGAAATGCTCACCACGTTTTTGAGGCGCAATTTAAAGCAGTGGCTCGGGCATTGCGTGATGCTGTCGCTCTTGATTCGCGAGTGTCTGGAGTGCCATCCACTAAGGGCACTCTTTGATTGCAATTCTTGATTACGGGTCCGGGAATTTGCGGTCAGCCCAACGTGCCTTTGAGACTACAGGTGCAGAAGTGGTCTTAACTTCCGACCGAAGAACTGCTCTTGAAGCAGATGGGCTAGTAGTTCCTGGAGTCGGAGCATTTCGATCGTGCATGAATGGACTTCTTGCTATCGGTGGCGACGAAATCATTCGCGAGAGGTTTGCCAAAGAACGGCCGACGCTTGGAATCTGTATTGGAATGCAAGTTCTTTTCAGTCATGGCTTGGAGCATTCTGTTGACGATGTTCCAAGCACCGACGGCGTCGGCGTATGGGATGGAACTGTGAGCAAATTGAACGCGCCGATTCTGCCTCACATGGGTTGGAACACGGTGGTTGCACCTAAGGACTCGGCACTCTTTAAGGGAATCGAGAGTGAGTCTTTCTATTTCGTCCACTCCTATGCCGCAAAGGAGGCTGTCGGTCAGCGAGTGAGTTGGACTGAGCATGGAGAGCGATTTGTTTCCGCCGTCGAAGACGGGGCGATGAGCGCCACCCAATTTCACCCCGAGAAATCGGGGTCCGTAGGGCTAACTTTGATTAGAAATTGGACTGGGACATTATGAAATCGCAATTCCTCGAACTTCTTCCTGCCGTCGATGTGAAGGATGGACAGGCTGTCAGGCTAGTCCAAGGTGAATTGGCACGAGAAACGATTTATGGAGATCCGATCGAAGTCGCCCTCGAATTTCAACGTGATGGTGCCGAGTGGTTGCATTTGGTCGATCTCGATGCTGCTTTTGGACTCGGAAATAACTCTGACCTTCTTGCTCGCGTGGTTGGCCAACTAGATATCAAGGTCGAATTGTCAGGAGGTATCCGCGATGATGAATCTCTTGCGCGAGCGTTGGCTACAGGGTGCACTCGTATAAATCTTGGAACGGCGGCGATGGAGAATCCTGATTGGACGTCAAGGGTCGTGTCCCAATTCGGCGATAAAATTGCCGTTGGGCTTGATGTGCGTGGTCGCACTTTGGCTGCGCGTGGTTGGACGAAAGAGGGGGGCGATCTCTACGAGGCGCTCGAACGTTTAGATCGCGATGGGTGTGCGCGCTACGTCGTGACCGATGTTCAACGTGACGGAACTTTGACTGGACCAAACTTGGATCTTCTGAAATCAGTTTGCGCTGCCACCGATCGTCCAATAGTTGCAAGTGGCGGAATCTCCTCCCTTGCAGATATTGAGGCGTTGATGGCCCTTCGGAGCAAAGGCGTCGAAGGCGCGATTGTCGGCAAGGCGCTGTACGCGGGTGCCTTCACGTTTCCTGAGGCACTTGCGAGGACTCGAGGGTGAGTCTTTCCATCAGGATCATTCCTTGTCTTGACGTAACTGACGGGCGAGTTGTTAAGGGAGTGAACTTCACGAATTTGGTGGATGCCGGAGATCCAGTAGAAATGGCAGCCTTATACGAAAGAGAAAGCGCAGACGAACTAACTTTCCTTGATATTTCTGCAAGTAGTTCCGATCGCGAAACTACCTTGGACATAGTGCGAAAAACTGCCGATCAAGTCTTCATCCCACTCACGGTTGGCGGAGGTATCCGTTCAGTTGCCGATGTGAATCAATTACTACGGGCTGGGGCAGATAAAATCTCCATCAATACCGCCGCTATTGCTAGACCAGAATTGATTTCCGAAATTGCCGACGCGTTCGGCTCGCAGGTTTTAGTCCTGTCCGTGGATGCTCGTCGCGCGAAGACAGAATCCGGATTTGAAGTAACAACTCATGGTGGTCGAAATGGCACTGGCATCGATGCCCTTGGATGGATTGAGAGAGCTTGCAATCTCGGAGTAGGCGAAATACTTTTGAATTCCATGGATGCAGACGGAACTCGCCAAGGTTATGACATTGAAATGATTGAAGCGGTCCGCCCTATAACACGTGTCCCGCTCATTGCTAGTGGCGGCGCGGGAGATCTCGAAGATTTTGCGCGTGCGCTGGATGCCGGCGCAGATGCGCTTCTCGCAGCTAGCGTCTTCCATTTTGGAGTTCACAGAATAGAAGAGGTAAAGCGCTATTTGAGTCAGGCGGGTTATTCCATTCGCGAGGTGAGTAATCAATAGGGCAGAATGTGTCTATGCCTGACTCCTACGCGCTTCCCACTGAGGTTGAGAGCCTTCTAAAGAGTCCGACCGATCTCGTGGCCGCGATCGCCCAGGACAACGAGAGCGGTGAGGTCTTGATGTTGGCCTGGATGAATCGAGAAGCACTGGCCGCGACGATCGCGACGGGGCGCGCCACGTATTGGAGCCGCAGCCGCAATGAGCTCTGGGTTAAGGGTGCGACTTCAGGTCACACCCAGAGCGTGCAATCTATTGCGCTGGATTGTGACGGCGATGCGATCTTGTTAAAGGTGAAGCAAGTCGGAGGGGCCTGTCATACTGGCGATATCACGTGCTTCCATAACAAAATTGAAGTGACTTCTGCATGAAGATCGACGAATTTAGAGAGTACGCGAAAGAATTCAACGTTATCCCAGTCTCACGCAAACTTTTGGCTGACAGCGAAACTCCACTTGGGGTCTATCGCAAACTTGCCAAGAACGCCCCAGGAACATTTCTGCTCGAATCCGCTGAGCATGGCGGAGTTTGGTCGCGTTATTCGTTCATCGGTGTTAGCAGCGAAGCCACACTTACGGAAAAAGACGGCCTCGCCATTTGGGAGGGCAATCCTCCTGCGGGTGCGCCCAAAGGCATGCCACCGCTTGATGCTTTGAGAATTGCTTCTGCCCACCTTCGTTCGCCGAAGATAGCGGGACTGCCTCCGCTTACAGGTGGGTTGGTGGGTTATATGGGTTACGACTGCGTGCGAGCCCTTGAGAAATTGCCGAACTCGAGTGTGAAAGACCTTCCTGTTCCGGATTTAACGTTCATGCTCACGAGTGATCTCGCTGTAGTCGATCACAGCGACGGAACTATTACGTTGATCGCCAATGCCATCAATTGGGATGGAAGCGATGAGCATGTTGACGATGCGTGGACTTCAGCGCAGACACGCCTTGATCGTATGCAGGAAGATTTGTTAACGGCCATTCCGGGATTCCTTGCGCAGATGGATTTACACCCCGCCCCCGTTTATAGTCGCAACACCAGTGCTGAGAAATATTGCGCCGACGTTCAGAAGGTGAAATCTGAAATTGTTGCGGGAGAAGCCTTTCAAATAGTTCTGTCACAGAAATTCTCGATGGAATGTAAAGCTGACGCACTCGATGTTTACCGAATGCTCCGTCTTCATAATCCGAGTCCCTATATGTACTTGTTGCGTTTGCGCGATGGCATAGACGTCGTTGGTTCGAGCCCCGAAGCATTGGTCAAGGTCACTGACGGAAATGTTCTTATACATCCGATTGCCGGAACCCGTCATCGTTCGGCATCGCCCGAAGAAGATTTCAGACTGGGCGAGGAACTTCTAGCTGACCCCAAAGAACGTGCAGAACATCTGATGTTGGTTGACTTGGGACGCAACGACTTGGGCAGGGTCTGCAAAGCAGGCAGTGTAGAAGTTGTCGAATTTATGCACCTGGAGCGTTTTTCGCACGTGATGCATATTGTCTCAACCGTCACGGGAATGCTGGCCGATTCCGCGACGCCCATCGACGCGCTTTTCTCAACTTTTCCCGCGGGGACATTGTCAGGGGCGCCGAAACCACGTGCAATGGAAATTATCGAAAGCCTCGAACCGACTCGACGAGGTATCTATGGAGGAGCGATCGGGTATATCGATTTCACGGGCAACATAGATGCCTGTATCGCAATTCGCACAGCTGTGATTTACGAAAAGATTGCGTACGTTCAGGCTGGCGGGGGAATCGTGGCCGATTCTGATCCCGAAGCTGAAAATCAAGAGACAATGAACAAGGCTGCCGCGGTTCTCGGGGCCATCGCAGCGGCAAATGCATTGAAGACTCTCTAATGGCCAAGTTTGTCGTCATCACATTGGTGGCTTTCATCGCATTCTTTTTCATCGTTCGAGCCATCATGAAACTTCCTTCGAAGTATGAGCGCCGCCCAAAGAATCTTTCGCCTTGGAATGCTCTCGACGAAGGCATCGACCCCTCCATTTCGGATAAGCCGACCTCATGAGCGTCCTCGAAGGCATCATCGTTGGTGTTCGCGAAGATCTTGAGACGCGTCGCATCCCGCTCGATCGAATGGCTGAACTAGTTGCGAGCTCGGCAAAGCCAATTGACGCCCTGGCCAATCTTCGTACAAGCAATATCGCGGTGATTGCGGAAGTAAAAAGGGCCTCTCCTAGCAAAGGCGATCTTGCCGAGATATCCGACCCCGCAGCCCTTGCGCGCACTTATCAAGAAAATGGTGCAGCGGTAGTTAGCGTTTTAACGGAGATGCGACGCTTCGGTGGTTCTCTTGAGGATTTAGTCGCTGTGCGCAAGGCGATTTCGATTCCTATTCTGCGCAAAGATTTCATGGTTGATGAATACCAATTCCATGAGGCTCGGGCGTATGGAGCAGATCTTGTTTTGCTCATTGTTGCCGCCCTCTCCAAGGTTGAATTGAAAGATTTCCTCGCACTCACACACGATCTTGGAATGAAGGCTTTGGTGGAAGTACACACCGAATTTGAACTTGAACAAGCTCTTGATGTTTCTGCCGACATTATCGGGGTCAATTCTCGTAACCTTAAAACCCTTGAAGTCGACAGTCGAGTCTTTGAAGAACTTCTCCCAAAGATTCCCAGCCATATTATTAAAGTCGCCGAATCAGGAATTTCGTCACGTTCGGACGTGACGTATGCCCGTCAACATGGCGCAGATGCCGTGCTGGTAGGGGAGGCATTGGTGCGCGGAAGCGATCCGGGAATGGCGCTGCAAGCGTTGTTAGGTCGAGGGTAGGGTTGGGCAATTATGGCTAACAACAACATTGAGGCAATCGGCCACTTCGGTCCCTTCGGTGGGCGCTTCGTGCCTGAGGCTCTGATTGGCGCCCTCGATCAGCTGGATGCGGCGCATCAAGCGGCGATCATTGATCCGATCTTCCAAGCTGAGTTGGCGCATCTTCACCTTACTTATACAGGGCGGCCAAGCATCATCACCGAAGCGAAGAGATTCTCCGAGTTTGCCGGTGGAGCTCGAATATTGCTGAAACGAGAAGATCTCAATCACACTGGCAGTCACAAAATCAATAACGTCCTTGGACAGGCACTTCTGACTAAGCGAATGGGCAAAAAGCGCATCATCGCCGAAACCGGCGCCGGTCAACACGGAGTTGCATCTGCAACGGCTGCCGCCCTTTTCGGACTTGAATGCGTCGTTTATATGGGAGAAGAAGACACCAGGCGCCAAGCTCTCAATGTTGCTCGAATGAAATTGCTCGGAGCCGAAGTGGTGCCAGTGAAGACGGGCTCAAGGACTTTGAAGGATGCCATTAATGAGGCCATGCGCGATTGGGTCACGAACGTAGATACGACGCACTACCTATTAGGTACAGTTGCCGGTCCTCATCCATTCCCGACTATGGTTCGGGATTTTCAGAAGATAATTGGCGAGGAAGCACGTGTACAAGTGCTCGAACTTATCGGTCGTTTGCCAGATGCAGTATTGGCGTGCATCGGTGGTGGCTCAAATGCGATCGGCATATTTCACGCCTTTATTCCTGACACATCAGTTGACCTCATAGGTTTTGAAGCGGGAGGTGCCGGCATCGAAACGGGGCGCCACGCGGCGACTATTACTGGTGGTTCTGTAGGAGTCTTGCACGGGACTCGTTCATATGTTTTGCAGGATGAGAACGGCCAAACGATTGAATCGCATTCCATCTCGGCTGGGTTAGATTATCCAGGAGTTGGGCCGGAGCACGCTTACCTACATGACATCGGTCGTGCGCAATATCGCGCGATCAATGATGACCAAGCCATGGAGGCATTTGCTTTGCTGACAAAGACCGAGGGAATAATCCCTGCTATCGAGAGTGCGCACGCCCTTGCTGGCGCAATCCAAGTTGGCAAGGAGCGCGGACCTAAGGCAGTTTTACTCGTAAACCTTTCAGGGCGCGGAGATAAAGATGTAGAGACTGCCGCTGATTATTTTAAGATCGATCTCTAATGGCGACACAACTTGATGAGATGTTTGTTAAAACCCGAAAAGAGAATCGGGCGGCGCTCATTGCCTACCTGCCCGCCGGTTTTCCTTCACTTGAGGGCTGCAAGGATGCGATATCGACTTTGGCGGAGTCCGGCGTGGATGCAGTAGAAATTGGATTTCCATACAGCGATCCTGTGATGGATGGACCGACGATTCAACAAGCCGCTGACATTTCTTTGAAGGCGGGCACCGGCGCTACCGAAGTTTTTGAGACTTTGAACTTTGCTCATGAAGTTGGATTGCCTGCTGTCGTGATGACCTATTGGAATCCAATCGAAAGATATGGAGTCGATAGATTCGCGAAAGAGATGGCGCGCAATGGTGGTTCGGGTGTGGTCACCCCCGACTTAACTATTGAAGAGTCCAAACCCTGGAACTCCGCAACGCTAGCCGCAGGAATTAATCGAATCTTTGTCGTCGCACCAAGTACGACCGATGACCGACTGGCGCGAGTCACCTCGCAATGCTCTGGCTTCGTATATGCAGCCAGTTTGATGGGAGTTACAGGTGCTCGCACGGACTTGTCATCTGGTGGACGCGATCTGGTTGCAAGAGTGAGAAAGACAACAGATTTGCCGATCGCTGTTGGCCTTGGAGTCTCCACGAGGGCACAAGCCCGAGAAGTTGCTGGCTACGCAGATGGCGTCATTGTGGGCTCAGCCTTTATTAAGGCATTGCTTGATGCGAAAGACCCACAATCTGGATTGGAAAAGTTGGGTGCACTTGCAAGGGACTTAGTCGCGGGCGTGCGGGAAGGTCGTTAATTTCGTACCAAATCTCGCGACCGCGTCCATAGTTCGCTATTCTTCAACTCGTTTCGTGTATGAAAGAACCCGTGGATTGTACTTTTTAGAAAGTGGGAGAGATCGTGGCTAAGAAATCTGGCGGAGACAAGATCACAAGAAATATCGTGATCGGAATGGTCGTTTTTGTCGTAGCTGTCGGGGTCATTTTCTCTGTTATGGGCAATAGAACCATTAGCGGAGGATCCACTCCGTCCAGCGTCTCCAAGGCCGACGGTTACGGAATCGCTTTCAACACGGCCGTAAAAAGAGTACCCCAGATTGACCTATGGGAAGACTTCCAGTGCCCAATCTGCAAGACATTTGAGTTGACGAACGGCTCCTATATCCAAGGACTGATTGCCAAGAAGAAGGCGAAAGTCGTCTATCACATGCTTTCGTTCATTGGACCTGAATCGGTCTTGGCTGCAAATGCAGGTGCATGTGCGGCAGACGAGAACAAATTCCTTCAGTTCCACTCATATCTCTATCTGACTCAAGGTACAGAAAATACCGGTGTCTGGTCGAACGCAGCCTTAATAACCGCAGGATCTTCGGTGGGGTTGACCGATTCAAGGTTCGTCAAATGCGTTAACAATAATTCTTACTCCAAGTGGGTAAGCAACATCGCAGCCGACGGCACGAACAAGAAGATCAACGCGACGCCAACGGTGTTCGTTAACGGCAAAGAATTGGATCGCAAGACTCAGTATTTTGATCCAGCCGGATTCGCTGCGGCCGTTGAAGGCAAAAAGTAATCTTCAATGCATAGATCAATCCCCACGCCGTCAGTTTCATCTTTTAGCGTAGGGCCGCTGACGATCCACTTTTATGCACTTTGCATAATTGCCGGAATCGCGATTGCAATCTATTTGGGCGACAAGCGCTATCGCAAAGCTGGTGGCGGCCAAAATGTCGTAGCTGATGTAGCTATTGCGACAGTCCCTGCAGGGATCATTGGTGGACGGCTGTATCACCTAATTACATCGCCAGACGCTTATTTCGGTGCGCACGGTAGACCCCTGGATGCGTTCAAGATATGGAATGGCGGCATGGGAATTTGGGGCGCGGTTGCACTTGGAACATTGGTTGCGTATTGGCAACACGAACGGCTTCGTCGTCGAGGTCGGGAAGGAGTGCTCTCCTTCGGCGCTTTTACTGATGCTCTTGCTCCCGGACTCCTTTTTGCCCAAGCTATCGGCAGGTTCGGAAATTGGTTTAACGGTGAATTATTTGGACGCCCGACCTCGCTTCCGTGGGCGTTAAAGATTCCCGTGGCATTACGACCTACAGGCTATGAGTCATATCCAACTTTTCATCCCACATTCTTGTATGAAGCAATATGGTGCGTCTTTGTTGCAACGCTCCTTTTCATACTGGAGAAAAGATTTCGTCCAGGACAGGGCTTCCTCTTCTACGTTGCGGCATATTGTGTCGGTCGTTTCTTTATTGAATCACTGCGAATCGACACTGCGCATGCCTTTGCTGGTCTGCGCGTAAATGAATGGATGAGCATCTTTGTCGCGGTAATGGCAGGATTTCTATTCTGGCGCACTGGCCGAAACGGCCACAAACGCGAAATGAGTGACTCTGATTGGTGAGGTAGGCTTGCCACATGGGTCTAGAGGAAGTTAAACAGCGCAATATGCAGCACCGCTCACATAGGGCGGGGTGGCTTCGAGCCGCGGTTCTCGGTGCAAACGACGGGTTGGTTGCGACGTCAAGTTTGATGATTGGCGTTTCCGCGGCCAACGGTCACAAGGCTCTGATTCCCGTCGGACTGGCTGGAATTGTTGCCGGTGCCATGTCAATGGCAGTCGGTGAGTACGTTTCAGTTAGATCGCAAAATGACATCGAGGAATCAGATCGTCTATTGGAGATGTCGCACTTGTCTGCCGACCCCGAGTCCGAATTACTTGAACTCACTAACATCTACGTTGATCGCGGCCTCACGCCCGAATTGGCTCACCAGGTGGCAACTGCGATGCACGATAAGGATCCACTAGCCGCGCACCTGCGAGATGAGCTTGGCCAGCATCCCCACACGAAGGCTCGTCCCGTTCAGGCATCTCTGGCCTCGGCGGCAAGTTTCATTATCGGTGGTTTTATTCCTTTTGTGGGTGCATTCGCTCCTACCGCCGGAGCGCAGGCGTGGAGCATCGTCGCCTTTGCTGTAGTGGGCTTGATGGTCGCAGGCATTGTGAGCGCCAAGACATCGGGTTCGCCCATCTTCGGTCCCACGCTTCGCGTCGTTCTCGGAGGGTGCCTCGGCATGGCGATCACCGCCGGAATCGGGTCCCTCGTCCATCTCAACGGCATATAGTCTTCGGGGCTCACATCGAGTTGCTAGGATTGCCGACCAAGTAGCAGTCATCACGATTGTTCAAGGTTTTTCTTTAGGGCCACTGTTGTCCCTCAACATCGGACAACAGGAGCAAACCACATGGCAGTCACACCTCCAGCGCAGGGTCTCTACGATCCTGCCTTTGAGCATGACGCCTGCGGTGTCGCCTTAGTTGCCACTCTCAACAAAAATGCGTCTCACGAAATTGTGGTCCAGGCGCTAACGGCGCTTCGCAATCTCGAGCACCGAGGTGCATCCGGAGCTGAGCCAGATAGCGGAGATGGCGCGGGAATCCTCATCCGGATACCTGACCAATACTTCCGCGACGTAGTTGATTTTGATCTGCCTGCAGCAGGCGCATACGCCGCTGGTGTGGCTTTCATCAGCGAGGGAGAAGACCCACGTGGCCAGATCGCATCCATTGCGAAAGAAGAAGGATTGCAAGTCCTTGGCTGGAGAACGTTGCCGACCGATCCCTCAACCCTTGGCAAGACCGCAATATCTGTTATGCCGCAATTTGAGCAGTTATTCCTCGGCGGACTTGGTGGAGAAGACGGGCTGGAACTAGATCGCCTTGCTTATTGCTTCCGCAAGCGAGTGGAACACTCGTTGCCAGTTTATTTTCCATCGCTTTCTTCGCAGACGATCGTCTACAAGGGAATGCTCACAACCGGTCAATTGGAGGAGTTCTTTCCTGAACTCTCCGATGAGCGGATCGTTTCTCCACTCGCACTAGTTCATTCACGGTTTTCAACGAACACGTTTCCGTCGTGGCCTTTGGCGCATCCGTATCGGTTCATTGCCCACAACGGCGAGATCAATACGGTCAAGGGGAACCGAAACTGGATGCGCGCTCGCGAAGCACTTCTTGCCAGCGACCTAATCCCTGGCGACATATCTCGCCTTTTCCCAATTGTTGACGAGCATGGAAGCGACTCGGCCTCTTTGGACGAAGTTCTGGAGTTGCTCTACCTGGGCGGACGTTCGTTGCCTCATTCCATCTTGATGATGATTCCCGAAGCGTGGGAGAACCATGCATCGATGCCGAATAATCGACGCGACTTTTACGCCTTTCATGCGTCGTTAATGGAACCCTGGGACGGACCGGCGTGCGTGACGTTTACAGACGGACACCAAGTCGGTGCAGTACTTGACCGCAACGGCTTGCGACCTTCTCGTTATTGGGTGACGAAGGACGGCCTTGTAGTACTCGCCAGCGAAGTGGGCGTGCTCGATATTCCAGCGGACCAAATTGTGCGCAAAGGTCGATTACAACCAGGCAAGATGTTCTTAGTTGATATCGAAGCCGGTCGAATTATCGAAGACGAAGAAATCAAAGACGAACTTGCAAATTCGGCACCCTACGGCGAATGGCTTCACGCCGGGATGGTCAGGTTGGTAGATCTTCCTGCGCGCGAGCACATTGTTTACCCGCACTCATCTGTTGTTCGTCGTCAGAGGGCATTTGGTTATACCGAGGAAGAACTAAGGTTGATCATCACTCCCATGGCACGTAACGGAGCTGAGCCATTAGGTTCGATGGGAACCGATTCTCCGATTGCTGCACTTTCGAACAAGCCAAGACTTCTATTTGATTATTTCTCGCAGTTATTTGCTCAAGTAACAAACCCTCCACTTGATGCAATTCGCGAAGAACTTGTCACTTCGCTCAGCGGTGCGATCGGTCCAGAGCACAACTTGTTGGATCCAGGACCAGCTTCGTGCCGACAAATACAATTAGATTTCCCGGTAATTGATAATGATGAGTTGGCAAAGATCATTCACGTCAATGCCGATGGCGACCATCCGGGCTTTGCTGCCCACATTGTCCGCGGCCTGTTCCCAATTGCAGGCGAGGGTGATTCTCTCCGCGAACGTTTAGAGGAGATTCGCTTAGAAGTTTCAAAGGCGATTGCCGACGGCGCAAGGCTCATCGTTCTATCGGATCGTGACGGCGATGCAGACAACGCACCTATTCCATCTTTATTGCTGACTGCGGCTGTGCACCATCACTTGATTCGCGAGAAGACACGCACGAAGGTGGGACTCATCGTCGAGGCTGGAGATGTTCGCGAAGTTCACCATGCGGCCGTCTTAGTTGGTTATGGGGCCGCGGCGATCAATCCATATCTTGCAATGGAAAGCGCGGAGGATTTGGTTCACCAGGGTGTAATCACGGGAATCACTCCAGAGAAGGCCGTTCGAAACCTTATTAAATCCCTTGGCAAAGGCGTATTGAAAGTAATGTCTAAAATGGGGATTTCCACGATCGCTTCGTACACCGGCGCTCAGGTCTTCGAGGCCATCGGACTTTCAAAAGAACTCGTAGACGAATTCTTTGTCGGTACGACATCACGTCTTGGCGGTATTGGCCTTGACGTTGTTGCCGAAGAAACCATCGCGCGACACCACATCGCTTATCCGCCTGGAGGCGAAGTTCCAGGAACAAAGCGACTTCCTATCGGTGGTGAATATCAATGGCGACGCGAGGGTGAGCCCCATCTATTTGATCCCGAAACAGTTTTCACTCTCCAACATTCAACGCGTAACAAGCGCTATGACGTATTTAAACGATACAGCGACCGAATAAATGAGCAGAGCAAATCGCTTATGACTCTTCGGGGCCTATTTGATTTCAAGTTTGACGTGAACACCCCAATCTCAATCGAGGATGTTGAACCGGTCGAATCAATCCTCAAGAGGTTTTCAACTGGGGCAATGTCATACGGATCTATCTCACAAGAGGCACATGAGACCATGGCAGTTGCCATGAACCACATTGGCGGAAAATCCAATACTGGTGAAGGGGGAGAGGATCCATCTCGGTTCATCGCCCTTGCCAACGGTGACTCAAAGCGATCTGCAATAAAGCAGGTTGCAAGCGGGCGATTCGGTGTCACGAGCGACTATTTGGTCAACGCTGACGACATCCAGATAAAAATCGCGCAAGGCGCAAAGCCCGGCGAAGGCGGTCAACTTCCGGGCAACAAGGTGTATCCCTGGATCGCAAAAGTTAGGTATTCAACGCCTGGAGTTGGATTGATTTCACCTCCGCCTCATCACGATATTTATTCGATCGAGGATTTGGCTCAGTTGATCCACGATCTAAAGAATGCCAACAAGAATGCAAGGATTCACGTGAAATTGGTAGCCGAAGTTGGAGTCGGCACCGTGGCAGCAGGTGTGAGCAAAGCGCATGCAGATGTCGTATTGATTTCCGGCCACGATGGTGGCACTGGTGCCTCACCGCTAACTTCGCTCAAGCACGCGGGGGCTCCGTGGGAACTTGGCTTAGCCGAGACTCAGCAAACGTTATTGTTGAATGGACTTCGCGATCGCATTGTCGTTCAAACTGATGGACAGTTGAAGACGGGTCGAGACGTCGTCATCGCCGCACTTCTTGGCGCCGAAGAATTCGGCTTCGCGACAGCTCCTTTGGTGGTATCGGGCTGCGTAATGATGCGAGTTTGCCATCTTGATACCTGCCCCGTGGGAGTGGCAACGCAGAATCCTGAATTGCGGAAACGATTCTCAGGAAAACCCGAATTCGTAGAAACTTTCTTCCAATATGTCGCAGAAGAAGTAAGGGAATATTTGGCTCAACTCGGACTCCGTTCCATTGAAGAGGCTGTGGGTCGCATCGAAATGTTGGAAACCAAGAAGGCCGTTGATCATTGGAAGGCAAGCGGTTTGGATCTTGCGCCGTTGCTGTCGAGGCCCGACGTTAAGGGTTCCCTTCACAATACGAGCCAGCAGGATCATGGTCTTCAAGCAGCCCTTGATAACACTTTGATAGAGCGTGCCCAGCCAGCGCTTGAAAAAGCCGAACTCGTGAAATTTGACGTTCCAGTTCGAAACGTCAATCGAACTGTGGGAACAATGCTTGGCGCAGAAATCACCAGACGATACGGGGGAGAAGGTCTGGCTCCCAACACGGTGGATATCACCCTGCGCGGCTCTGCTGGGCAGTCCTTTGGTGCCTTTATTCCTCGAGGTTTGACTCTTCGTCTCTTTGGCGATTCAAATGACTACGTGGGTAAGGGAATATCTGGGGGCCGAATTGTCCTTGCCCCTGACAAAAAGGCCACTTTTGCGTCAAACGAGAACGTCATTGCCGGAAACGTCATTGGTTATGGCGCGACTTCGGGAGAAATTTTCATTAGTGGAGTTGTCGGCGAGCGTTTCTGCGTTCGAAATTCTGGTGCTACCGCAGTTGTTGAAGGCATTGGTGATCACGGTTGCGAATACATGACTGGCGGTTTGGTTCTGGTTCTTGGACAGACGGGACGCAATTTTGCTGCAGGCATGTCTGGCGGCCGTGCTTTTGTACTGGATCTGAATCCAGCATTGGTTAACAAAGAGATGGTGGACATACTTGCCGTCCCTAACGATCAACGGGCTGCATTACATGAACTCGTCACGAGATTCGCCGCCGAGACTAATTCCCGAATCGCTAATGAATTACTCGCTGATTGGGATGAAGCTATTCATCACATTTCGATGGTCATGCCACGAGACTATGCGCGAGTGCTTAGCGCAATGCAAAGGGCAAAAGATGAAGGGATTGCATCCGATACGTACGTAATGGAGGTGGCAAATGGGTGATCCCAAAGGCTTTATGACCACTCCACGAGAGTTGCCGACAAGGCGTCCAGTGGATGTGCGCATACAAGACTGGAAAGAAGTGTACGAAACCCAGCCTCTCGAGACTTTGCAGAAGCAGGCAGGTCGCTGTATGGATTGCGGAATTCCGTTCTGCCACCAAGGCTGCCCTTTGGGCAATCTCATTCCGGAATGGAATGACTTGATGTGGAGAGGCGATAAAAATGAAGCAATTGCGCGCCTTCATGCTACGAATAATTTTCCGGAATTCACGGGGCGTTTGTGTCCTGCACCTTGCGAAACGGCGTGTGTAGTTGCAATCAACGCAGAAGCCGTAACGATTAAGCAAGTAGAACTTCGCACAATCGAAGAGGCGTTTGCAAACGGACAGGTGCGACCCATGTCGCCGGATCGTCTTACAGGCAAGACAATTGCAGTGGTTGGATCAGGTCCTGCGGGTCTTGCCGCAGCGCAACAATTAACCCGAGCTGGCCACACCGTGGCGGTATATGAAAGGGCGCCAAAGATCGGCGGTCTCATGCGATACGGAATTCCGGAATTCAAAATGGAGAAATCGATCCTAGATCGAAGAATTTCTCAGATGGAAGCCGAAGGAACTCGCTTCCGGGCCGGAATAGAAGTCGGAAGCGAAATCACGGGCCATCAACTCAAATCTCGGTACGACGCGATTGTTTTGGCCGTCGGTGCAACTCAATGGCGCGATCTTCCCGTGCCTGGCCGAGAGCTTTCGGGTATCTATCAGGCGATGGAGTACCTACCTTGGGGAAACATGCAAGCCCTTGCTGAAGTGAAAGAGCCGCTGATTAATGTCAGTGGAAAGCATGTCGTCATTTTGGGCGGAGGCGATACAGGCGCTGACTGTCTTGGAACTGCAATTCGTCAAGGCGCTGCCAGTATTACGCAGTTGGAGATCATGCCGCGACCGACTAGTGAGCGTCCGAGCTCGCAGCCGTGGCCTACTTACCCCATGATTTTCAGGGTATCTAGCGCCCACGAAGAGGTTGATAATCGAATCTTCGCTGTCTCTACTGAGAAGTTTCTAGGGGATGAGAGCGGCAACGTTCGAGCCCTATCTCTTGTTGAAACCGAATTCGTAGCGGGCAAGTTTGAGCCAATTCTGGGAACAGAGCGAGAGATTCCAGCAGATTTTGTTTTTCTTGCGATGGGTTTCACTGGTCCCGAAAAGAGTGATTTGTTAAACCAGTTGGAAGTCGAATTTGATGATCGCGGAAATATTAAACGTGATCTCGACTACCAGACTTCTACTGAATCGGTATTTGTTTGTGGAGATGCGGGTCGCGGACAATCGCTCATTGTTTGGGCGATCGCCGAAGGACGAAGCGCTGCATCTGCCGTCGATAAGTACCTCACGGGTCACACCCAGTTACCAGCTCCGATCCCACCCACTGCACGTCCAATGATGGTTTAAGGTAGAAGAATGCGTAGAGCGAAGATTGTTTGTACTTTGGGACCAGCTGTTGAGACTCCCGAGAAGATCCGCGAATTAATTGCGGCTGGAATGAATATGGCTCGCCTAAACCTTTCGCACGGTGGCTATCCCGAACATCAAGCTCGCCTCGACATGGTTCGCGCCGCGGCAGCAGAGCAAGGTCAAGCAGTTGCCATACTTGTTGATCTACAAGGACCAAAAATTCGACTAGCTCGATTCGCCCACGGTCCGCATGAGTTGGCACGTGGCGACATATTCACGATCACTACTGATGAAGTCGAAGGCACAAAAGAGCGAGTGGGTACGACTTATAAGGGTCTACCTGGTGACTGCAAGCCGGGGGATCGCATCTTGATCGATGACGGGAAAGTAACCGTCGAAGTTTTGGAAGTGAAAGGCAACGATGTGATTACCAAGGTAATCGAGCCTGGCGCCGTGAGTAACAACAAAGGCATTAATCTCCCAGGTGTTGCAGTTTCTGTTCCTGCGCTCTCGGAGAAGGACATTGAGGATTTGCGATGGGGTCTTCGCGCTGGGGCCGATTTCATCGCTCTTTCCTTCGTTCGCAGTGCCGATGACATTTCCGGCGTTCACAAGATTATGGATGAAGTGGGAATTCGAGTACCCGTCATCGCCAAAATCGAAAAACCCCAAGCTGTCGCCAACCTCGAAAATATCATCGACGCCTTCGACGGCATCATGGTCGCTCGTGGAGACCTTGGAGTCGAACTTCCCATCGAGGATGTGCCACTAGTTCAGAAGAGATGCGTTGAGTTGGCTCGAGAGTCAGCCAAGCCGGTAATTGTTGCTACTCAAATGCTTGATTCGATGATCACGAACTCTCGCCCAACGAGAGCCGAAGCCACTGACTGTGCTAATGCCGTTCTCGATGGCGCGGACGCCTTGATGCTATCGGGTGAAACCAGCGTCGGAGAATTCCCTATTGAGACAGTTCAGACGATGGCGCGGATTATCGAGCGAACAGAAGAAGGTGGACTCGACCGCATTCGTCCTTTGTCGCACACACCGCGAACTAAGGGCGGTGCAATTACAAAAGCCGCCACTGAGGTGGGCGAGATAGTCGGAGCAAAATTCTTGGTCGCATTCACAAAGAGTGGCGACTCGGCACGACGAATGGCCCGACTACGGTCACATATTCCGATCTTGGCTCTTACGCCGGATGCGGGAACCTATAACCGTTTGGCACTCACATGGGGAGTTGAACCGATGTTGGCGCCAATGGTCAATCACACTGACGAGATGGTGAAGCAAGTCGATTCGATCATCATGCAGTCACAGAGAGCTCTCGTAGGAGAAGTAGTCATCATCGTCGCCGGTTCCCCTCCGGGAATACCTGGATCAACCAATGCGATGCGCGTTCATAGAATTGGTGACGCTGTCGGAGGCATAGCGCCCGCTTACAGGTAGTCAGCGAGAGGGGCGTAAATTCGTCCTCAAGAATGTATTCGCTAGACTATGTGGCGCGCCTCGGTACTCCAACGGTAGAGAGGGCAGTCTCAAACACTGCATAGTGTCGGTTCGAATCCGACTCGGGGCACATGACATCAGAACCCAAACGGATTTCTACACCCACTCCCAGAATCGTCGTGGCTGAAGACGAAGCACTAATTCGCATGGATCTTGTCGAGATGCTGACAGAAGCGGGATATGAAGTCGTTGGTCAGGCAAGCAACGGGCAAGAAGCGATTGCCTTAGTTCAGGAATTGAAACCTGATTTGGCGATCTTGGATGTGAAGATGCCGGTGCTTGACGGCATCTCTGCTGCTGAAGAAATTATTCACATTGCGCCGGTACTTATGTTGACAGCATTTAGTCAGAAGGAATTGGTGGAGCGTGCCCGGGATGCCGGTGTGATGGCCTATGTTGTCAAACCTTTTTCAATTACTGATTTAGTTCCCGCGTTGGAAATTGCTATAAGTAGACATAAACAAATGATCTCCCTTGAAACCGAAATCGCCAATCTGCAAGACCGACTCGAAACCCGCAAACTTATTGATCGCGCAAAAGGCATTCTGATGAGTGCTCTCAACCTCTCCGAACCACAAGCCTTTTCGTGGATTCAACGTGCAGCTATGGATAGGCGCATGAGCATGAAAGAAGTTGCGCTGGCCGTCATTTCCCCGACAGCAGTGCCCGAGAGGTAAAAACTAGTCGTTGGAATCCCTTGTATTCAGCTCCTGCAGGGAAGAGACTGAATCAATCCCCTTTTGTTCGGGACACCTCAAGGGAGAATACCCATGAAGAATCGATTTAGAATTATTGGCTTGGTCGCGATCGCGGTATTGGCAGTTGGAACCTTATCGGCATGTTCTTCCGCAAACACTCTGATTATTTCCTCAGACCTTCCTCTTCAGGGTTCTTCGTTTGATTCAAATGACTCAACCAATAAAGCGATTGCTCTTTACCTCAAACAAATTAACTACAAAGCTGGCAAATACACCGTCAAGTTCAAGATCTACGATGATGCAACTGCCTCTGCTGGTTCTTGGGACCCAGCTAAATGCACATCCAATGCGCAAGCCCACGTGGCCAACAAGGATGAAGTCGCAGTGATGGGCACGTACAACTCTGGTTGTGCGAAAGTCGAAATCCCAATTCTCAATCAAGCACCCGGTGGGGCGATGACGATGGTCTCAAATGCCAACACAAACCCTGGTCTTACCAAGCCGTGGAATCCAGGAGAGCCGGCCGTTTACTACCCGACAGGTGTTCGCAACTACGCACGTGTCTGCACAACGGATGATAATCAAGGCGCAGCGGCCGCTCAATTTGCCAAATCCATTGGCGTAAAAAGCGTTTACGTTCTAAATGACACGCAGACATATGGCCAAGGTGTAGCTCAAGCCTTCACGACGGAAGCCAAGAAGCAGGGGCTTATAGTTCTATCGAGTGGTCCTTTTGGCGAAGGTTGGGATGCTAAGCAACCAGATTACACAGCGCTATTTACAAAAATAAAGGCACTCAACCCTGACATGATCTACGTCGGAGGCATTTTTGATAACAACGGTGGACAGTTGATGAAGGACAAAGTTGCCGTACTTGGCAATAACACCGCAGTTAAATTTATGGCGCCAGACGGATTCACTGGTTATCCAGCCTTTAGTTCCATGCCCGAAGCAACAGGTGCGTACCTATCTTTTGCTGGATTGTCTAGCGACTTGCTGACAAAGATCGCGCCAACGGGGGCAGGTGCACGATTCGTCACGTCCTACATAGCCGAATACGGCAAGCCACCGGTTGGGTCCTATCCTGTTTATGGGGTCGCCGCCGTGCAAGTTATTTTGGCGGCAATCGCTAAATCTGATGGAACGCGTAAGGGCGTGACCGATGCAATATTCTCAGGATCAGGAATTACCATCCCTGCCAACGAATCTGTGCTTGGGAAGTCATTAAAGATTGATCCAAAAAGTGGTGATACCAACGCTATAGATATCACCATTGAAGTCATAAAGGGCGGAAAAGAAACTACTTTAACTGCCTGGGCGCTGAAATAGATTGTGCCGTGCTGATCGTCTCTGACCTCTCAGGCGGATTTCGTTTGAGGGGTCATGAGCGTTAACACTAAGTTACAACTTCGTTATAACTGCGATTTTGGCGGTTTTCGGGTTGTAAGCCAAGTCACTCACCGATAACCTGACGCCCTCCCTGTCCCGGGAAATGAGTAACAGGAAGGCAATACATGAAGAAGACGTATCGTGCTGTAGGCATCGTCGCATCTGTTGCGATGGTTGCTGCAGGACTAGTAGCGGGAACTTCAGCGGCAGATGCCGCAACGAAGGTCCTAACAATTTCGTCCGATCTTCCTCTACAGGGATCATCGTTCGATTCAAATGATTCAACAAACAAGGCAATTGCGCTCTACCTCAAGCAGATCAAGTACAAGGCCGGCAAGTACACGGTCAAGTTCAAGATCTACGATGACGCGACCGCTGCAGCTGCATCTTGGGATCCAGCAAAGTGCGCTGCAAACGCGCAGGCTCACGTAGCCAACAAGAGTGAGGTTGCCGTAATGGGAACGTACAACTCTGGTTGCGCAAAGATCGAAATTCCTATCCTTAACCAGGCACCTGGTGGGGCAATGACAATGGTTTCTGACGCCAACACCAACCCTGGCTTGACCAAGGCATGGAACCCAGGCGAGCCAGATGTTTACTACCCAACAGGCGTTCGCAACTACGCACGTGTTTGCACAACTGATGACAATCAGGGCGCGGCCGCAGCACAGTTCGCGAAGTCAATTGGGGTAAAAAACGTTTATGTCCTCAATGACACCCAGACCTACGGTCAAGGCGTTGCGCAGGCATTCACAACTGAAGCCAAGAAGATCGGCCTCAATGTTCTCTCAAGCGGCGCCTACGGCGAAGGTTGGGATGCAAAGCAATCCGATTACACAGCTCTCTTCACCAAGATCAAGGCTCTTAACCCAGACATGATTTATGTCGGCGGTATCTTTGATAACAACGGTGGACAGTTGATGAAGGACAAGGTTGCAGTTCTTGGCGACAACACGGCGGTTAAGTTCATGGCACCAGATGGATTTACTGGTTACCCACAATTTAACTCAATGCCTGAAGCCAATGGTGCTTACCTATCATTCGCAGGTCTTTCCAGCGATTTGTTGGCAAAGATCGATCCAAAGGGCGCCGGTGCCAACTTCGTTAAGGCTTACAAGAAGGCATACGGAAAGGCTCCAGTTGGTTCCTATCCAGTTTATGGTGTTGCTGCAGTCCAGGTTATCTTGGCCGCAATCGCCAAATCTGATGGAACTCGCAAGGGCGTAACAAATGCAATCTTCTCTGGTTCAGGAATCACAATTCCTGCCAAGGTCTCTGTTCTAGGAAAGGCGCTGTCAATCAGCACCCTAACTGGTGACACATTGGCCAAGGACGTAACCATTGAGGTTGTAAAGGGCGGACAAGAAACCACCCTGAAGGCCCAAACAGTTAAGTAAGTCAGTTCAGTCTCAAAAACTATCGGGGTGGGCTAGTGCTCACCCCGATAGCTCTGAGATGAGCCAAGTAAAAAACCAATTCCCCGCGTTGTTTTTGTATCTTTGAAATGCCTGTTGTATTACGATGACCACCATATTGCGCGCAGCGCGAAGGAGTTTTAGTGTCAATTCTTAGTAAGGGGTACCAAGCGCGGCAGGACCGACGCCGTTACTTGGAAAGGACTTTAGGAACTTTAGCCGCCCTCGGGATTTTGTACTGGCTAGGGATAAATTTTGCGAAGTCGCCCTCCCAATTTTTTCAAGCCTCTCTCATTGGCCTAAGCAACGGAGTGCTGTACGCACTGATTGCTCTGGGGTACACCCTTGTTTATGGAATTATCGAACTCATTAACTTTGCTCATGGTGACCTCTTCATGCTTGGCACCGTCTTTTCAGCTAACTTCATTTCGGTCTGGTTCGGCAAGACTCACACGGGAATCGCGGCATTCGGAATCTTCGCCGCGTGTCTGGTCGCGGTCATGACCTTTGGAGCCTCAATCAATGTGGGTATCGAGCGTTTCGCTTATCGAAGACTTCGCCGGGCACCCAAACTTGCGCCGCTCATCACCGCGGTGGGTATGTCATTCATTTTGCAATTCGTCGGACTTCACTGGAACGGTTCAGGTCAGAAGACATGGAATAGCATCCTGCCAAGTGGCCAGATCAAGATTGACAACGTAACCATCCCGTACACCACCATCATTTCGGTGATTATTACTGTGCCACTCCTCATCTTGATGTCTTGGATCGTTTCGCGAACAAGGCAAGGCAAAGCAATGCGAGCGACTGCTCAAGATCAGGATGCAGCGCGCCTCATGGGCATCAACGTCAATCGAACGATTTCATTTACCTTCGCCCTCGGTGGCGCCCTTGCTGGCGCGGCCGGTTTAATCTTTCAACAAACACGAGGTTTAACCTCATATAACTTGGGCTATCAACTTGGGTTGATTGCATTTACTTCGGCGGTCATGGGCGGAATTGGAAATCTCCAGGGCGCAGTCCTTGGTGCGCTTCTAATCGGCCTCATCCAAGGTCTCAATGATGGGTTGCCTATTGGCTTAGGTCAGCAATGGTCGCAAACGGTTGTGTTCTCTATTTTGATTCTTCTCATGGCCTTCAAACCAACGGGGCTTCTGGGTAAAACTGTTACGGAGAAGGTCTGATTATGAGCATCACTAAGAAAACGGACTCAAAGTCGCGCCGACCCAAGGCAGTCAAGCAGAGCGCAAGTCAACGCAAGTGGGCAATTGGCTTCATCGTCGCCGCCGTTGCAATCTGGGTCTTCTACACCTACATCATGGTTCATCTGCCAGACGGCGCTCAGACGATTGTCCAAAATTGGTTCCCACCAACTGCCCTCAACGAAGCGATGGTCTGGGTTATTGCGGCCCTTGGTCTAAATATCGTGGTCGGTTATGCAGGATTGCTCGACTTAGGATTTGTGGCTTTCTGGGCAATTGGCGGCTATACCGCAGGATGGTTCATGTCATCCTTTTTCCGACAGGTAAACATCCACATTCTCAGCACATCGCCAAAAGTCGTTCCTGGAATGCACATCAGTTTCTGGGGAGTCATCTTCATTGGAGGATTGATCTGCGCGTTCTTCGGTTTGATTATCGGTGCACCAACCCTTCGTCTAAAGAGCGATTACCTAGCTCTTGTGACGCTTGGGTTTGGCGAAATTATTCCTCAGTTCTTCGTCAACGGATCCAATATCGGTGGATTCAATTTGACCAACGGAACGCAGGGTATTTCTCCAGTAGATAACATCGGCGTCCCGGGAAGATCCTTAAGCCCCTTCGACTTTAGTTGGAAGTTCTTCATCTTCGTCCTTCTCACTGCGTTCATGGTCTTTATGTCGCTACGTCTGCGCACGGGCCGTTTGGGTCGTGCATGGTTGGCTATCCGCGAGGATGAACTGGCGGCAAGCATGATGGGCGTCCCGCTGATGAGAACCAAATTGTCGGCTTACGCAGTCGGTGCATTCTCCGGTGGTGTAGGTGGTGTTGCTTACGCGACGCACGTTGGCGGCGTCTTTGCCGATCGATTTAACTTCTCTATTTCGATCATTTTGCTAGCGATGGTTGTACTTGGTGGCATGGGTAACGTTTGGGGTGTCATGGTCGGCGCCCTCTTGCTCGCATGGATCAACTCAACTGGGCTGCCGGCATTTGGCGATCTCGTGAATAACACTTTCCACACGACGATCAATTTTCCCTCCTACAACTTCTTACTCTTTGGTGGTGCGCTGGTCTTGATGATGCTCTTTAGACGCGAAGGATTGATACCCGAATCACGATTGAAGGCAATACTTCACGAAGACGACGAATCGGCTCCTGAGATTGGCGGTGCTGAATAATGACTTCAGCATTGAGAGCGGACAACATCACCGTTAAGTTCGGCGGACTTGTCGCTGTTAATTCCGTATCTTTCGATATCCCTACCGGCAAGATTGTCAGTTTGATCGGGCCAAACGGAGCCGGCAAGACGACGTTCTTCAACGTTCTGACCGGTCTATACAAGCCAACGAGTGGCAACGTTCTATTTGGAGAAGACGACATTACGGCTATGGCTCCGCACAAGATTGCAGCGGGTGGGCTTGCTCGTACTTTCCAGAATATTCGACTCTTTGGCTTAATGACTGCGGAAGAAAATGTCATGGTGGCAATGCATTCGCATTTGAAGGCCGGCATTCTGTCCACGATCTTCCGAACTCCTGGTCAGCGCCGAGAAGAACGTGATGCTCGCGAGCAAGCACGCGAACTTCTTAATTTTGTCGGCATCGGCAAGTGGGCGGGGGAGTACGCACGTAATCTCTCTTACGGCGACCAACGTCGACTCGAAGTTGCCAGAGCTTTGGCTTTGAAACCAAGAGTTCTGCTTCTCGACGAGCCCACTGCGGGTATGAATCCTCAGGAATCTTTGACTTTTATTGATTTTGTTTATCGCGTCCGCGATGAGCAAGATGTATCTATCCTTCTGATCGAGCACGATATGAGCGTGGTTATGTCTGTCTCCGAGCGAATTACGGTTCTAGATCAAGGCGAGAAGATCGCTGAAGGATCTCCTGCCGACATTAAATCCAACCAACGTGTCATCGAGGCCTACCTGGGCAAGGCAAAAGGAGAGAAGGCATGAGTACTCTTCTTGAAGTCAAAGACTTGCAAGTTGCCTACGGTTCAATCCTGGCAGTTAAGAACGTCTCTCTAACCGTAAATGAAGGCGAGATCGTTACTCTGATTGGCTCCAACGGCGCCGGCAAATCAACCACATTGCGCACCATTTCAGGGTTGTTGAAACCCAAGGCCGGAACAATCACGTTTGCAGGCGAGCGAATTGATGGCAAAGAAGGTCACGAAATTGTCGCCAAGGGACTTTGCCAATCTCCAGAAGGTCGCAGAATCTTTCCAAGAATGTCGGTTCGCGAAAATCTTGAACTCGGCGCTTTTCTTCGAAACGACAAGGCTGCCATCGAAAGTGACATGCAGAGAGTCCTGGAATTGTTCCCGCGCCTTCGTGAACGCATCGAACAAAAGGGCGGCACCATGTCGGGCGGTGAGCAGCAGATGTTAGCGGTTGCTCGCGCAATGATGGGCGCGCCGAAACTTCTCTTGCTGGATGAGCCTTCAATGGGTCTTGCTCCCGTTCTCGTTGACATAATCTTTGAGACGATTGTGAAAATTCGCGAACAAGGAATTACGATTTTGCTTATTGAGCAGAATGCCGCGGCTGCGCTAGATGTTGCTGACCGTGCCTACGTTCTTGAATCGGGCTCGATCAAGATGAGCGGTAACGCAACGGATCTTGCAAAAGATGAAGCTGTTACGAAGGCGTATCTCGGAGGTTAAGAAGCTTTACTGCCGAGGCGCCAATATCAAGCAGGTGATTCGTGCAGTGCAAGTGCGCTGCCCTTCGTCGTTAGTGATGACAACCTCGTAGCAGCACAGTGTCTTGCCTAGCGAAATCGGCGTGGCAACAGCCGTGACGGTTCCTTTTGTGGCTGATCGATGGTGCGTTGCGTTAATGTCGACGCCAACAATTCGTCGGTCGGGACCAGCGTGGAGTTGAGTACCAATGGAGCCGAGGCTTTCGGCTAAGACGACATTCGCGCCACCGTGAAGTAGACCCAGCGGTTGGGTATTTCCTTCAACTGGCATCGTTGCAACCAGACGGGAGGGAGAAGCTTCGAGAATCTGAATGCCCATTTTTTGATCGAGGGCACCGCTTCCACGCACCCGTAACTGCGCCATGAAATCCGAATCGTCTTTTTCGCTCATAAACAGGAAGTGTATCTGGAATAGACTCGCGGGCATGAGTGATCGGTTGCTTCTAATAGACGGACATTCGATGGCCTATCGGGCCTTTTTCGCACTGCCTGCCGAGAATTTCACGACAGCCACAGGTCAACACACAAATGCGATTTATGGCTTTGCCACCATGCTTATCTCTCTGCTGCGAGATGAGAAACCCACTCATATTGCCGTGGCATTTGACGTTTCGCGCAAGACCTTTCGAACTGAGAAGTACCCCGAATACAAGGCAAATCGTGCAGCCACCCCGGATGAGTTTCGATCGCAGATGTCATACCTCCATGAACTTGTTGGAGCCTTTGGCATTTCACAGTTCGAACGTGAAGGTTTTGAAGCCGATGACATTCTCGCCACTCTTGCTTCACGTGCCGAGAGCGAAGGAATGGACGTCATCATCTGTTCGGGAGATCGCGATTGCTTCCAATTGGTGACCGAGAAGATCACGGTGCTCTATCCCAAGAAGGGCGTCAGCGATCTTGCGCGGATGACCCCCGCAGCGGTTTTCGAAAAGTACGGGATGACCCCGACCAGCTATCCAGAGTTTGCAGCCCTGAGGGGCGATCCCAGCGACAACTTGCCATCGGTACCCGGCGTTGGCGAAAAGACGGCAGCAAAATGGGTCGTTGAATACGGGGATGTTTCCAATCTGATCGCAAACATCGACAAGATATCTGGCAAGGTCGGAGAATCACTCCGAAGCAACATCGATATTGTTTTGCGTAATCGGGAGCTCACTCAGTTGATTCACACCGTTCCGCTAGAGACGCAGATTGACGAACTTCACTGGACAGGAATAAACGAATCCAAGATCTTGCCACTTTTTGATTTGCTTGAATTTCGTACTTTGAAAGATCGCATTAAAGTCTTCACCGCTAAAGACTCAGCGAAGAAATCTGAACCCGAACCATTGATGATGCTCCAATTCGATGCCGATCTCGAACTCCTTTCGCCCAAAGATTTGGATCAACGGGTATCCACCCACTCGGGTGAAATCGCGATTACCTTTGAAGTTATCGATGAAAAGGTGCACCGATATGCGGTGGCGCTTTCTTCAAAGGAGGCGTACCTCATTCATTCTTCCAAGATGGGAGATTGGATTTCGAATCCGAAGATCGGCAAGCTATTGCATGACGCCAAAGCTCTATCGCGAGTCATCCCAGTAGAAGGAATACTTTTTGACACGGCTCTGGCGGCATACGTAATCAATCCAGGGGTACGCGCGTTGGATTTAGGTGACATCGTTGCTCGTTGGGGCGATGGGACAATCGCATCCTCGAGCGACTCGGAGAAGATGCTCGTCAATGGTGCAATGGCACTATTTGATCTTCGAACTTCCCTTGAGCGAGAGCTCAGGGACCGCAATGTGCTTGACCTCTACAACAACCTCGAGCTTCCGATCGCCGAATTACTTGCCAAGATGGAACGTGTAGGCGTTGCTGTAGATAAAGGTGGCCTTGCCGCCCTCCAATCCTTTTTTGCCGGAGAAGCCGAGCGCGAAAGTAAGGCGGCCTTTGAAGCGGTCGGCCATGAGTTCAATATTGCCTCGCCTAAGCAGCTCCAAGTCGTACTTTTTGACGAGTTGAAATTGCCGAAGACAAAGAAGATTAAGACGGGTTACACGACCGATGCCGAATCGCTGGAATGGCTTTCCCAGTCAACAGGTCATCCCGTGCTCACGCATCTTCTCCGTATCCGTGAGACCAACAAATTGCGTACGACCGTGGAGGGGCTGATTACTGAAGTAGCTGGTGATGGACGCATTCACACTCACTTCGCACAGACAATCGCAGCAACTGGAAGACTTTCATCCACTGGTCCTAATCTGCAGAACATTCCGGTTCGCACAGAGGAGGGGCGCCGCATCCGTGAATGCTTCGTTGCGGGAGAGGGTTACGCATCCTTACTGACTGCGGATTACAGTCAAATAGAAATGCGGATTATGGCTCATCTTTCGAATGACGAGCATCTTCTTGCGGCATTTACAAAGGGCGAGGATCTTCATTCAACCGTTGCTTCCCAAGTCTTTGCAGTGGAATCAAGCCAAATCACACCAGAAATGCGTCGACAGATAAAGGCCATGTCATATGGTTTGGCGTATGGCCTTTCATCTTTTGGCCTTTCGGCCCAACTTGGAATTACTCCACCCGAAGCCCAGATACTGATGGATAAATATTTCGAGCGATTTGGTGGAATCCGCGAATACTTAAAGACCGTAGTGGAACAGGCGCGTAAAGTTGGTTACACCGAGACTATTTTGGGCCGTCGCCGGTATCTTCCGGATTTACTCAATGACAATCGCCAGCGCAGGGAAGTGGCAGAGAGGATGGCTCTCAATGCTCCGATTCAAGGTTCCGCCGCAGACATAATCAAACAGGCGATGCTCAATGTTGAGGTGGGACTTACGGCAAAGGGATTGAAATCGCGGTTGCTGTTGCAAGTACACGATGAATTGATATTCGAAGTAAGTAGTGGCGAAGAAGACGTTATGACGACGCTCGTGCGAGAGGCAATGGGATCGGCTTATCCGCTCAAAGCCCCACTAGAAGTAAGTTTGGGGATAGGAAAGAGTTGGAACGAGGCCGCGCACTAAGAAATCTTTACTGATTTGTCGATGCGTTATCTTCCATCGCCGCGAGATCTTGTTCAGCAGTCGGTAATCTTCTTGCGGCCGAAAGTCGATTGCGACCGACCGTCACGATCGTCAGCCCTACACCGGTTGCAATTGTCGTAATGCTGAGGCATACCCTCGGAGAAAATTCCTTTGCAATCCAACCTCCGCATGCCGAACCCAGTGCCATGAGAGATCCTTCGACGGTCCAGAGCCAGCCTAATGAGGCCGTAGCGCTTCCCCTTGGCCGAACGGCTTCCATGACCTCAAAATAGAAGACTTGAAGAGCCCCACCGCATAGTCCAAGCAATGCTCCAACAAATGCAAGGCTCCAGTTCGGATACGTGAACACCAAGGGGAGCGTTGCTATGAACCAGAGACCATACGTGCGAAGCATCGAATTTAGAGGAGAAGTCTTGCGCGAAACGAGGCCCCCGATTAGCCCACCGAATATATTGCAGACGCCCATGATCCCAAGAATCCATGCCGTGCGATGGGGCACATGTTGCAGAGTCGCAAAAGCGGGAACTCCCACGTTGAAGGCGCCCCAACCAAAACCGATGAAACTCCCTTCAAACATTAAAAGTCGCATTGCGGGATGACGCCAGAGTCTTGGAGTTCCGTGAACTTTCTTTTCGGGAACCCAGTCTCGAGATACGGGCGTGAGTTGAAGTGCTAAACCGCCGGCAAGCATCAGCACCGCGCACGTTACAAGCGCGCTGGATGGATGTGATGAAAGCGCTAACGTTGTTGCCAAAATCGGACCGAGCACTGATGAAGCGCTCATGCTCGACGTATCGACGGCGTAGGCAGTTCGAAGAAAATCCGGTGGAACCAGAGTCTTCCAAAGCGGTCGAACAGAGAGATTGATAGGAGGCGCAGAGAATCCCAAGATAAAAGCCAGCAGAAGGATTGAATGAGAAGTGTGGGTGAGGTTGAGCAAAATTAGAAGAGTTGCATATCCGGGTACGAAGATTCGGAGTGGCCACTTTTGACCGTACTTATCGATGATCGCACCACGTGGTCCTGCCGTGAATGCTCCGGCCAATGAACTCAAACCAATTGCCAAGCCCGCCAAGGGGATGGAGTTTGTTTCGTGAATGGTCTTGAAGAAAATGGAGAGGCCAACCATGCCGTAGGCGAGTCGGGCCGGAAACGCGCTGATCATGAGGATTTTTACCTGCGGAAAGCGCAAAAATTCCCTGTAGCGGTTCATTTTACGGAGTCTAGCGTTGGCCGGTGTCACGAGGGGCTCAGGAATTGACCCAGATTGCCGCCAAACCGTACCCTTAGCAGCCCTATCCCTACTACTTTCTATCCCTACGGAGCAACTTGAGTACCTCACCAGTAATTGCAGTAAATGATATTGGAACAGCCGCAGACTTTATGGCCGCAATTGAAGGCACCATCAGAAATTTCAATGATGGAGACCTTGTTGAAGGCATCGTCGTTCAGGTAGATCGCGATGAAGTGCTGGTGGACATTGGATACAAAACCGAAGGAGTCATTCCTTCCCGTGAACTTTCAATCCGTCACGATGTCGATCCAAGCGAGATCGTCAAAGTTGGCGAAAAGATCGAGGCCCTTGTTCTCCAGAAAGAAGACAAAGAAGGCCGCCTGATCCTGTCCAAGAAGCGCGCACAGTACGAGCGTGCTTGGGGCGAGATCGAAGGCAAGAAGGAGCGCGACGAGGTTGTCGTCGGAACTGTTATTGAAGTTGTTAAGGGTGGCTTGATCGTGGACATCGGTCTTCGTGGCTTCCTTCCAGCTTCTCTCGTTGAAATGCGTCGCGTGCGTGACCTGACCCCGTATATCGGTAAGCAGGTTGAAGCGCGCATCATCGAATTGGATAAGAATCGCAACAATGTGGTTCTTTCTCGTCGTGCCTACCTCGAGCAGACTCAATCTGAGTCTCGCACTACCTTCCTCAACCAGTTGCAGAAGGGTCAAGTTCGAACCGGTGTTGTTTCATCCATCGTCAACTTCGGCGCATTTGTTGACTTGGGCGGAGTGGACGGTTTGGTTCACGTTTCAGAACTTTCTTGGAAGCACATTGATCATCCAGGCGAGGTTGTCGAGGTTGGCGATGAAGTGACCGTCGAAGTTCTCGAAGTTGATTTCGAGCGCGAGCGTGTATCGCTTTCGTTGAAGGCGACCCAAGAAGACCCATGGCAAGCATTCGCTCGCACACACACCATTAACCAGGTTGTTCCTGGACAGGTAACGAAGTTGGTTCCGTTCGGTGCGTTCATTCGCGTCCACGAAGGCATCGAAGGACTTGTCCACATTTCTGAGTTGGCAGAACGCCACGTAGAAATTCCTGAGCAGGTTGTTCAAGTTGGCGACGAGTTGTTCGTGAAAATCATCGATATCGATCTCGAGCGTCGCAGAATTTCACTTTCTCTCAAGCAGGCTAACGAAGGTCATGAAGTTGAAATCGAAGCATTCGATCCAACTCAGTACGGTATGGCTGCTCGCTATGACGCTGACGGAAACTTCATTTACCCAGAAGGTTTTGATCCAGAGTCACAGGAATGGAAGCCAGGCTACGAAACACAGCGCGAAGAGTGGGAGCGTCAATACGCCGAAGCCCAGATGCGCTTCATGGCCCACAAGAAGCAGAAGGAAGAGGCTCGCGCAGCCGATGCCGCAGCTGCTTCCGAGCCTGCAGTTGCTGACGGTCTCGTTTCTGATAGGGCCGAAGAGGTCGCCGAATAGTTTTTTGAGCGACTCCGCCGAAGTAAAGCCGGCTCCGAGAGTAATCTCGGGGTCGGTTTCTTCATTGATGATGAAAGGCTAAGGTCGCATTGTGGTGCTGATCATCGGGCTTACGGGCGGAATCGGTTCTGGTAAATCACTTGCTGGGCAATATTTTTCTGACCTTGGAGCCAGCGTCCTAGATGCCGATGTCATAGCGCGCGAGGTAATTGAGCGGGGTAGTGGGGGCTTTGATAAAGTCGTTGCGGCCTTTGGAGATTCCATACTTCGAGACGGGCAGATTGATCGCCGAGCCCTTGCAGAACGAGTCTTTGGAAATATGGCCGATCGCATTACCCTTGAAAATATCGTCCATCCGATGGTGCGTGATGCATTCGAAGCCGCGGCGGCACGTCTTCAAGGCGATGACATCCTCGTTTACGAAATACCGTTATTGGCCGAAACCGGCGCGGCCACCCGATTTGATTTCGTTATCACGGTCGAATCCGACCTTGAGGCTCGAAAGGATCGACTGAGAAAGCGAGGGATGCTGGGGTCAGAAATTGACGCTCGGATCCGAGCCCAAGCCTCTCCTGAGGAAAGAATGTCGGTGGCAGGGTATGTAATTGCCAATAATGGAACCCCTGACGACTTACTTCGCCAAATTGAATATGTGTGGGAGAAGATCCTGCCATCTATGCAGCGCGAGAAAAAATGACGAAGACTAGAGTGGTTTTGTGCGTCCTGTAACCGATATTCAAAGACGCGTTGAGCCTTTTCAAGTCATCAGCGATTATGTTCCAGCTGGGGACCAGCCAGAAGCTATCGAGGAAATTGTTCGACGAATCGAGCGCGGTGATCAAGATGTCGTGCTGCTCGGCGCAACCGGTACTGGCAAATCCGCAACTACAGCATGGTTGATCGAACGCCTGCAACGACCCACGTTGGTGATCGCGCCCAACAAGACTTTGGCCGCTCAACTCGCTAATGAGTTTCGCGAACTCATGCCAAACAATGCGGTGGAGTATTTCGTTTCCTACTATGACTATTACCAGCCTGAGGCTTACGTCCCGCAGACCGACACGTTCATCGAAAAGGATTCCAGCGTCAATGATGAAGTCGAACGTTTGCGACACTCAGCCACCAACTCGCTTCTTACCCGTCGCGACGTCATTGTTGTTGCCACCGTGTCGTGCATTTACGGATTGGGCACACCGCAGGAATACGTGGATCGCATGGTTTCGTTGCGGGTCGGGGACCATATCGAACGCAACGTGTTGCTTCGCAAATTTGTTGACATTCAATACAAGCGCAATGACATGGCCTTCGAGCGAGGCACATTTAGAGTGCGCGGCGACACTATCGAAATTATCCCGATGTATGAAGAACTTGCGCTCCGAATCGAGATGTTCGGCGATGAGATAGAAAGAATCACAACCTTGCACCCGCTAACTGGTGAGATCGTTCGCGATGAGACCGAGATGTATATCTTCCCCGCGACCCACTATGCGGCTGGCCCCGAGACCATGAAACGTGCCATCGTCGATATCGAGCAAGAACTTGAAGTCCAACTCGACAATTTTGAACGGCAAGGCAAGCTCTTGGAGGCGCAACGCCTCCGAATGCGCACGACATTTGATATCGAGATGATGCAGAACCTGGGTTTCTGTTCTGGAATCGAGAATTATTCGCGGCATATCGATGGTCGGGCCGCGGGTTCTGGGCCGAACTGTCTCCTCGACTATTTCCCCGAGGACTTCCTTCTTGTTATTGATGAATCCCACGTGACCGTTCCCCAAATCGGAGCAATGTTCGAGGGGGACGCCTCTCGCAAACGAACCCTTGTTGAGCATGGTTTTCGCCTTCCAAGCGCGATGGACAACCGGCCACTGCGCTGGGACGAGTTTCTCGAACGGGTGGGCCAGAAGGTATATCTCTCGGCCACTCCGGGGCCATATGAATTAAACAAAGTGCAAGGCGATGTTGTTGAGCAGGTCATTCGACCAACTGGCTTGGTCGATCCCAAGATCGTCGTGAAGCCGATAAAGGGGCAGATCGATGACCTCCTTCACGAGATCAACATTCGAGCTGAGAAGAACGAGCGGGTTCTTGTAACAACACTGACCAAGAAGATGTCCGAAGATCTCACTGACTATTTGCAAGAGCGGGGTGTCCGCGTTCGTTACTTGCATTCAGAGGTTGACACTCTTCGGCGCGTCGAGTTACTTCGCGAACTTCGATCCGGCGAGTACGACGTATTGATTGGTATCAATCTTCTTCGCGAGGGTCTGGATCTCCCGGAGGTTTCCTTGGTCTCAATATTGGATGCAGATAAAGAAGGTTTTCTTCGCTCAGCTACATCGCTCATTCAGACTATTGGACGAGCCGCCCGAAATGTTTCTGGCGAAGTTCATATGTATGCCGACAACATGACTAAATCCATGGCCAAAGCGATTGATGAGACAAACCGAAGACGCGCCAAGCAAGTTGCTTACAACCTTGAACGAGGCGTGGATCCTCAGCCATTGCGTAAAAAGATTGCCGACATTACCGATCTCATCAACCGTGAGAGCCAAGATACAGATGAATTACTTGCATCCTCTGGGCGCGCTGCTTCTCGTTCTCGTACTCCGGCTATAGGTGTTCACACTAAGACTTTGAAAACCCTTCCACGCCAAGAATTATTGGCCTTGATAGAGTCGCTGACCGATCAAATGCGCTCGGCGGCCGGGGATTTGCAATTCGAATTGGCAGCCAGATTGCGTGATGAAATCAAAGATCTCAAACGCGAACTACGAGGCATGGAAACGGCGGGGGTGTAGACGAAAATGGCTGACCATCTCATCGTCCGCGGAGCGCGTGAACACAATCTCAAGAACGTCTCTATAGAACTTCCGCGCAACTCACTCGTAGTGTTTACGGGACTTTCGGGCTCAGGTAAATCAAGCCTTGCCTTCGATACGATCTTTGCCGAAGGTCAGAGACGCTACGTCGAGTCTCTGTCAGCATACGCGAGACAGTTTCTGGGTCAAATGGATAAGCCAGACGTGGACTTTATCGAGGGTCTCTCTCCTGCGGTCTCCATCGATCAAAAATCCACAAACCGCAACCCTCGTTCAACAGTAGGCACGATAACCGAGGTATACGACTATCTTCGATTGCTTTTCGCACGCGCGGGTAGACCTCATTGCCCAAATTGCGGTAAGCCAGTGTCGCGTCAGAGCCCTCAGCAAATTGTCGATCAAATCCTTGCAATGCCCGCGTCGACGAAATTCTTGGTACTTGCCCCGGTTGTCAGGGCCCGAAAAGGGGAATTCGTCGATCTTTTTCAGGAACTCATCAGCCAGGGCTATTCACGGGCACGAGTAGATGGTTCGGTAATTCAACTTTCCGACCTCCCAAAATTGAAGAAGCAGGAAAAGCACACCATTGAAGTTGTGGTCGACCGCCTCACAGCAAAGGCCGACTCAAAGAACCGACTTACGGATTCGATTGAAACGGCACTCCGACTGGCTCAAGGAATTGTGCTGTTGGATTTTGTGGATGCCGAAGGTAGTGAGAAGGAACGCACTTACAGCGAGCACTTGGCCTGCCACGATTGCGAACTCTCTTTCGAGGAGCTCGAACCGCGATCGTTCTCCTTCAATTCGCCTTTCGGTGCATGTCCTGCCTGCACAGGCATCGGCACCAAGTTGGAAGTCGACCACGATTTGATTGTTCCCGACGACTCCTTATCCATCAACGAAGGAGCCATCGCGCCTTGGTCGACAGGACAAACGTCGGAATACTTTTTGCGTTTGCTCGAGGCTCTATCTGGTGAAGTGAAATTTTCTTTGGACAATCCTTGGCGCAAACTTTCAACGAAAGCCAAGGAAGCAATTCTTCACGGCTACGAGTATGAAGTACATGTTAAATACAAGAACCGTTACGGTCGAGTTCGTAATTACTCCACGGGCTTTGAAGGTGTCGTTCCATTTATTCATCGTCGTCACGCAGAAACCGATAGCGATTACAGCCGCGACAAGTACGAGGGGTACATGCGCCAGATACCTTGCCCAGTGTGCGAAGGTGCCCGCCTCAAGCCCGAAGTGCTTGCGGTAACAGTAGGTGGCAAGAGCATCGCTCAAATTTGCGAACTATCAATAGCAGACTGCGCCACTTTCTTGGCTGAAGTCGACCTTAACGCCCGTGAAAGTCAGATTGCCGAACGCGTTCTCAAGGAAGTGCATGCCCGCCTTGGGTTCCTGCTAAACGTCGGATTGGATTACCTCTCGCTCGAACGCCCCGCCGCAACATTGTCTGGAGGAGAGGCTCAACGAATACGTCTTGCAACGCAGATTGGTTCTGGACTAGTCGGCGTGCTCTACGTTCTAGATGAACCGAGCATCGGATTGCACCAGCGAGACAATCGCCGCCTTATCGAAACACTCACAAAACTTCGAGACCTCGGCAATACGCTCATCGTTGTCGAGCACGATGAAGAGACAATTCGAGCGGCGGACTGGATCGTCGATATCGGTCCAGGAGCGGGAGAGCACGGCGGCAAAGTCGTCGTTTCAGGGGATTATCAGTCGCTCATCGAATCCGAAGAATCCATAACGGGCGCTTATTTGTCGGGGCGAAGATCTATATCCATTCCGGAATTTCGACGCCCCACCGAGGCAAAACGCAGACTTGTCATCAAGGGTGCAAAAGAGAACAACCTGAAAGATATTGAAGTTGCAATTCCACTAAGCGTCTTTGTCGCGGTTACCGGGGTTAGCGGGTCGGGCAAGTCGACCCTCATTAATGACATTCTCTACTCGACCCTGGCAAATAAACTCAACGGCGCCCGACTTGTCCCCGGACGACATCGAAGCGTCTCTGGCGTGGATCTTTTGGACAAGGTTGTTCATGTTGATCAATCTCCCATTGGGCGTACTCCACGTTCAAACCCCGCTACCTACACCGGTGTATTCGACAAGATCCGCGCACTCTTTGCTGAGACCTCTGAGGCAAAAGTCCGAGGTTATTTACAGGGTCGTTTCTCCTTCAATGTGAAGGGCGGGAGGTGCGAGAACTGCGCAGGAGATGGCACTATCACCATCGAAATGAACTTCCTACCCGATGTTTACGTTCCATGCGAAGTCTGTCATGGTGCTCGTTATAACCGTGAGACCCTCGAAGTGCATTACAAAGGCAAGACCATTGCAGAAGTCTTGAACATGCCAATTGAGGAAGCACGTGGATTTTTCGAAGCCGTGCCAACAATTGCGCGCTTTCTCAAAACCTTGTGCGATGTAGGTCTTGGCTACGTAAGGCTCGGACAATCGGCGCCAACTCTTTCAGGAGGTGAGGCTCAGCGCGTAAAGCTAGCCACTGAACTGCAGAGGCGTTCAACGGGGCGCACCATCTACGTTCTCGACGAACCCACCACTGGTCTTCACTTTGAGGATGTGAGCAAACTGCTCGGCGTGCTCAATCGCCTAGTCGACACCGGCAATACCGTTGTCGTGATCGAGCATAATCTTGATGTCATTAAATGTGCAGATTGGGTTGTCGATATGGGGCCCGAAGGTGGATTCAGAGGTGGCACGGTGGTTGCTGAGGGAACTCCTGAAGATGTTGCCATGAATGAGAAGAGTTACACAGGACATTACTTAAGGGAAATATTGAAAAGTAATCGGATGAGTGCGTAGGTTTCGACACTAACTATGGCCGACCCCGCAAGTTATCGTCCGAAAGATATACCGCCGCTTCCGGGGGTCTATCGCTTCTTTAATGCCGCCGATGAGGTCATCTACGTCGGAAAAGCCCTGAGTCTGAAGTCACGACTCAGTAGTTATTTTCAGGGAAATCTACTCGAGCGCACATTCCGAATGGTTCACGAGGCAGTGAGAGTTGATTGGACATTGGTCGATTCTGAGGTCGAAGCACTCCAACTGGAGTTTTCTTGGATCAAGCAGTTCAATCCCACATACAACGTTCAATTTCGAGACGACAAGTCATATCCCTACCTTGCGATTTCCTTAAGCGATGAGTTCCCTAAAGTTTTCATTACTCGCAAACAGAAGCGACCCGGCATCAAGTATTTCGGCCCCTTTACGCATGCCTGGGCGCTTCGCAACACGTTCGATGTCATGCTCAAGGTATTTCCCGTGCGCTCTTGCACCGATTCCAATTTCCAAAAGGCGAGAAGAAACAATCGTCAATGCCTGCTTGGCGATATAGGCAAATGTGCGGCGCCGTGTGTGGAGTGGATTTCAAAAGAGGATCACATGAAACTCGCACGTCGTCTTGTCGATTTCATGGATGCAGGGGTTGGTGACATCGTGCCAACATTGCAAAAGGAGATGGAGATGGCGGCCTCTGCTCAAGAATATGAGCGAGCGGCCAAGATCAGAGATCAAATTTCAGCGATGGAACGGGTGAAGGAATCTGCCGATGCAACGATGTCAGATAACTTGCATGCCGATGTTCTTGCCATCCATCGCGAGGGTCCTCACTCCGCGGGTTCAATATTCATAATCCGAGGAGGCGCGATCAAAGGGTCGCGATCTTGGCTCCTAGACCAAAAGAACGCACTTGAGGGTGAGGACGATATTTCGGCTCTCTTTGCATCTGTTTATGGAGGGGTAGCAGGTTCAAACATTGGACTGGATGTGCCGGCCGACATTTTGATTAATGAGGTGCCTAAGGATTGCGAAGTCTTAGAATCTTGGCTTAGTTCTCTGCGCGGCTCGAAGGTGGAAATCAAAGTCCCGCAGCGGGGTGAGAAGGTTGAGATTCTCAATACCGTTGCACGCAATGCTCGATATGCCCTAATCCAATCGGTCAACAAACGCTCTGCCGACAGTGCAGTGAGCGGCAAGGCGCTTATAGAAATTCAAGAAGCCCTTAGCCTTGAACGCCCGCCACTTCGGATCGAGTGTTTTGATATCTCTAATATTTCTGGAACTTCCGTAGTCGCATCCATGGTTGTTTTTGAAGACGGGGTTGCGAAAAAAAGCGAGTACCGTCGATTCATCATCGACACATCGACGGCATGGGATGACACACGTGCCATTCACCAAGTTCTAAGCCGACGTTTGAAAAGACTTGCCGATGAAAGAGACGTTGACTCGGCTCAGGTAGTTGAGCAAGGTGGTGCCCAGAGGAAATTCGCCTACCCACCCGAACTTATTGTGGTTGACGGGGGAGCACCCCAAGTTTCTGCAGCAGCTCGAGCACTCGAAGAAATGGGTATGAAGGACATCGCACTGTGCGGGTTGGCAAAACGACTCGAGGAAGTTTGGCTCCCTGACCAGAGCGATCCTCTGATCCTTCCTCGCACTAGTGAGGGCCTCTATCTTCTGCAGCGAGTCCGGGATGAAGCTCATCGCTTTGCAATCACATTTCACCGCTCTCGAAGGTCTGGGGTTATGTTGGAATCATTGCTTGATGAGATTCCACACCTTGGGCAAGTTCGACGTGCGGCCCTTCTGAAGCGATTTGGTTCGGTTGCCGCTCTTCGTCGCGCGAGCGCAGCAGAAATTGCTGAAATCCCTGGAATTGGCGCAACGATTGCCGAAATCATTATTTCTTCGCTACAAAAAGAGCGATCGCCTTCATTTGACGCGCAAACTGGCGAGATACTAACGGACGAAGTCCGAACCGGCGAAAAACTAGACGGTCCTTGACAGATACAGGAGTATTAAGAAGAACATGAACCAACCACGCGAAGTCTTGATACTGACAGGGATGTCCGGCGCCGGACGTTCCACCGTCGCCCATGCCCTAGAAGACCTTGGCTGGTACGTCGTTGACAATGTCCCGGCTGCGCTGTTGCCTGCCCTCGTGGCCCAGACCGATGGCGCTGCCATTTCTGCAATGGCCGTGGTCGTAGACGTCCGTAGCGGAAGATTCTTTGATGATCTCAACAACGCCTTGGTCCAGCTGAGCGATGACGGCGTTCCGCATCGCCTCCTGTTCTTGGATTCAACAGATCAAGCACTGGTTCAGCGTTTTGAATCAACCCGAAGGCCTCACCCTTTGCAAGGTGCAGATCGAATTGTTGACGGAATTGCTCGCGAACGCACGCGCCTTGAGGATTTACGTTCCCGCGCTGACGTTGTCATCGATACCAGCAACCTCAACGTTCACCAACTAGAAAAGCGTGTTGGAGAAATATTTGCTGCCGGAGAAACTCACGGAGTCCGTGTGAATGTGCTTTCCTTCGGTTATAAATATGGAATTCCAGTTGATGCTGATCTCGTTCTGGATTGTCGATTCATTCCCAATCCGCATTGGGTTCCCGAACTCAGAGCACTCACTGGTTTGGATGAGCAGGTAAGCGAGCATGTTCTTTCATCTCCAGGCGTCGGCGCATTTGTTGACAGTTATGTCTCGTTGCTCAATCAGATGGCTGAAGGATATTTGCGTGAAGGAAAGAAGTACGTGACGTTGGCGGTGGGCTGTACAGGTGGAAAGCATCGAAGCGTTGCAATATCTGAGGCAATCGCAACGCGTCTCAACGTGACTCAAGGACCTGTGTCTATAGAGGCCCATGCAATTCACCGCGATGTAGGACGTGAATAGTGCCTCAAAAAGTTGTTGCTCTTGGAGGTGGACACGGACTTGCCGCAACGTTGGCATCGCTTCGCAAGATCACGCCGTCTATAACTGCGATTGTGACGGTAGCCGATAACGGGGGATCTAGCGGTCGCTTACGGCAGGAATTTCCGATCTTGCCGCCCGGAGATTTGCGAATGGCACTTGCTGCACTTTGCTCAGACGATGAGTGGGGACGTGAATGGTCCACGATCATTCAACATCGATTTACTGGCGAAGGTTGGCTCCAAGGTCACGCCGTCGGAAATTTACTTCTGGCTGCCCTCTGGGATCGCGATGAAGATCCCGTTGCCGGACTCGATCGCGTAGCCTCCTTGTTGAAAGTCGTGGGCCGCGTGCTTCCCATGTCGTCCCAACCTTTGGACATCGAAGCAACCTTTATCGATGGAGGTCGTTATACGGTGGTACGTGGACAGGCCGAAGTGGCAACTTCCAAAGGCAGGCTTGACTCTCTGCGGATAATTCCTCAAGATCCTCCATCTCGGCATGAGGCTTTGAGCGCAATTGCCGACGCTGATTGGATCACCATGGGTCCAGGTTCTTGGATTTCGTCAGTGCTTCCACATTTGCTTGTCCCGACACAAAGGCGCGCACTTGCCGAAAGTAGGGCTAAGCGAATAGTGCTGCTTAATTTGGACGCGATCCCCGAGTTATCGGGCAATGAATACGCCGGATACACCCCCGAGGAGCACCTTGGTTTGATTCAGCAATACGCCCCGGATTTTCGCGCCGATTATGTCGTGGCCGATGATTCGGTGGTTCGCGACGTTGCCTCCCTTGAGAACCTGGTGAGAGCGATGGGTGGCCAACTTGTGATCGCCGATCTCCGCCAAGCTGTCGGAAGCGTTCACCACGATGTAGAAAAATTGACTTCGGTTTTTGGTCACATCATGCATGAGAGCCTGATTGGATAAGCACATGGCTATGACTGCAGCGGTGAAGGATGAACTCACTCGACTATCGGTAACTAAGCCCTGTTGCAGAAAGGCCGAAGTTTCGGCATTGCTCCGTTTTGCTGGCGGATTGCATCTAGTGGCAGGCAAAATTCTTGTTGAGGTTGAACTTGATGCGGCCCAAAGTGCACGGCGCCTTCGAAAAGATATTGCTGATGTGTATGGCCACGAAAGCGATCTTGCGGTGCTTTCATCAAGTGGGCTTCGCAAAGGCTCACGTTACGTTGTTCGCGTAGTAAAAGATGGCGAAGCTCTTGCACGCCAAACTGGCTTGGTGGATGCCAACGGGCGCCCTGTTCGCGGACTCCCACCCCAAGTTGTTTCGGCTTCCATATGCGATGCAGAGGCTGCCTGGCGAGGTGCTTTCATCGCGCACGGTTCCTTGACCGAACCCGGACGTTCTTCCTCACTCGAGATCACCTGCCCCGGACCTGAAGCGGCACTTGCTCTTGTTGGTTCAGCCCGCAGGCTCGGAATAACGGCGAAGGCACGCGAAGTGCGCGGAGTCGATCGCGTAGTAATTCGCGACGGAGACGCAATCGGAATTCTGTTGACCAGACTTGGTGCGCACGAGAGCGTATTGGCATGGGAGGAGCGTCGGATGCGCCGCGAGGTCCGAGCAACTGCCAACCGCCTTGCTAATTTCGACGATGCAAACCTTCGCCGTTCTGCGCGGGCAGCCGTTGCGGCATCGGCCCGGGTTGCGCGAGCAATGGAAATCTTGGGCGATCAAATTCCCGAGCATCTGAAAGAAGCAGGCGAATTGCGTATCACCCATGGCCAAGCCAGCCTGGAAGAACTCGGATCGCTGGCCTCGCCACCTATGACCAAGGACGCCATCGCCGGTCGAATTCGTCGGTTGCTCGCGATGGCCGATAAGAGGGCCGGCGAATTGGGGATCGCAGATACTGAAGCGGGACTTTCACCTGAGTTACTTAATTAAGACCAGTCATTTATCTCCAAATTCTTGACTTGATCGCTTGTTAGACAATAATCAATGGCATGGAGAGAGCCAAAGTACTGATTTCAAGGATTTTCGCGTCGTCATTAATTTTTGAGGGCTTGTTTTATCCCAGTGCTGCGACCTCGCAGTTATCAGGCTGGAAGTACGCTCCACTTCTTGCGATTATCTCGGGGGTCGTACTGTGGACCCGGTCAATTAGCAGGGCGGCGAAGCGCCACATTAGTGCCGCCTAGTGTGCCAGCGGACCATTGTTAGCCATATCGGGCTGAATTACGCCTGTATTTCGTGAATTGGAACACCTGAACTAAGAAGTCAGATTTCGCAATGATAGGGTTTACCACGCACCCCAGCGCTGTGGCACTTTTCTTGCCCACCCCAAGCGGGGAATGTGGGGACTACAACTAAGCGAGGTTTACTGTGACTGCTGTTGGAATTAATGGATTTGGGCGAATTGGGCGTAATTTCTTCCGCGCCGCGCTGACATCACCAGATATTGAGATTGTCGGTATTAACGATCTGACCGATAACGCGACCCTGGCCCACCTTTTGAAGTACGACTCGATCCTCGGCCGCCTGGGCCTTGAGGTTTCATACACCGCCGACACGATCACCGTTGGCGGCAAGACAATCAAGGTTTTTGCAGAGCGCGACCCAGCAGCATTGCCTTGGGCCTCGGTCGGCGCGGACATCGTTCTTGAGTCCACCGGACATTTCACCAAAGCCGCCGACGCCAAGAAGCACATCGCAGCCGGTGCCAAGAAGGTCATCATCTCGGCTCCAGCTTCCGATGAGGATGTCACCATCGTTATGGGCGTCAATGACGACAAATACGATCCAGCCAATCACCACATCATTTCTAACGCGTCATGTACGACCAACTGTCTTGCGCCAATGGCCAAGGTGCTTAACGATCAATTTGGAATCGTTCGTGGACTTATGACGACAATTCATGCTTACACGAATGACCAGGTGATTCTTGATTTCCCACACAAGGATCTTCGCCGCGCTCGCGCTGCAGCTACCAACATCATTCCAACCTCGACAGGTGCGGCAAAGGCGATCAGCCTCGTACTTCCAGAGTTGAAGGGCAAGCTCGATGGATACGCCATGCGAGTGCCTGTTCCAACTGGTTCGGTAACCGATTTGACCGTCGAACTTGCCAAGGAAGCAACAGCGGCCGATATCAACGCCGCAATGAAGGCTGCTGCAACAAGCGGACCACTCAAGGGTTACCTGACTTACACAGAAGATCCAATCGTTTCATCCGACATCGTCACCGATCCTTCTTCTTGTATTTTCGACTCAGGTCTCACCAAGGTCATTGGCAGCACAGCCAAGGTCGTCGGCTGGTATGACAACGAGTGGGGTTACTCAAACCGACTAGTAGACCTCATCAAGATGGTTGGCAAAAAGCTCTAATGTCGGCATCCCTTGAAGGACTGCAGATCAAAGCGAAGAAAGTTTTTCTTCGATGCGACCTCAATGTTCCACTCAAAGATGGCGTCATCACCGATGACGGACGAATTCGCGCATCGCTGCCCACCATCAAGTTCTTGCTTGATGGTGGTGCATCGATCGTTATCGGTGCGCACCTTGGACGTCCAAAGGGAGAAGCCAAGCCAGAGTTCTCATTAGAACCGGTAGCAGTACGACTTTCTGAACTCCTTGGTCACAGCGTCGAGTTCGTGAAGAACTTTGCGGATGCCTCGGCAAGAGCGAAGACATTGGCACCTGGAGAAATAATTCTCCTTGAGAACTTGCGATTCGATGCGAGAGAGACAAGCAAAGAAGAAAGTGAGCGAGTTGCACTTGCAATCGAACTCGCTTCTTTGGTTGAGGCGTACGTTGGAGATGGTTTTGGCGCCGTACATCGCAAGCATGCATCGGTTTTTGATCTGCCTAAACTCCTCCCGCATGCAGCGGGCTTTCTCGTTGCAGCTGAGGTTGAAGTCTTGAAGCAGCTCACTCAGAATCCGCAAAGGCCATACGGAGTGGTCCTTGGCGGTGCAAAAGTTTCCGACAAGATCGGCGTCATTTCCAACTTGCTCGATAAGGTGAATGTTCTTGCCATCGGCGGGGGAATGGTATTCACGTTCCTTGCAGCCCAAGGCAAGGGCATCGGCACCTCATTGGTCGAAACCGATCTGATTCCAACTGTCAAAGATCTCATCGCAAGGGCAGAATCACTCGGTGTGAAACTGCACCTCCCAAGTGACATCGTCGTAGCTCCTAAATTCTCGGCCGATGCACCAGCGACGTTGGTTAGTGCAGATGCCATTCCATCTGATCAGATGGGCTTGGACATCGGGCCAGATTCGGCGAAGGAGTTTGCCAAAGCGATTGCTGAGTGCAAGACCGTATTTTGGAATGGGCCTATGGGTGTATTCGAATTTTCATCCTTCGCAGCCGGAACGAAAGTTGTTGCGGAAGCATTGACCAAGGTATCTGGAATATCGGTGGTCGGAGGCGGAGATTCCGCAGCTGCGGTTCGCTCACTTGGTTTCGCGGATTCTGACTTTGGCTATATCTCCACCGGTGGCGGAGCATCTCTTGAATACCTTGAGGGCAAGGAACTTCCCGGCCTTCAAGCATTAGGTTTGTAGAAAACAAAAGGAGCAATAATGCGCAAGCCATTGATGGCGGGCAACTGGAAGATGAACCTCAACCACTTAGAGGCCATCGCCGTTACACAGAAACTTGTTTACAGTCTTGACGACAAGGATTACGACGCAGTCGATGTCGCGGTGATACCACCCTTCACCGATATTCGTTCGGTTCAAACCTTGGTAGATGGAGATCGCCTTCGATTGCTTTATGGAGCTCAGGATCTTTCACCTGAGAGCGCGGGAGCATTTACTGGCGATATTTCTGGATCCATGTTGTCAAAGTTGGGGTGCACTTTTGTCATCGTTGGTCACAGCGAACGTCGCACAATTCACGGTGAAGACGACGCACTGGTGAATCGCAAGATCAAAGCAGCACTTGCCAACGAGCTGACGCCAATCTTCTGTGTTGGTGAAGAGCTTTCAATTCGTGAATCTGGTACTCATGTTTCTTATGTCATCCGACAAGTTCGCGCGGGACTAGCCAATTTGAGCAAGCCAGAGCTGAAGAAGATCGTCATTGCCTATGAGCCCATCTGGGCAATTGGCACGGGTAAAACGGCGACAGCTGAGGATGCTCAGGAAGTCTGCAGCGCGATTCGCGGGGAAATCGAAGCTATTGGATCACCTGAAATCGCTGAGGGAATGCGAATTCTCTACGGCGGCTCGGTTAAATCCTCAAATATCGCCGAGATTATGAAGCAGGCTGACGTAGACGGTGCCCTCATCGGTGGGGCGAGCCTGGATCCCGAAGAATTAGCCAAAATCGCCAAGTTCTATAAATAGGGGCTTGGTGCGTTATCCTTCTCGTCTACGCAGGGCGCACCAACCAATAAGGGGTATTGATGAAACTGGCACTGTCCATTTTGCTCGTAGTTACGAGCGTCCTGATGGTCCTCCTTGTGCTCCTTCATAAGGGCAAAGGCAGCGGCCTTTCCGACCTATTCGGTGGCGGTGTCTCCTCGACATACGGCGGATCCTCGGTTGTTGAGCGCAACCTCGATCGAATCACGATCGTCGTCGGCGGGCTCTGGTTTGCCGGAGTTGTGGCCCTGAGCTTGGCTCTTAAATAAATCCCTGAGCTTGGCCAAGACTGGCTTAGATTGATGTTGGAATAACTGGTACATGACATTGGTTTGTAACTACAACAAGGAGTAAATATGGCAGGCGGAAGCGCAATTCGAGGCAGTCGCGTCGGAGCAGGCCCTATGGGCGAGGCCGAACGCGGAGAATCCATCGGTCGATTCCAAATCTCTTACTGGTGTGCCAACGGCCATGAAACCCGTCCATCCTTTGCTGAGGACGCCACCGTCGTTATTCCTGACGAGTGGGATTGCCCGCGATGTGGCTATCCAGCCGGTCGCGATAAAGCTAATCCGCCAAGCCCGATCAAAAACGAGCCTTACAAAACCCACCTTGCTTACGTCAAAGAGCGCAGAAGCGATGCTGAAGGCATGAAGATCCTTGAAGAGGCACTTCGCAAACTTCGTGGAGATGACGAAGACTAAATAATCGCTCTCGCGGCGCTTAGGATTTCAGAAATTCCGTTTTCGCGATTTCGCAAATGCAGACGGATGACCTTCAAGCCTCGAGAAGCAAGTGCTTGACCATCGCCCAATGCTTGGGCTGATATCAATGTACGGAAAGTGAAATCTCTTCCCGGTATTTGAATGTCCTCATCACTCTCTCCGGTGATCTGGAGGAAGACTCCATTTTGTTGACCACCCTTATGGAACTGCCCGGTGGAATGAAGGAACCTGGGTCCCCAACCAAAAGTGACAGGTCTGGAACTCTTGTCGGCAACAATCCGGCGCAATTGCGCAAGTTCTTCGTTATCTCGTCTATCCAAATAAGCCATGATTGCGATGTAGCCATCCGTAGACACTGCATCAATAACCTGAGTGAGGGCTTCTTGTACGGTGGAGGCGTCGGCGAAAATTTCGACAGCGCCGTCAAGGTTATTGGGCGTGAACTTTGGTAGTTTGCCGGACCAACTTTTTAGTAGGGAAGCGGTCTGTTCCTTAGCTTCGGTGACATTGGGTTGATTGAATGGATCAATCTCCAGTGCGAACCCGAGAAGCGCGGTCACCCACTCCCAAAAAATAAATTGTGCGCCAAGTTCACACTCAACTACCAAGTCGCTCTTGCCAGTGAATGCGATACGAAGTGCATCTCCACCAACTGGCGCTGTGACGCTCTCAATCACTATCGGCAAACGCCCAACTTTTTCCTTGCCAGTTGACTCAGCCACAAGCTGTTCGATCCAGTCAGATAGACCCGGCATACCTGAATCCGTATCGCAGAAGGCAACGTACTGGCCGGATTGATAGGCCAACAGATATGCCACAGCGATTGCGGCAGACTCTGCCCCTTGAAAAGTAGGGATTGCATCGCTGGCCGCATCAAGAAGAATTGAGACGTCAATGCCGATTAAGGCGGCAGGGACGAGCCCAAATGCAGTGAGAGCGCTGAAGCGGCCACCGACATTTGGGTCGGCGTTGACGACTGTGAATCCTCGCTTGCGCGCATCCTCATCTAGCGG